>DASWEU010000031.1:0-36666 GCA_036394595.1 Burkholderiales bacterium | reverse complement strand
CTTCCACGATCAGCGAGCCGGGCTGGATCTTCTTTTCCCGCTCCGCGGCCTCGATCATCGCGAGCGCGATGCGGTCCTTGATCGACCCCCCGGGGTTCTGGTTCTCGAGCTTGAGGAAGAGCGACGAGCGGCCCGTATCGAGGCGCCACGCCTGCACCACCGGGGTATTGCCGATCAGGTCGAGGACGGAAGTCATTGATTAATCAGGATGGGCAACATCCCACTTTTTGCACTGCAAAATGTGTGGTTGATCTCCCACACCCCGGTCATCACTATGACGCAATGCAGGCCGGCGGCACCACCTTACTAGGAAGCATCTCGGACTTCTGCCGCCGCACCGGCATGGCCGAGTCTACGTTCGGCCGCCGGGCAGTGAACGACGGCAAGTTCGTCGCCCGCCTGCGCGACGGCGCGCGAGTCACTCCCGAAACGCTGCAGCGGGTGAACTTGTTCATGGCGAAGCACGGCTCCTCCGGCGCCGGCGACGCGCCGCCCGAGCTGATGCCGCTGATTCGCGCCAGCGTCGCGCCCGCGCCAGCGCCCGCGGCGGCGCGCGCCGACCCGGCGCCGGAGAAGAATTTCCGCTTTTTCGACAACCGGCAGAAGTACCTGCTGTTCGTCAACACCTGCAGCGAGAAGGACGTGGTGGCGCGCCGCGTCGGCCTCGAGCTCGGCCACATCCACCCGCAGCCGCCGGCGGTGCGCCTGTTCGACGCCGGCATGGGCGATGGCACCGTGCTCGCCAACGTCATGCGCGAGATGCACCGGCGCTTCTCCACCGTGCCGTTCTACATCGTCGGCAAGGAGATCAGCCTCGAGGATGTGCGGCTCAGCCTGCGCAAGATGGCCGACCGGCTGTTCGAGCACCCGGCCACCGTGCTGGTGGTCACCAACATGTACTACACCGAGGCGCCCTGGCTGACGCCGCGCGCGGTGGCGGCGGCCACCTCGATGGTCTGGCACGAGGCCGCGCTCACCGGCACCACCTCGCACGAGTTCAGCGAGCAGATTGCCGCCCTCGAGCCCTTCCTCGCCAAGAACTGGCAGGCCAAGGCCAACCCGAAGTCCGGCAATCCGATGTACGAGCAGCCGGTGGCGCTGGTGCTGTACCGCGACGACTACCGTTTCCTGCTCAACGACGTGATTCCGAAGCGCGGCGCCGGGCGCGCCGACTACGACATGGTGATCGCCTCGCAGCCCTACCGCCTGCGCGCGCCGCTCGAATTCAAGGCGCAGAAGGTGGTGTCGCCGCTGGTGCGCGCGCTCGGCAAGGGCGGGCGCCTGCTCGGCATCCACTCGCACGGCCAGGACCCGGGCATCGAGATCATCCAGAAAGTGTGGCCGGGCGAGAATCCCTATACGCAGAGCCGGCACGACTTGCTGCGCGCTGTGAAGGGAGAGCTCGGCAAGGACGCGCGCCGCTACAACTTCAACACCTACGCGGATGCCCGCTCGCTGTTTCGCTACAACATGCATACGCTGCCCTCCGAGATTTCCTCGGCCATCGGCACCTCCACTTTGTTCGCGGCGTGGAACGCCGCCATCTACGTCGCGCAGATCGACGACCAGCGCCTCTCCGAAGTGCTCGGCAAGACGCACTACCTCGACGCCACGCGCGAGGTGCTGCAGAAGCACGGCAGCCTGTGGTTCCTCGACGAGTCCTATGTCGTTTCCCGCAAGCGCGACTGAGTCCGGGCTGCGCTCGCGCCTGGCGGAGCTGCTGGTCGCCGGCTCGATCGAAATTGCGCCGCGCGAGTTGCATCGCGCCGTGGAAGTGGCGGCGCAACTGCCTGCTGGCACCTGCGTCTACATCCCGTCGCTGCCCGGCCTGCCGCTCGCGCGCACCCTCGAGGCCGTGGCGGCAGTGCGCCAGGCCGGACTCGATCCGGTGCCGCACGTGTCGGCGCGCCGCATTCTGAATCGGGAAGAGTTCCAGAGTTTTCTGAAAGAGGCAGTCTCGAAATTTGGCGTTCACCGCGTCCTGCTGATCGGCGGCGACGAGGCGAAAACGAAGGGGCCGTTCCAGGACAGCCTGCAGATCCTGGAGGAAGGCCTGCTCGCCGACTGCGGCATCCTCGAGATCGGCGTTGCCGGCTACCCGGAAGGGCACCCGAGGCTGTCTGCATCTTCTCTTTCAAGTGCATTTTCCCGGAAACTGCAATTGGTCAAGGAGCAAAAGCTTGGCCTCTATGTCGTCACGCAGTTCTCCTTCGCGCCGGCACGGGTCGTCGACTATTGCGCGCAACTGGCGCGCACCACGCCCGGCGTCTCCGTCTATGTCGGTATCGCCGGCCCGACCGATCCGGTGGCACTCGCGCGTTATGCGCAGCGTTGCGGCGTCAGCGTCTCATTGCGCGCGTTGCGCAACCTCGGCACCGGCATTGCCAAGCTCGTCACCCACACCGATCCGCGCGAGCACGTCATGGCGGTGGCCCGCTACAGCGCGAGCCGGGAGCCCGGCAATGTCGCCGGCGTTCATCTCTACAGCTTCGGCGGCGCCGTACGCACCGCCGCCTGGGTTCGCGAGCTGATCGCCGGCTAAAGGAAGGGCGCCGCTAGCGGCGCACCGCCGGCGACTCGATTGGCAAGCCCTTGGCGCGCCAGGCAAGGTAGAGCTCGAGTTCATTGAGCAGCTCCGAGCCGAAAGGCGGCAGCTCCGCGTGCAGGCCGAACATGCAGCTGCGCATCCGCCGGTGCAGCGAACCCAGCTTCTGCCACTCGAGACGATAGGCCGGATAGCCGTTCGGCTGTCCCTGGCTGACGGTCTCCGCACCGAGCTTCTTGCCGGCGCTGGCGTCGTGGCAATGGGAGCAGGAGAGATTCATCTGCCCGCGGCGGCGGAAATATTCGGTTTTTCCCCTGGCTATATCCTTTTCGGCAATTTCGGTATTCATCTTCATTTCACGGGATTCATGCGCCAGGTACGAAGTCAGCGCGAGCATCTCCTCCGATTCATAGACCAGGGCGGGCTTGCGGTGCCGGACCATCTGCTCCAGCGTGACGATCTTTTCTTTCTCGACACGCGGATAGCGCGCAGCGATGCCTTTGACCTTTTGGTGGCAAGCGGCGCATTCCTTGCCGAACAGCGCCGCGCCCTGATCGACCCAGAGCATGCCGGGATTCTCGGCGTCGCTTGCCTGGAGCTTGCGGATTTCGTCGCTCGCGTAATCCAAACCGGATTTGGTTTGTGCTGCAGCCATGACGGGAAACAGAAGAAGAAGGGCAAATCTCATGTCACAACCAGGCGAGCTTTTACCGTGCCCTCGATTTCATCGTCATCGAGCCACCAGAAATCCAGGTCGCCGGTCTCGACCGCGCGCAGGAAGAAGCGCAGCGTCGGGTTGGCGGCGATGCCGGTGCTGAGGGTGGCGCGGAACACCTCGGCGCCCTGGTAGCGGCAGACGAGCGAATGGATGGCGTTGCGCTTCACGCGCTCGCCGTTCTCGCGCCGGAAGCCGGTCTCCATCGGATGCTGGATCACCAGGCGCACCTCGACCGTCTCGCCGCGCCTGGCGTTTTCGGGCAGCCGGATGCGGGCGATGGCCACGCTAGCCGCCGTCGGTGCAGGCGGCTTCCCGCACCTCGATCTGCACGGCGTCGGACCAGAACGTGCCGTCGGAAAGTTCGGCCACCGCGACGATGCGTTGCGAGCCGTTGAGGCGGATGCGCGTGCCGACCTCGGCGCGCGGTGAATTTGGTCCGAAATAAAAAACCGCCATGTCGCGCACCGGATTCTTCTCGGCGATCATGTGCACCGCCCGCACGTGGCTCGCCTCGGTCATCGGGCTGTCGACCCGCACCGTCATGGCGACCGAATGGCCGTTATCGGCGAGCGCCGGCAGCTCGATCTTCACCTTTCCCGGCAGGACGTCGCGGCCCTTGGTGAAGGAGAACACCAGCGGGTCGGTGGTGCTGATATGCGAATTTGGTGCCTGCGCAAAAACTCTTACTGGAATCACTATTAGAGGAAGAGCAAACAAATCCCTGCGTTTCATTTCAGTGTGGCGAGGAATTCCGCCGCGTCGTCGATCTGCTCCGGCGTCAGCAGCGGCTTGCCTCGGTATTGCGGCGCCACGCCGTGCAGCCCCCCAGTGCGGCCGTAGGGCGGCATGATCGTCTTGGCGTTGAAGCGGCCGGCATCGGCGATGCGCTCGCGGATGCCGTCTTTCGACAGGCGCGCGCCGACGCCCGCGAGGGAAGGGCCGATGTTGCCGGCGGCGCGGTCGGCACCCGGGACCGCGTGGCACAGCAGGCAGTTGCCGTCGCCTCGGGAAAGCACGATTTCCCTGCCCTTTACGACGTCGCCGGCGGTCGCATTTAGCGCGAGAAGAAAAAGAATGATTCCCTGAAGAACCTTCATCCCCGTCCAACAAAGGGCATCTTGCTCGCCATGATGGTCATGAACTGCACGTTGACGTCGAGCGGCAGGTTGGCCATGTGCAGCACCGCATCGCCGACGTGCTTCACGTCCATCAGCGGCTCGGGCTTGATCGAGCCGTCGGCCTGCGGCACGCCCTTCGCCATGCGCGCGGCGAGCTCGGTGAGCGCATTGCCGATGTCGATCTGGCTGCAGGCGATGTCGTTCTTGCGGCCGTCGAGCGAGATGCACTTGGTGAGACCGGTGACGGCGTGCTTGGTGGAGGTGTAGGCAACCGACATCGGCCGCGGCGCGTGCGCCGAGATCGAGCCGTTGTTGATGATGCGCCCGCCCTTGGGCTCCTGCGCCTTCATGATGCGGATGGCTTCCTGCGTGCAATAGAACATCGCATTCAGGTTGATGTCGACCACCGCCTTCCAGGTCTCGAGCGGCAGGTCTTCCATCGGTACCGCCGGGGCGCCCATACCGGCGTTGTTGAACAGCACGTCCAGACGCCCCCACGCGGCCTTTAACTTAGAGAAGATCTCCTTGACCACGGCGGGCTGGGTAAGGTCGCCCGCAAGGACGAGCGCCCGCTCCTTGGCGCCGGACTCGGCGGCGGTCTTCTCCAGCATTTCCCTGCGCCGGCCCACCAGCGCGACGCGGTAGCCGTCGCCGAGCAGGGCGAGCGCCGCCGATTTGCCGATGCCGGATCCGGCGCCCGTGACGAGTGCGACTTTCTGCGATGCCATCTGCGTTTCTCCTTGGTTATTCCGCCCTGGCGCCGGAGATCTTTACCGCGCGCCCACGGCTTGCTCGATCCTGAAGAATGTATTTCGAAAACTCCTCCGGCGTGCTGCCGACCGGCTCGTAACCCTTGTCGATGAGCTGCTGGTGCCGGAAATCCTGATCTTCCAGGATTTTTCTGGTCGCCTGATAGATTTTCGACACCGATTCCTGCGGCGACCCCGCCGGCAGGAACAGGCCGAACCACGCGTGCGTCTCGACTTCCGGGTAGCCCAGCTCGGCGAAAGTCGGCACTTCCGGGAACAGCGGCGAGCGTTTCGCGCCGCCGATCGCGAGCGCCTTGATGCGGCCCGACTTGAGGGGCCCGGTGGAGGTGGCGATGCCGGCGAAGGTGAGCTGCACTTCGCCCGCCATCACCGCCGGCACGGCGAGCGAGATGCCTTTGTAGGGCACGTGCACGAGATCTATTCCCGCCTTGTACTTGAGCATCTCCCCGGACAGATGCGGCTGGCTGCCGCTGCCATAGGAGGCGTAGTTGATGGAACCGGGTTTGGCTTTTGCCGCCGTGATCAGATCTTCAAGATTCTTGAACGGCAAATTCGAGTTGGCGACCAGCATCTGCTGCAGCAGCACCAGCATCGTGACCGGAATGAAGTCGCGCTGCGCGTCATAGGGCAGCTTGGCGTAGAGGTGCGGGTTGATGGAGAACGTCGCGTCCGTCGTCATGAGGACGGTATAGCCGTCGGGCGTCGACTTCGCCACGGCGTCGGCGGCGAGGATGGTGTTGGCGCCGGGCTTGTTCTCCACCACCACCGGCTGTCCCCAGGCGGCAGTGAACTTCTCGGCGATCTGCCGTCCCATCACGTCGATGCCGCCGCCGGGCGGGTAGGCGACGATCAGCCGTACCGCCTTGGCGGGCCAGCCCTGGGCCTGGGCGCCGGCAGCGAAACAGAGGAGAAAAACGGCGAAAAAGCGAAGCGGGCGCATTGCGAGCAGATGATATCTTAGGCCCATGTCCCTCAACATGAAGCTGCTTGCGCAGCACACGCTCAATGGGCACGGTGGCATGGGCGAGGGCATGTCGCTGCAGCTCGCGCGCGACGGGCGGCGCATCCTGTGGCTGGCGCACGAGAGCGCGCCCAAGAATTTCACCGCGGTCGATGTCTCGGATCCGCGCAAGCTGAAGGTGGTGGTGCAAACCGACTTGCCGCACGCGCGCATGCGCTCCAATTCCCTTGAGGTATCGGGCGACCTGATGGCGGTGGCCTACCAGACTTCGCAGGCCGGCCTGAAGCCCGCGGGCTTCGAGCTGTTCGACATCAGCGTGCCGGAAAAGCCGCGCTCGGTGTCGATGTTCGACGCTTCGGGGCCGCAATCGCGCGGCTGCCACCAGCTCTGGTTCATGGACGGCAAGACCGTGCACATGGCCTGCTCCGATCCGGAGCTGCGGCCGCGCCATCCGCAGGACGACCAGGTCTACCGCATCGTCGATGTGAGCAATCCGTCGAAACCGGTGGCGGTCGGGCGCTGGCACCTGCCGGGCACCATGGACGGCGACAGCGCACCGGCGCCCCAGCGACTGCCGGCGAAATTCGACATGGGCTTTCGCGCGCATAACACCAACGTCTACCCGGAGCGGCCCGACCGCTGCTACCTCGGCTACCTCGACGGCGGCATCATGGTGCTCGACATCGCCGACCGCGCCCGGCCGAAGCTGGTGTCGAACTGGCGCAATTCGCCGCCGTACAACGGCTTCGCGCACACCGTGCTGCCGCTGTTCGGGCGCGACCTGCTGGTGGTGACCGATGAGTCGGTACAGGACAACGGCGTCGACTGGCCGAAGCTGGTCTGGCTGCTCGACGCGCGCGACGAGCGCAACCCGGTCAGCATCTCCACGCTGCCGGTGTCCGGCGTGACGCCGTACCTGCACCGCGGCGGTCGCTGCGGCGCCCACAACGTGCACGAGAACCCGCCGTCGCCCGGCGCCTGGCGCTCGGAGAACATCGTGCTCGGCACTTTCTTCAACGCCGGCGTACGCGCCTACGACATCGCCGATCCCTACGCGCCGCGCGAAGTGGCCTGGTTCGTGCCGCCGGCGCCGGACGGGGCGCCCGCCGGCACGGCGCAGATCAACGACGTGTTCGTCGACGACCGCGGCATCGTTTTCGCCGTCGATCGCCATGCCGGGGGGCTTTACGCCTTGGAGATGAAACTGTAAGACCCTGTAAATATGGCGTATTTCCAGCGCGTCGTCGGTAATTTCCGATAGCCGCTAGACGGGCAGCGGCGCATACTCGGCTGGCTCTGGGGGAGCATCCGACTTGAACCGTGAACCCGACTTCAGCCGACGCAATTCCGCGCAGCGCGATTCGGTTCGACTCCTGCTGGTGGAGGACGACGCCGTATTCGCCGAGCTGATCCACACCCAATTGCGGCGCATGCCGTGGGTCGATTCGCATCTCGAGCTGGCCTCGAACCTCGCCGACGCACTCGCCAAGCTGCGGTCGGAATCCTTTGGCCTGGTGCTCGCGGACCTGGCACTTCCCGATTCCTCCGGCTTGGCGACTGTCGAGGCCCTGTGCCGCGAAGGCGACCAGCTGGTGATCGTGCTCACGGGCGACCGCGACCCCAAGCTGCGCGCCGGCGCCATGGAGGCCGGCGCCTACGATTTCCTGTCGAAGAACGAGCTGACCGCCGCGGCGCTCGAGCGGCTGGTGCGCCTAGCCGCGATCCAGGCCAACACCCACCGGTCGCTGCGCACCAGCGAGGCGCGTTTTCGCAGCCTGGTCGAGCTTTCGTCCGACTGGTACTGGGAGCAGGACGAGGAGCTGCGCTTCACGCGCTTCGACGGCCAGGCAGCGGACGCCTGGGGCAAACGCCCCGGCGATGCGGTCGGCAAATTCCGCTGGGAGCTCAAGGGAGTGAAGCCGGTTTCCTGCAACTGGGAGGAGCACCGCAAGCTCCTCGATGCCCGCTTGCCTTTTCGCAACTTCGAATATTCCCGCACCGGTGATGACGGCGAGACCCGCTACCTGACCGCGAGCGGCGTACCGGTCCACGATGCGGCCGGCCGCTTCCGCGGCTACCGCGGCATCGCCACCGACATCACTCCCCGCAAGCGCGCCGAGGAGGACCTGCGCCGCTTCCGCCTGGCGATGGACGAATCGGCCGACATCATCGTCCTGATCGATCGCCTGTCGATGCGCTTCATCGACGCCAATCGCACCGCCTGCCGCATGCTGGGCTACACGCGCGAGGAGCTGCTTGCCCTGGGGCCGCAGGACGTGCTGCCGGCCACGCGCGAGGAGCTCGAGCAGGCCTACGACCGCCTGATCGCAGACCCGTCGATTCCAGGCAGCATGATGAGCTACTACCGCTGCCGCGACGGCTCGCAGCAGCCGTTCGAATCGACGCGGCGCGTGCTGCGCTCGGGCGACCGCTGGATCATCGCCGCCATCTCGCGCGATATCCGCGAGCGAATCGCTGCGGAAACCGCCTTGCGCGAAAGTGAAGGCCGCTTCCGCGACACCTTCGAGCTGGCCGGCTCGGGCATCGCGCACGTCGACCTGAACGGACGTTTCCTCCGGGTCAATCGCAAGCTCTGCCAGTTGCTGGGCTACGAGGCGCAGGAGCTGGCCGGCAAGTCGGTCAAGGAGGTCTCGCATCCGGACGACCGCGACGTGACCGACGCCCGGCGCGCCCGCCTGCGCACCGGCGAGACCGATGCGGCGACCTTCGCCAAGCGCTACCGGCGCAAGGACGGCTCGACCGTCTGGGCCGACCTGACGGTGGCGGTGGTGCGGGACGCCGGCGGCAGGGCGCTCTACGAGATTGCGATCATCGACGACGCCACGGCGCGCAAGGAGAACGAGCGCCGCATCGTCGATCTCGGGCGCATGTACGCCGCCCTGGGCGCGGCCAACGAGGCGATCCTGCGCGCCGATTCGCCGCAGAAGGTATTCGAGCAGGCGTGCAAGATCGCCGTGGAGGCGGGCGGATTCCTGATCGGCACCGTGTTCCTGCTGGATGCGAAGACGAAACGGCTGACGCGCGCCGCGGCGAGCGGACCGAGCGCGGCTTTGGTGGAGAACATCGTGCCAACGCTCGACGAAACGCAACCCGGCGGCGGGCTGATCGGCGACGCCTGCCGCACCGGCCGCCCGGCGATCAGCAACGACTATGCCGCGGATCCCCGTACCGTGGGACGGCGAGGCGAGGTGCGCAGCTACCACGTCGGCGCCGCGGCCGTGTTCCCGCTGCACGTCGTCGGCGAGCTCGCCGGCGTGTTCGGCCTGCAGCACCGGGATAAGGACGCCTTCGGCGACGAACTCACCGCGCTGCTGCAGCGTCTCGCCGACAGCATTGCCTTTGCCCTGGAAAAACTCCAGCGCGAGGCGCAGCGGCGCAAGGCGAAGCGCAAGCTGCGCGAGAGCGAGGAACGCTTTCGCAGCCTCACCGGCCTGTCCTCGGACAACTACTGGGAGCAGGACACCGAGTTCCGCTTCACCTCGGTGTCCGGCACCAGCTCATCCCGGCTCACCTTCGGCCAGCAGAAACTGATCGGCCGCCGCCGCTGGGAGCAGAACTACTTCAACATGTCCGAGGCGGACTGGGCGGCACACCGCGCGGATCTCGAGGCGCGGCGGCCGTTCCGCGACCTCGACCTGGGGCGGCTGAACGAAGCCGGCGAGCAGGTCTGGGTTCGCGTCAGCGGCGAGCCGGTGTTCGACGATGGCGGCCTGTTCCGGGGATACCGCGGCGTCGGCTCCGAGATCACCGCGCGCAAGCGCGAAGAGCAGCTCGTCGCGCTCGAGCACGCGGTGACACGGTGCCTGGCCGACTCGGAATCCGAGTCGGAGGCACTGCGCGCGGTGATCCGCGTGATCTGCGAATCGGAGAACTGGGACACCGGCCGCTACTTCCACCACGACGACGCGGCGGGCGTGATGCGCTACCACCAGGGCTGGTGGCGCAGCCCGGGGGCGATGGAGGCCTACGTCAAGGGATCGCAACGCCTCCAATTCGCTCCCGGAGTCGGCCTGGTGGGCCATGCCTGGAAGACGGGCGAGCCGCTCTGGGTGCCCGACGTTACCACCGATCCGCGTTCGGCCAACGCCGCGCTGGCGCGCGACACGGGAGTGCACGCGGCATTCGTGTTCCCGGTCTCGTTCGAGGGACGCACCATCGGCGTGCTCTCGATCACTAGCAGCAAGGTGCGCGCGCCGGATGCCGAGCTGCTGCGTACGCTGCGCGTGATCGGCAGCCAGGTGGGGCAGTTCCTCAAGCGCAAGGACACCGAACGCGTGCTGCGCGAGAGCGAGGCGCGCTTTCGCAGCCTGACCACGCTGTCCTCCGACTGGTACTGGGAGCAGGACGCCGAATTCCGTTTCGTCAAGTTCGAGGGACAGGGTCCCGGAGAGGGAAGCTACGCGCCGGCCGCGACCATCCTCGGCAAGTGCATCTGGGAGCTGCCCGGTCTCGAGCGGGAATCGATCGACTGGAGCGGCCATCGCGCGACACTGGAGCGCCACGAGGCGTTTCGCGACGTCGAATATTCCTATCGCGACCGCGCCGGCAAGCAATTTCACATTCGCGCGGATGGCGAGCCGATCTTCGATGCCAAAAATCGTTTCGCCGGCTACCGCGGCACCTCGCGCGACATCACGCAACAGCGCCGCGGCGAGCAGGAGCTGCGCAGGTTCCGCGCCGCCATGGACATGTCGGCCGACGCCATCTACCTGGTCGACCGCGCGTCCATGAAGATCGTGGACGTCAATGCGGCGGCCTGTCGCGGGGTGCGCTACCCGCGCGAGCAGCTGGTGGGAATGCCACCTCAGGATCTGCTGATGGTGTCGCGCGGGGACCTGGAGCGGGACTATGACGCCGTCATCGCCGCGGGAGACGAGGGCGTTCGCACCGAGACGACCTATGTCGCCGGAAACGGGCGCCGCGGCTGGACCGAGCTCTACCGGCGGGCGCTACGCCAGGGCGACGGCTGGGTCATCGTCACCGTCTCGCGCGATATCAGCAGCCGCAAGCTCGTCGAGGAGCGCAAGGCGGTGCACCTGCGCTACCAGGAGCGCATCGCGCGCTTCGGCCAGGCAGCGCTCGCCAAGCGCGATCCGGCGGAGCTGATCGCCGACGCGACGCAGGCGGTGCTGGAGGCGCTGGGCGCCGACGCGGTCGCCTACCTCGAGCCTGGTCCCGGCGAGGGCAAGCTGGTGCAACGCGCGCTGGTCGGCGTCGCCGATGCCCAGGCCGGCACGGGCGAGCTGGATTGCAAGGCGGACGATCCCATGCTGCACGCGCTGCGCGTAGGCACCAGCGTCGTCACGAATGGCAGCACGTTGCAGCCGTCCTGGGCGAAGGAACTGCGGTCGGTGGCGCTGGTTCCGGTGCGCGGCGACCCGGGCGCGCGCG
Organism: Burkholderiales bacterium; assembly: GCA_036394595.1. Taxonomy (GTDB): domain Bacteria; phylum Pseudomonadota; class Gammaproteobacteria; order Burkholderiales; family SG8-39; genus SCGC-AG-212-J23. The sequence continues at coordinate 25,142 of DASWEU010000031.1, read as the reverse complement.
GGCTGCTGTGCGCCGGCTATCGCCGGGAAGCGGCGCTGGCCGAGGAGGAGACGAATTTTCTCGATGCCGTGGCGAGCGTGCTGTCCGCCGGCATGCAGCGCATCGACAGCGAAAGCAAGCTCTCGTATCTCGCGCAGTTCGATCCGCTGACCGGGCTGCCGAACCGCGCGTTGCTCGCCGACCGCTTCTCGCAGATGATCGTCCAGGCACGGCGCCGCCGCGCGTCCCTCGGCGTGCTGTTCATCGATCTCGATGAGTTCAAGCTGGTCAACGATACGCTTGGGCACGCCGGCGGCGACGCGCTGCTCAAGGAAGTGGCGGTGCGCCTGCAGGCCTGCATCCGCCCCGGCGACACGGTGGCGCGCATCAGCGGCGACGAATTCGCGCTGGTGCTCGCCGACCTGGCGCAGCCGGAGGACGCTGCGCTGGTGGCGCAGAAAGTCATCGACCAGCTTGGGCGTGCCGTCGACCTGGGCGGCCACGAGGTGTTCGTCACGGCGAGCGTCGGCATCGCGGTTTACCCGGGCGACGGCGATGGCGCCGAGGCGCTGATCGGCGCGGCCGATGCGGCCATGTACCGTGCCAAGCAGGCCGGGCGCAATGCCTTCCAGTTCTTCACCGTCGAGATCAACCAGCGCTCGCGGGCCCGCGCGCAGATCGGCGCCGACTTGCGACGTGCGCTGGAGCGCGAGGAATTCACGCTCGCCTACCAGGTCAAGGTCGGCCTGACCGACCGGCGCCCCTGCGGCGCCGAGGCCTTGCTGCGCTGGCAGCATCCGGAGCGCGGCGCGGTGTCGCCGCTGGAATTCATCCCGGTGCTGGAGGAAACCGGATTGATCGTGCCGGTAGGCGAGTGGGTGTTCGGCCGGGTATGCGCGGACATCAAGGCCTGGCAGGCCGCGGGCCTGCATCCGTTGCCCGTGGCGGTCAATCTGTCGGCGCGCCAGTTCCGCCTGCAGGACCTGGATACGCGCATCCGGGCGGTGATCGCGGCGTCGGCGGTCGACCCGGCGCTGCTCGAGCTGGAGATCACCGAGAGCCAGTTGATGAACAATCCCGATCACGCCATCCGCATGATGCGCGCGCTGCGCGAGGCCGGCCATCGCATCGCCATCGACGACTTCGGCACCGGCTACTCGAGCCTCGCCTACCTGACGCGCTTTCCGGTCAGCACGCTGAAGATCGACCGCTCCTTCATCAAGGACATGTTTGAGGACCACGGCGACGCCACCATCGTGCGCACTATCATCGAGATGGCGCACATGCTCGATTTCACCGTGGTGGCCGAAGGCGTGGAGACCGAGGAGCAGGCCAAGTTCCTGATGCTGATGCGCTGCGACCAGGCGCAGGGGTTCCTGTTCTCCCGGCCGGTGCCCGCCGCGGAATACCTGCGCTCGCTCGGGCGCTAGCCGCGCAGCGCGATCGCTTCCTTCGCCTGCGGGCGCTCCAGGCTCGCCAGCAGCCATTTCTGGAAATGCGGGTATTTCGACAGGTCGTATTTCATGGCGGTGAAGGAGAAACAGATGCTCGCCACCATGAAGTCGGACATGTCCCAACGATCGCCGCCAAAAAAGCGATTCTTTTCCAGAAATGCGTCCAATACCTTGAGTCGAGGCTGCAACTTCGCGTCCGCGTCATCCGCGATCGCGGGATTGCGCTTTTCCGGCGGAAACATCATGCGATGCTGCATCACCAGGATCATGTTGGCTTCGACGTCGTTGGCGACAAAGAATGCCCACTGCAGCATGCGTCCCTTGCCCCTCGCGTCGGCGGGCCACAGCGGGCTGCGGTACTTCTCCGCCAGGTACAGGTTGATGGCGCCGGACTCCCACATCACCAAGCCGTCGTCGTCGATGGTCGGCACGCGCGCGTTGGGGTTGAGCGCGACGTAGGCGGCGTCCTTGCAGCCCGCCTGCGGGATATTGACGGTGACGTTGACGTGCTCGTAGGGAATATTCGATTCCTTGCACAGCCAGGCGACGCGAAAGGCGCGCGAGCGGTACTGGCCGTAGAGCTTCAGCATGGGCGTTCCTCCTTGTCCGAAAAGCTAATTGACAAAGGTAATTTTGCGTCCTAGAGTCTTGCGGGTCAATGCCCCGTCCCCGCAAGCGCAGCGCCAATCCGCTCACCGTGTCGCGCCCGGCGCTGCTCGCGCGCGGCTCGGACGCTGACTTCCGCAGCCTGATCCACGACCTGATCGCCTACGGCCATCGCCTCGACGCCTGCCGCGACGCCTTTGCCGCCATCGCCGGCATCTCCGGCGTGCAATACGAGATCCTGATGCTGGTGAGCCGCTCGAACGGCCTGTCGATCGGCGAGGTGGCGGAACGCCTGCACCGCTCCGGCGCCTTCATCACCATCGAGGCCAACAAGCTCGCCGCGCGAGGCATCCTGGAGAAGCGCTCGGATCCGGCCGATGGCCGCAGGGTGCTGCTGTTCAGCAGTCCGACCAGCCTGCTGCTGCTCAGGAAGCTCGCGCCCTACCAGGTGCGCATCAACGATGTGCTGTTCGAGCGGCTCGATACGAAGCGCTTCCGGCAATTGCGGCTGCTGGCGCGCGACCTGCTGGAGAGCGGCGATCGCGCGGTGGCGATGATCGAGCTTTTGATGCACGAGGCGCGGGCGGCATGAGCGTGTCCTATTTTGTGCGCTACGACATCGCGGTCGCGGAGCTGGAGGCTTTTCTCGCGCGCTACCGCAAGGTCCATGTGCCGCTGGTGACAAACTGGCCGGGGCTGCGGCGCATGGTCCTGCATACGCCGCTCGAATGGCGCGACCCGATTCCGGTGAAGCGCGGCAGCGCGGTGCTGATGGCACAGCTGGAGTTCGACTCGCCCGAGGCGATGAATGCAGCCTTCGCCTCGCGCGAGCGGGCGCAGGCACGAGAGGACTTCAAGCGCTTCATGACCTACGAGGGCACGGTTACGCACCAGGCGATGGCCAGCGAGGAAGTGTGGAGGAAGCCATGAAACCGAAACAACACATGGAATTCGTCAAGGTCGACGTCAACGCCGGATGGGAACGGCCGGCCGGCTATCCGCCGGGCTTCTGGCAGAAGATCCTCGCCTCGGATATAGACGAAAAAGCGAAGAGAGGAAGCCGGACCCGCTTGCTGAAGATCGACGCGGGCGCATTTTCCACCGAGCCGTTCGTGCACGACCATTGGGAAGAGGTGTACGTCGTGCAGGGCGACCTGGTGGTCGGCAACGACAAGCAGGGCAAGGGCGGGCAGCAGTGCTTCGCCTCGACCTACGCCTGCCGGCCGCCGGGCGTGCACCATGGCCCGTTTACCTCCAAGGGCGGCTGCATTCTTCACGAGATTCACTACTACGAAACTTCAGGCCATGTTAAAGACCGGCGCTGAACACCTCAGGCAACTGAAGGACGGTCGCGTCGTCTACATCGGCGCCGAGAAGGTCGACGACGTCACGACGCACGCTGCTTTCCGTAACGCGGCGCGCACCGTGGGCGCTATCTACGACATGAAAGCCGCCGATCCCGGGCTGAGCTTCGAGGAGAAGGGGGAGCGCCATAGCAGCTACTTTCTGCGCGCAAAGACGAAGGATGATCTTCTAAAAAGAACAGAAATTCATAAAGCCATTGCGCGAATGAGTCACGGACTTCTCGGACGCTCGCCCGACCACGTCTCGAGCTTCGTCACCGGCATGGCCATGAACCCGTCGGTGTTCGGCGAGTACGAGGCCAATCTGCTCGGCTACTACGAGCACATGCGCCGCAACGACGTCTACAGCGTCTACGCGGTGCTGCCGCCGCAGGCGGCGCGCAATCCCGAGTTCTACCAGAAGCAGAACATCCCGGTGCCGTCGCTGCGCGTGGTGGCCGAGGAGGACGACGGCCTGGTGGTGAGCGGCATGAAGATGCTCGCCACCGGCGCGGTGTTTGCCAACGAGATCTGGATCGGCAACCTGCTGCCGCTCGCGCCCAACCAGCTCGCCGAGTCGGTCACCTGCGCGGTGCCGGTGAACGCGCCCGGCCTGACGCTGTGGTCGCGCAAGGCCTATGAGCGCCACGCGCCGAGCGAATTCGAGAATCCGCTCACCTGGCGCTTCGACGAGACCGACTCGATGGTGATGTGCGAGCGCGTGAAGGTGCCCTGGGAGAGGGTGTTCGTGCACAACGACGCCATCCTGGCGCGGGAGGTCTACATCAAGACGCCGGGGCATTGCTACGGCAACCACCAGTCCAACGTGCGCTTCCACGCCAAGATGCAGCTGATCGTCGGGCTGGCGAGCAAGATCGCGCACGCTTCGGGTGCCAACGAGGTGCCGGCGGTGCGCGAGGTGCTCGGGCGCTTCGCCGCGCTCGAGGCGGCGCTCGGCGGCATGATCGCCGGCCAGCTGCAGGACGCCGAGGACTGGCCTGCGGGCTGGAAGACCTTCAACCGCCGCTACATGTACGCCGCGCTCAACTGGTGCACCGAGAGCCACTCGTCGATCATCGACGCGCTGCGCGAACTGTGCGGCGGCGGCATCTTCCAGATGCCGGCCGATGCGAGCGTGATGCACGACCCGCAGCTGCGCAAGCTGTTTGAAACCTACTGGCAGACGCCGCAGCTTGGCGCGGTGGAGCGCATGAAGCTCTACAAGCTCGCCTGGGACCTGATCGGCTCGGAGTTCGCCGGCCGGCACCTGCAGTACGAGAAGTTCTACGCCGGCGCCTCGTTCATCGTGCGCAACCACAATTTCCGCGAGGCGCCGTGGCTGCACTTCCACCAGGTGGTGGATGACCTGATGGCGACCTACGACATCCCGGCCAGGATCAAGAAGAAAGTCGCATGAAGATCGACCAGCTGATCATCGCCGGCTGGACCGGGCGCGACGAGGCGGCACTGCGCAAGCACATCAAGGAGCTGGAGGAAATCGGTGTCAAGCCGCCCAGGACCACGCCCATCTTCTATCGGGTCGCAGCAAATCTTCTGGTTTTTTCAGAGGTAATTCAGGTCGCGGGCCCGGATACCAGCGGTGAAGTCGAATTCGTCCTGTTGTCAAAGCCCGATGGCCTGTGGGTTACCGTCGGTTCCGATCACACCGATCGCAAGGCCGAAACCATCGGCGTGACGCTCTCCAAGCAGCTGTGCGAGAAGCCGGTGGCGAAAGACGCCTGGCGCTACGACGAAGTCAGGCCGCATTGGGACCAGCTCATGCTGCGCTCCTGGGCGGACGGGGAGCTCTACCAGGAAGGGCCCGTCACGGCCATGCGCGCCCCAGAGGATCTTTTTTCAAAATACAAAAAACTTCCGGTGGGATGGGCAATGTTCTGCGGCACGCTCGCCGCCAAGGGTGGCATCCGGCCAGCGAAGAAGTTCAAAATGGAACTGGAAGACCCGGTGCTTCAACGCAGACTGCGGCACGAGTACCAAATCGATGTCTTGCCTGTCGAAGGCTGAGCTCGCCGCCGCCTTGTCGCTGATGGAGCAGGGCGACTGGCAGAAGGCCCACGTCATCGTGCAGGAGGACGAAGAATCGCCGCTCGCCTGCTGGGCGCACGGCATTACCCATCTGATGGAAGGCGACTTGCCGAACGCGCGCTACTGGTACCGGGAGGCGAAGCGGCCTTTCCCTGCCCAGCACTCCGTGGCGAGGGAGATCGGGGCCTTTAACAAAGCATTGCGGGGAAAATAGCCGCTCCGGACCTCAATTCTCTCCGATAGTCCGTTTGGACTACGGCCGCGTAACCGCTGCGCAAATCGACGTCGCCAGAGTGCGACGCATGCAACTGCAACATAAACCCAGTTTGGCGGCAGGGGAAGCCCATCCGGCATCCCCCGGACGGCGCATCGTCCACCTGGACTCCACCCGCCGGGCGCTGGAGGCGTCGCGCGACATCCTCGTTCTGATGTGCATGTGCAACAAGGCCATGGCGCGCATCCGGAACGAGGTCAACGAGCCGGCGTCCACCCTGGCGTCGAAGATGTCGCAGCACCTCTACTGCGTCGACGAGTTGGCCAAGCAGTTGCGCCGGGAGATCGAGCTGCTCGCCGACGACCGGCTGTCATTTTGGGAGCGACGCTAGTCTTCCCGGCAGTCCGTCCGGCCGCGGCTATCCGCGCGGCGCGGCGCAGAGTCATCGTCGTCGACGATGACGAATTCCTGCGGGAGCTGCTCTACATCCACCTGTCCAACGACGGCTACGACGTCGTGATCGCCGAAGACGCCGTCGCCGCCGGCAGGGCGGTGCTGGAGCGGGTGCCCGACCTGATGATCTCGGATGTGGACATGCCGCACATGGACGGTATCGAGCTGGTCTCGGCGATCCGCGCCGACCGCAGCATTCCGTTTTTCCCGGTGATCTTCCTCAGCGCGATGCCGCAGGAGGCGCGGCGCGCCCGCGGACTCGGCGCGACCTATCTCCTCAAGCCCATCCTCGCCGACCGCCTGCTGGACGCAGTGGCCGCGGAGCTGCAGTTCAGAGCATTCTGATCTCGCGCTGCGGGAACGGGATGGCGATGCCGCGGGCGCGGAACGATTCGACGATGGCGCGGTTCAGCTCGCCGGCGACGGCGCCGTAGTCGGGGATCCGCACCCAGCCCAGGGCGACAACCACGATGCTGGAATCGGCCAGGTGCGCGATCTTGCAGCCGGGCGCCGGGTCCTTGAGCACGCGCGGGTTGGCGGCGAGGATCTCTCCGACCAGTTTCAGGGCGGCGCCGATCTCCGTGTCGTAGGCGATGCCGACCTCGACGCTCAGCAGGCGGATGCGGCCGTAGTTGTGCAGCACCTCGCCGACGATGCGGCGGTTCGGGATCACGACGCGCGACAGGTCGGCGTGCCCGAGCGTGGTGCTGAACAGCTCAATCGCCAGCACTTCGCCTTCCTCCTTGAAGATCGAAATGTAGTCGCCGATGCGGAACGGGCGGGTGAAGATGATGGTGAGGCCCGCGACCACGTTGCCCAGCACGCCCTGCGTGGCGAGCGCGATGCCGGCACCGGCGACGCTCAGGCCGGCGATCAGCGGCAGCAGTTCCACGCCCAGGTTCTGCAGCGCCACGATGACGAAAAGGAGGAACACGAACACGCGCGCAGCGCGCTCGATCAGCCGACTGACCGGCGGCTCGAGGTGGACGCGCGCCAGCAGGCGTGCGGTGGCGCGGCCCGCCCAGGCGCCGACGAAGAAGCCGGCGGCGAGAATCAGGATCGCGACCAGCAGCTTCGGCCCGAAGTGCATGGCGATGTCGAGGCCCTTGTCCGCCACGCGGTCGAGGACTTTCAACTGGTCACCCATGGCATCCCTCTACAGGTAGACTTTTTTCATGCCGTCGGCCGGGTAGCGCAACCCGGCGCCCGCGCCGACCGGGGCGGCGTCGGAGATGCGCTTCAGGTCCTGGGTGGACAGCTTGATCTTCAACGAGTTCAGATTCTCATCGACGCGCTCCCGTCGCTTGGTGCCGGGAATGGTGACGATGTCCTTGCCCTGCGCCAGCAGCCAAGCAAGAACGAGCTGGGCCGTCGTGCAGTGCTTTTCACGCGCTATCTCGTTCAATTTGGCGACCAGGGAAACATTCCGGTCCAGGCTCTCGCCCTGGAAGCGCGGGTGCGCAAGCCGGCGGTCGCCCTCGGGCAGGTCGGCCTTGCCGCGCACGGTGCCGGTAAGCATGCTGCGCCCGAGCGGTGCATAGGCGACGAGGGCGATGCCGAGCGCGCGGGTCGCGCGCAGCGTTTCCTCGCCGTCGGTCCGGTACAGCAGGGAATATTCGTTCTGCACCGCTGCAAGCGGGTGAACTTTGTGCGCCTTGCGGATGGTCTCGGGCGCCGCCTCCGATAGGCCCAGGGCGCGCACCTTCCCCTGTTCGACCAAACGCTTCATCGCGCCCATCGTGTCCTCGATCGGCGTATTCGGATCGACGCGATGCTGGTAATAGAGGTCGATCACGTCGACGCCGAGGCGCTTGAGGCTCGCCTCGCAGGCCTGCTGCACGTACGCGGGGCTGCCGTCGACGCCCTGCTTGCCGGCGGCGTCCCTGGTCTGGCCGAACTTGGTGGCGAGGATCACGCCGGCACGCCGGCCGCGCAGCGCTTTGCCGATCAGTTCCTCGTTGTGGCCCCAGCCGTACATGTCGGCGGAGTCGAGAAAATTGATGCCCTGGTCGAGCGCGTGGTGGATGACGCGGATCGACTCGGCGTCGTCGGCATTGCCGTAGATGCCGGACATCGACATGCAGCCCAGCCCGATGGCGGAAACATTCAGCGGGCTGCTACCCAGATTGCGTTTTTCCATGACGTCCTTTGCCTAGTACAGGTCGAAATATTCCTTGTGCTCCCACTCGGAGACCTCGGCGTTGAAGCGCGCGATCTCCGCCTCGCGGATACGGCAGTAGTAGTCGACGAAGGTCTTGCCCAGGCCATCCACCAGCACCTTGTCCTTGCGCAGCGCCCACAGGGCCTCCTCCAGCGTGCGGGGCAGCAGCTCCGCCTTCGCCTCGTAGGGCGTATCCGCCGAGCGCGGCAATGGCAGCTTGCGCGCCATGCCGTCGAGGCCAGAATAGATCTGCGAGGCGAGGTAGAGATAGGGATTGGCCGCCGGCTCGCCGATGCGGTTCTCGATGCGCGTGGCCGGCTCGCCCGGCGCGCCAATCACGCGGAAAGCGGCGCCGCGGTTTTCCTTGCCCCACACCAGCCGGTCCGGCGCAAGCGAGTAGGGGCGGTAGCGCTTGTAGCCGTTGATGGTGGGAGTGGACAGGGCGCAGGCCCCCTGCGCGTGCGCCATCAGTCCTGCTAGATAATATTTTCCGATCTCTGAAAGATCCTCCGTCGGTGAAACAAAAGCACTTGTCCCGTTCCGAGTCAGCGACTGATGCAAGTGCCAGCCGCTCGACATGACATTGGGCAGCTTCGGGCGGCACATGAAAGTGGCGTGGTAGCCGTGGCGGCGCGCCACCTGCTTCACCGCGCTGCGAAACAGCAGCATCGAGTCAGCGGCCGCCAGGCCCTCCTGCGGCGCGAGCGTGAACTCGAACTGGCTGGGGCCGAACTCGACTTCAAAGCTTCTTAATGGAAGCCCTAATGCAGAAAGCGCATTTCGAAGCATCCCGATCACGGGATCAATCTGGTCGTAACGCTGCTCGGTCAGATACTGGTAGCCGGTGGTGAGCAGCGCCACCTCGGGCGGACTGCCGGGCTGGCCGGCGTCCGCGGGCTTGAGGTTTTCGTTGACGATCTTGAAGACGTGAAATTCAATCTCGAGACCGCAAATCAGCTCGAATGGAGAAAGTTTCTTCAGGGAATTCTTCAGTATCGCGCGCGTGTCGTACGGCACCGATCGGCCATCCTGGAAACTCAAGTCGCAGAGCACCCAGCCGGTTTCCGGCGCCCAGGGCAGGACGCGAAACGTCGTCTCGTCGGGCATCATCAGCACGTCGGCTGCGCCCTGCATTTCGGCCATGCCCACGCCGCCGCCCGGCGTAAAGGCGGGAAACACCGTCCGGTGCGAGGTGTCCTTGAGGAGCAGGGTGCTCGTCACGGTGACGCCGCGCCGCATTGCCGCCCCGGCTTCGGCGACGGCGAGCGTCTTGCCGCGCAGCACGCCGTGCTGGTCGGCGAACGAAAACCGCACCACCTTGAGGCCGTCGAGCTTCACGCTGCCCACTGCGATTGCTTGCGGCGCTTCTCGTCGGCCGATTTCCAGTACTCGTCAATTTCCTTAGTCGGGCCGATGCCGTCGATGGTCGGCGGTCCTGAAAACTCGGTGTTTACCGTCAACTCGCCCGTCTCGTTCTTTCGAATGGCATCGAGCAGCAGGCGCCGGTAAAGAACGATCCCCTTGTCGGAGCTGCCAAGGTTCTCGCGCGTACGGTCCGCGATCAGGCCCTGCGATTCGCAGGCGAACTGGTCGTGGATGTTGATGTCGAAGCCCATGCCCGTAAAGGTCTTCGATTTCTGCTCATCGGCATCGAAGCCCCAGGAATTTTTTCTGGAATAAATCGGCTTGTAGTCGGGCGCGGGATAGGTCTTGAGTCGCTGGCTGCGCATGGTGTCCTTGTCCACCGCGCCGCCGAAACTGGTGAAAATCGAGTACCAGTAGCAGCCGGTGTCGTCCACCGGCACATGGAACTGCGTGATGGTCATCTCGGCGTTCATCGGGATGACGAAGGCCTGCGGAAAGAGGATGTTGGTGACGCGGATATGCGTCTGCGCGTCACTGATGCGCCGCAGAGTCTGCAGGCGCATGCCATAGTCGGTTTTCTCGACGCGGATCTCGGGGCGGTCGTATTCGCGCAGCACCTTGCTGATCGGCAGGTCGGAATCGGCCGGGTTGCCGCGGAACTGCTTGCCGTAGCTCGCCGCCGGGTTCTCGTCCTCGAAATACTTGTGCAGCCAGGAGGCGTGCGCCGGGTCGATGCCGACTTCCAGCGCCTGCAGCCAGTTGCAGTCCCAGTAGCCCTTGAAGGCAAAAGTGTAGGCCTCCGGCGCGACGAAGCAGTCGAAGTGCGGGAAGGCAGGCGCCTGCCCCTCGCCGAGAAAGGCGAACAGGATGCCGCTCTTCTCGACCACCGGGTAGGACACGGTCTTGATGTGATCGCACAGCCGGCTGCCTTCCGGCTCGGCGGGCGTCTCGATGCATTTGCCGGCGGCATCGAATTTCCAGCCGTGGAACGAGCAGCGCAGCCCGTCTTCCTCGAGGCGGCCATAGGCGAGGTCGGCGCCGCGATGCGGGCAATGCCTTTGCATCAATGCGAAAGATTTGGAGGTTTTATAAAGAACTAGGTTCTCCCCCAGAAGCCGAACTGCCTTTACCGCGCGTTCTCCTTTCATTTCGTCGGCGAGCGCCATCGGCTGCCAGTAGCGGCGCAGCAACTTGCCGGCCAGCGTGCCCGGCCCGATGCGCGTCATTCGCTCGTTCTGTTCCTGGCTAATCATTCTTTTCTCTGTACAAACTCAGGGCCTTCATCGCGGGAAGGTCATTGAACGAGAACAGCACGGCTTCTTCGTGAGCGCCATGGCGGTACGGTGCCCAGGACGGTACGCAGAAGATGTCCTTCTCCTGCCACTCGAAACGTTGTCCGCTTATTTCGGACCAGCCGGAACCCTGCGCAACCTGATAGATGATGCTTCCCGTGTGTTGTTTCTTTTTTGAAACTGCTTTTGAAGAAAGAAAATCCAATCGTGCACCCATCGTGGGCATGATGGGGCCACCCGTGAGCGGATTTCGATATTCAAAGAACGAATCCCTTCGAACGGCCTTATAGCTCTCGTCCCACCTGTAGAGAAACACGGGCGAATAGGGCTTGGACCAGTTCTCGCGCGACAGCGGCGCCGGGGTCTGCAACACCTTGGGGTGAACCTCGTAGAAATTGGCATCGAGCGCATTCATCAGCGGAATGTCGAGGCCGTCCTGCCAAACGCACTGCGTGCCGCTTTCCTCCACGCCGTGGTCATGCCAGGTGCCGTTGGGCGTGAGCACGAAGTCGCGCGCGCCGAGCGTAAGGCGCTCGCCATCCACCACCGTATAGGCGCCGCGGCCCTCCATGACGAAGCGAAGCGCGGAGGCCTGGTGGCGATGTGCCGAGGTGAATTCGCCCGGATTCATCACCTGCACGCCGGTGTAGAGCAGACCGGCCGCGGCGCTCCATTCCTTGCGCCCCGGATTGACCAGCATTACCACGCGCCGGGCGGCTTTTTCCGCGGACACGAGATCTGCCGCTTTTCTGACAAAGGACTCGATATTCTTCCAGCGCCAGAGGGTCGGAACCGATTTCGGCTGCGGGTACCAGGGCTCGATCTCGTTGGCCACCGTCCACAGCGCGCCCAGGGCCTCGCCCTCGAGCGCCTGGTAGTAGGCCTTCAGCTCCGGCGTATCCTCGACGTTGGCCCGGCCGACGATGTTTTCGCGCTGCATGGCGGAAGTCTAAACCCCGAGGTGCTTGTGCTGGACGTCCTGGTTCGCGGCGAGCTCGGCGGAGCTCCCGCTCCACACCACGCGGCCCTTCTCCAGCACGTAATGGCGGTCGGCCACCCGGGTCAGGGCCCGCACGTCCTTGTCGATCACCAGCAGCGACAGCCCACCGGCCTTGAGCCGCTCGATCGAGCGGTAGATCTCGGCGCGAATCAGGGGCGCGAGCCCTTCGGTTGCCTCGTCGAGGATCAGCAGGCGCGGATTGGTCATCAGCGCGCGCCCGATGGCGAGCATCTGCTGCTCGCCGCCGGAAAGCTGATTGCCGTAGTGGCTTTGTCTCTCTTTCAGGTTGCCGAAGAGGTCAAATACTTTCTCTAGTGTCCAGCCTTCGCCACGCCGGGTCGCGATAAGGTTCTCGCGCACCGTGAGATTCGGGAACACCTGGCGGCCTTCCGGCACCAGGCCGATGCCGGCCTTGGCGACGCGGAAGGAAGGAAGCCGCTGCATCTCCTTTCCCTCATAGAGAATGGTTCCCGATTTGCAGGGCGTGATCCCCATGATGGAGCGCACGGTGGTGGTCTTGCCCATCCCATTGCGGCCCAGCAGGGTCGCCACTTCGCCTTTCCGGATGGAAAGATTGATCTTGAAGAGAACCTGACTGCGACCATAGGCGGTCTCCAGATCGCGCACCTCGAGCATCAGGCGTCCTCCCCGAGGTAAGCCCTGCGGACCTCTTCATTCGCCCTGATTTTTTCAGGCGTATCGGTGGCGATGATGCGGCCGTAGACCAGCACCGAGATGCGGTCGGCCAGGCGGAAGACCGCGTCCATGTCGTGCTCGACCAGGATGATGGTGAGCCGCCGCTTGAGCGCGCCGAGCAGCGCGATCATGCGCTGCGACTCCTCGATGCCCATGCCGGCCATCGGCTCGTCGAGCAGCAGCAGGCGCGGGCGCGTGGCGAGCGCCATCGCCACCTCGAGCTGGCGGTGCTCGCCGTGCGAAAGGTTGGCAGCCAGAATGTGTTGTCTTTCCGTAAGACCCACTTCACTCAATACGCGGCTTGCAGGATCGGTCAACCTGGAATCCTGCTGCGCGGGACGCCAGAAGCGGAAGCTGTGTCCTGCCTGCGCCTGCACGGCGAGAGCGACGTTGTCGAGCGCCGTGAATTCGGGGAACACGCTGGTGATCTGGAACGAGCGCGCCAGACCCTTGCGCGAGCGCCGCGGCGCCGACAGGCGGGTGATGTCCTCGCCGGCAAAGCGGATGCTGCCGGCGTCGGGCCGCAGGTTGCCGGCGAGCTGGCTGATGAGGGTGGTCTTGCCGGCGCCGTTGGGGCCGATGACGGCATGCGTCTCGCCCTCGCCGACGTCGAAGCCGATGCCGTCGCTCGCACGCAGGGCACCAAAGCTTTTCGACAAATTCTCGACCGAGAGAAGATTATTCATGGCGAGAAAAAATGCCCGCGAGACCGTGCCGGAAGAAGATCACCGACAGCACCAGCAGCGGGCCGAGGATCACCTGCCAGTATTCGGTGAAGCCCTTCAGCACCTCCTCGGCGAGCAGCAGCGCGAAGGCGCCGAGCACCGGGCCGGCGGTGGTGCCCATGCCGCCGAGGATCACCATGAACATCAGCTCGCCCGACTGCAGCCAGCTCATCAGGCTCGGCGTGATGTAGTTGGTGTGATTGGCGTAGAGCGCGCCGGACAATCCGCACAGGCCGCCGGCGATGACGAACGCGATCAGGCGCACCGGGTAGGGCGAGAAGCCGAGGGCGCGCGCCCGCGCGTCGTTCGATTTGCAGGCCCGCAGCGCCATGCCGAAGCGCGAGTTGACGATGCGGGAGACGATGAATGCCGACAGCAGCATCAGGACGAAGGCGACGTAGTAGGCGGTCACCGGGTCGCCCAGGTCCACCAGCGGGAAGCGGCTGCGCGTCTTGATGCGCATGCCGTCGTCGCCGCCGAACTCCGCCAGCGAGATGCCGAGGTAGTAAAGCATCTGCGTGAAGGCGAGCGTGATCATGATGAAGTAGATGCCGCTGGTGCGGATCGACACCGCGCCGATGGCGAGCGCGACCAGCGCCGAGGCCCCGATCGCCACGGCGAAGTGTGCCCAGCCGCTGGCGACCCCGTAGAAAGCGAGGATGCCGACCGCGTAGGCGCCGACGCCGAGGTAGGCCGCATGGCCGAAGGACACCAGCCCGCCGTAGCCGAGGATCAGGTCGAGGCTGATGGCGGCGATGGCGAGGATCATGATGCGGCGGACCAGGTCGACGTAGTAAGGCTGCTTGACCGCCAGCACCAGCGGCGGCAGCAGGATCAGCGCGGCGACGAGCACGGCCCAGAACGCGATCTTCTTCTTCATCAGTTTCTGGAACCAAAAATGCCGGCCGGCTTGACCGCCAGCACCACCGCCATCAACAGGTAGATCAGCATCGAGGCGAGAGCGGGCCCGGCCGATTCCGCCGCCGGCAGCGAGATCAGGGTGCCGAGCAGCGGCTTGAGGAAGGCGCGGCCCAGGGTGTCGACGACGCCGACGATGATGGCGCCGACCAGCGCGCCGCGGATCGAGCCGATGCCGCCGATGACGATGACGACGAACACCTGGATCAGGATCAGCTCGCCCATGCCGGGCTGCACGTTGTAGATCGGGCCGGCCAGGATCCCGGCGAGTCCGGCAAGCGCGGCGCCGAAGCCGAATACCACCGTGTAGAGCAGCCGGATATTGGTGCCGAGCGCCGCCACCATGGTGCGGTTCGACGCCCCGGCGCGGATCAGCATACCCAGGCGCGTGCGGGCGACCACGTACCAGAGAATCAACGCGGTGAGGAATCCGATGAGAATGATGACCAAGCGGTACAGCGGGTAGCGTGATCCGGTGAACAGCTCGATGTGGCCGGACAGCCACGCGGGTCCGGAAGCGAATAGCGCCGCGCGCCCCCAGATCATGGCGACGAGCTCGTTGAAGAACAGGATCAGCCCGAAGGTGGCGAGCACCTGGTCGAGGTGGTCGCGCTCGTAGAGCGTGCGCAGCGCGATGACCTCGACCGCCATGCCGACGAGCAGCGTGCCGACCAGGCCGAGCGCAAGGCCGGCGAGGTAGGAGCCGGTCCACTGCGTCGCCGCCACCGCGAGGTAGGCGCCGACCATGTAGAGGGAGCCGTGCGCCAGGTTGACGAGGTTCATGATGCCGAACACCAGCGTCAGCCCGGCGGCCATCAGGAACAGCGTCACCCCGTACTGCAGGCCGTTCAGCAGCTGCTCGAAAACCAGTGCCCAGTTCATGAAAAGAAAAAGGGCGCCACCGCGCCCTTTGGTTCAGAGGCTTCCAGGACCTACCACTTCATCTTGCAGTCTTGGTAATACGAGTCCTTGTACTTCTCGAAGATGGTCTTCTGGATGCGCATCTCGATGTCTCCGCTCGCCAGCTTCTCCGTTTTCAGCAGGTAGAAATTCTGGATCGGATGGTGGTTGACGTTGTAGGTGAACGGTCCGCGCAGCGAATCGAAATTCGCCTTGCGCATCGCCAGCACCATGCCCTTGGTGTCCGCGAGGTTGCCCTTGACCGCGCGCACCGCCGAGTCGATCAGCAGGATGCTGTCGTAGCTCTGCGCGCCATAGAACACCGGCAGCTTGCCGTACTTTTTCTTGTAGTCGGTGACGAATTTCAGGTTGGCCGGGTTCTTCAGGTCCGGGCTCCAGTAGCGCGTCTCGTAGATGCCGACCGCGGAATCCTTCACCGCGGGGATCGAGATCTCGTCCACCGTGTAGACGGTGTAGAGCGGCAGCTTGCCGCGCAGGCCGGCCTGGTCGTACTGCTTGAGGAACTGCACGCCCATGCCGCCGGGGTAGAAGGCAAATACCGCCTTGGGATTCTTGGATTGCAGCTGGCTGATCTCGGCCTGGTAGTCCTGCTGCCCCATCTTGGTGTAGGTCTCCTCGACGATGCGTCCTTTGTAGTAGCGCTTGAAGCCGGCGATCATGTCCTTGCCGGCCTGGTAGTTCGGCGCCATCACGTAGACGTCGTTGATGCTCTGGTCCTGCATGAACTTGCCCATCGCTTCGGGCGTCTGGTCGTTGTTCCAGGAGGTCGAGAAGTACAGCTCGTTGCACTGGCTGCCGGCCAGCGGGCTCGCGCCGGCATTGGAGCCGACCATGATGTGCCCCGAACCGGTGACGATGGGCACCACGGCCATCATCACGTTGGACCAGATGATGCCGGAGACGAAATCCACCTGGTTCTTCTTCAGCATCTCCTCGGCGACCTGCACGCCGGCGTCGGTCTTGAACTGGTCGTCGCCGTAGAACATCTCGACTTCCATGCCGCCCATCTTGCGGCCGAGGTGGTCCAGGGCGAGCTCGACCGATTCCTTCATGTATTGACCCATGACGCCCTGCGGGCCGGAAAACGTGCTGATGAAGCCGATCTTGACCTTCTGCTGCGCGGCGGCGGGCGCAGATATGGCGAGCGCGACGGCGATGGCGCCGGCGAGCAGAGTCCGGTTGATCATTTCATCCTCCCCAGGAAATATAATTCAATCAAATCTATGGCTTATGCAGTCTAGAGTCGGTCGCTTGAATCCGCAAGGGGTGCGCTCTACTTCAGGACTGCCTCGCGCTCGCGCTTGAGGAAAGGCAGCTCCACCACTTCAGCGCGTATTCGAGTCGACGGCTCGTCCGAGAATCCTCCCCAGTCGACTTCGACCTCTGCTCCGGCAGCGATGGATCGATCGAGGCGGGCAAGGGAAATCATGCGCCTCAGCGTCGGGCTATAGGCGTAGCCGGACGCCCAGCCGCAGAAATCATTGTTGTGGTTGATTTTCATGAAGAAGACGCGGAACTGTCCGTACGGCAGGTCGGGCGGCGGCGCGGCAGGGCTGTCGCGAAACTGGGCAGCATAGAGCTCGGCCATGTCGTTGCTGTTCCAGCGCAGGCCCATGAGCCGCCGTCCCGGGGTGGCACTCGCTAGAGAAGCTTTCCCATGGAAATCGGCTTTTTGCAGATTCACGGTGTAGCCCCAGCCCAGCTCCGCCGGAGCACAGAGATGGTCGTCGATATCCCATGGGGCGGCGTCGAGCTCCTCGGCCGACATCCAGTGGCGCAGCATGCGGTGCAATTGCTCGGGCGAGCCGCGCGCCGGCAGGTAGTCGCGGATCACGGTGGCGATGCCGGTTTCCGTGTGGCCGATCATCTGCGCCTTGAAGCCGAGCTCGCGCAGGCCGAAATCCCGGCCGACTTCGCGCAGCCGGCGCCAGAGCTCGTGGGCTCTACCGGTATCGGTGCGCATCATGAATTCGTAGCCGATCTCGCCGGTGACGCCTTGGCGTGCAACGATGGTTTCCGTCTTTTCAAATTCAATGGTTTTGAATCTTGAAAAGCGCAGGTCCTTCCAGGCGCTGCCCGTCAGCGTTTCAAGGATTTCCGTAGAGCGCGGACCTTGCAAGGCAAAGCAGCTGTAATCGGGCGTCACGTCCTCGAGCGTGACCTTCATCCCACGCTTGTCGCGCAGGAACTCGAGCCACTTGAGGCCGGCAGATTGGGTAAAGATGAAATCGTTTTCGGCGAGCTTGAGCGTGAGACCCTCGATCGCCACCTTGCCGTGCTCGTCGCACATCGGCGTGTAGATGATCTGGCCCGGCTGCTGCCTGGACAGGTCCTTGACCGTGGCGAAATCCAGCAGGCGGAAGGCGTCGGGTCCGGTGACGCGGGTCTTGTTGAGCCAGCTCCAGTCGCCCAGCGCCGCTGACTGGCGCAGCGCCAGCGACTCCTTCCACCAGCGCGTGTACTCGTAGCCGATCAGGTAGCCGGCATTGAGATGGCCCCAGATCTGGCTGGCATTGGTTTCGGCCTGGGCCGGCGCGCCGGGCGAGCCGAAGTAGGGGCGCTCGATGAACGCCATCTTGCCAAGGCGGAGGGCTTTCTCGTACTGTTCGCGCAGGTTTTCACCCATGAAACGCAGCATAGTCGATTACATCGCGGAACACGCGCGCCGCAACCCCGACAGGGTTGCGATTTATTTCAAAGACCGAAAAATCAGCTACCGCGAGCTGGAGGATGCCGCCGCGCGCTGCCGCGGCGCGCTTGCCGCACGCGGCATTCGCCCGGGCGACCGCGTGTCGCTGGTCATGAGCGACTCGCCCGAGATGGTGATCGCCTTCCTCGGCATCATGGGCCTGGGCGCGATCGCAGTTCCGTGCAGCACCCTGCTGCCGCCCGAAGGCCTCTCCTACGTTTTCAAGGATAGCGATGCAAAGCTGGTCATTGTGTCCCCGGAGCATCTTGGGAATGTGCAAGCCGCAAAACCTCCACCGGTTATTCAGATGGAGGAACTTCTTCAACATGCAATACCCGTTCCACTCGGAAAATTTGAGGCCGACACTCCGTGTCTTGTCCTGTATACCTCGGGGAGCACCGGCCAGCCGAAGGGCGCGGTGCACCGCCATGGGCACATGCCCTGCACGGTGGAGAGCGTCGCGCGCAAGGTCTACGACCTGCAGCCCGATGATCGCCTGTTCTCGGTGCCGCGCCTCTTCTTCGCGTACGGCCTGGGCAACAGCCTGTCGATTCCCCTCGGTATGGGCTGCTCGAGCATCCTGGTGAGCGAGCGGCCGACACCGGCGCTGATCGCGGAGACGTTCGCCAAATACCGGCCCACGGTGTTCTTCGGCGTGCCGACGGTATTCCGCATGCTGCTCGAGCATGCGCGCCAGGGCGACGCGATCGACACGAGCTCGCTGAAATTCTCGGTGTCGGCGGGCGAAGTGCTGCCGGTAGCGACCTGGAACGAGTGGAAAGCGCTGACGCGCACCGAGATCATCGAGACCATCGGCACCACCGAGCTGCTGCACGCCTTCATCCACAACTACCGCGACCGCAACCGTCCGGGCAGCTCCGGCGTGGTGCTCGATGGCTACGAGTGCAAGCTGACGGATGAGAATGGAAGCGAAGTGACTGGCGCCGGACGCGGCGCGCTGCACGCGCGCGGCGGCTCGGCGATCCCGTACTACCTCAACAAGCCCGAGAAGACTGCCGAGACCATCCGCGACGGCTGGGTGCGCACGGGCGACATCTACCGCCGCGACGAGGAGGGCTTCTACTGGTTCGAGGGGCGCGCCGACGACCTGTTCAAGTGCTCCGGCATGTGGGTCTCGCCCGGCGAGGTCGAGGACGCGGTCTGCAGGCACGCGGCGGTGCTCGAGGCGGCGGTGATCGCGGAGACGGACGAGCACGGCGGCACGATTGCGGCCGCCTATGTCCAGTTGCGACCTGGGCGTTCTCCTACTGAAGTTCTTTCTGCGGAAATAAAAGAAGAAGCGGCGAAGACTTTGCCGCGCTACAAGCGGCCGCAGCGCGTTTACTTCATGGAGCAGCTGCCGCGCACGCCCACCGGCAAGGTGCAGCGCTTCAAGCTGCGTCAGCGCGCGCGCGGTGCTTAGTCTTGAGCGCGTAAGCAAGCGCTTCGGGGCGCGCACCGTGCTGAATGCGGTCTCGCTCGAGGTCGCCGCGGGCGAATATGTCGCCATTCTCGGCGAGTCCGGTATCGGCAAATCCACGCTGCTCAACGTGATTGCCGGACTGGAGCCTTTCGATTCTGGGATTGTGGTTTTTGAAGATAAGAATTATTCATCGCAAGATGACGACGCTTTGACCCTGCTACGGCGAGAGAACTTCGGCTTCGTCTTCCAGGCCTTCCATGTCCTGCCGCAACTTACCGTCGAGCAGAACGTCGGATTGCCTCTGCTTTTACAAAAGAAAAATCAGCCGGAGAAAGTCAGAAGCATCCTGGCCGCGGTCGGCCTCGCCGGCCGCGAGGCCAGCATGCCGCGCGAGCTCTCGGGCGGCGAGCTGCAGCGGGTAGCGATCGCGCGGGCGCTGGTGGGCAAACCGATGCTCGTTTTGGCGGATGAGCCGACCGGAAACCTTGATCCGGAAAATGCGCGGCAGGTGCTGGATCTTTTCAAAAACCAAGTAAAACTACAGGGTGCTGCTGCAATCCTCGCTACGCACTCCGAGCAGGCCGCCGCCGGCTGCGACCGGCGCTACCGGCTGACCGCGCAGGGCCTTATACCGACCTCCTGAATAGCTTCCTCGCCGGGTAGAGCAGGGCCTTGGCGCCGAGCGCCTCCTCGATGCGCAGGCCTTCGTTCCATTTCGCCATCCGCTCGGAGCGGGAGAAGCTGCCGACCTTGAGCTGCGGCACGCCCCAGCCCACGGCAAGATGCACGATGGACACGTCCTCGGTCTCGCCCGAGCGCGCGGAGACGATGGCGCGCATGCCTTTTTCCTGGGCCGCCTTCCAGCAGGCGAGGGTTTCCGAGACGGTACCTATTTGATTCGGTTTCAATAAAACGCAGTTTGCGAATTCGGGATTCAAACGCGCGGCATTCGTCACAAATACATCGTCGCCGACAATCTGCACCTGGTCACCCGCGGCCCTGGTGAACGCCTTCATCGCATCGAGATCGTGCTCCGCAAACGGGTCCTCGATCGAGACGATCGGGTAGCGCTCGATCCAGCGCATCAGCATGGCGTGCATCTGACCCGCCGACAGCGCCCGGTTCTCGAGCGCCAGCTGGTAGCTGCCGGCGTGGAACAGCTGGCTCGCCGCGACGTCGAGCGCGATGCCGACGTCCGTGCCGGGCTCGAGCCCGGCGTCGCTGATGGCGCCGACCAGCTCGGTCAGGGCTTCTTCGTTCGTCTTGAAGGCGGGCCACCAGCCGCCTTCGTCGGCCACGCCCTGCAGCGCGCCGCGCTTCGCCAGGCGCGCACCGGCCGCGGCGTAGACCTGCGCGGTCCACTCCAGCGCCTCGGTGTAGCTGCCGGCGCCGGTGCAGATCACCATGAAGTCCTGCAGGTCGACGCGGCCACGGGCATGGGCGCCGCCGCCGAAGATCTGGATCTGGGGCACCGGCAGGGCGACCCGGCGTTCGCCTGCCAGGTGGCGCCAGAGGGGTTTTTTCACTGAAGAAGCCGCGGCTTGCGCACAGGCGAGGGAAACCGCCACCATCGCATTCGCGCCGAGCCGGCTCTTGTCGGGCGTGCCGTCGAGATCGATGAGGCGCCGGTCGATGGCCTCCTGGTCGGCGACGCTGAGCGCTCGCAGCGCTCCACGGATGATGGAATTGATGTTGGCGACCGCCTGCGCCGCCTCGAGGCTCTTTGCTTCCCCTGCACCGGTCGACGCGCCCGCCGGGGCGATCGCGCGCCCGGCGGCGAGCGCGGTCGTGCCGCGGCCGACGATGACCTCGGCCTCGACCGTCGCCCGGCCGCGCGAGTCCCAGACCCGCCGACCCTTTACCTCAATGATTTTTGCCATGCGTCGCGGATAGAAGACAGTTTTTCTTCAGGAAAAAGAATCAGGGAACGCGCCGTGCGCCGCACATGCTCTTGGCCCCTGGCATCCAAGTATTCCACTGGCGATTTTCCGTCAACCCGGGCGAGCAGCAGGGCTGGAAGCAGGGCGGCGGACCGAATTTCGACGGCCTCCTCGGGTGAATAGCCCTTCAGGAGTGCGTCGAAGCAGGCGAGAAATCCCTGCTGCGCCCGGGGGACCCACAGGCATTTGAGCAGCAGGTGATTGAGGCAGAACGCAATATCGAAGGCGGGGTCGCCGTACCAGGCGCACTCGGCGTCGAGGAATACCGGGCCGTGCGGCGTGACGAGGATGTTCTTGGGGCTGACGTCGCCGTGGACCATGCAGGCCCTTGTTTTCGCCGTTCGATCGACCAACACCATTATTCTTTCTGAAAGATCTGAATGCTTTGCCGCTGTCGCGACCAGATAGGGCTCGAGGCGTATGGCGTGGAAGATGGCGTCGGTCGCGAATCGCCGCGCGATGTCGGGCCTGCCGGCGGTGCCGCGATGGATGGCGGCAAGCGTCCGGCCTACGGCGGCGGCGAAGGCGGGATCAGCGCGGCCGTCGCGCAACTCGGCCTTCCACAGGGGGAGGTCGAGATACTCCATGGCGAATAGGTCGTCGCCCTGCGCCAGCACCCGGGGCGCGGCGCCGGGCGCCGCCTCGGCCGCCACGCGCATCCATTCCTGCTCGTAGCGGTTGCGTTCAACCGGGGCCTCCCAGAGCTGGGCCACCTTCAGGCGCGGCAAGGCGCGCTTCACACACACCGGGCCGCGCGCCAGGTCGACGCGCCAGATCTCCGAAGACACGCCGCCGGCGAGCGCCGTGGCCGCCGGCACTTCGTCGGCGGCAGCCAGGCCCGCGCCCCGCAGCAGGCCGAGGATCGCCTCAGGGAGCGAGGCGCTCAATGGTCCAGGCGCTTCCCCCGCTGCGGTACAGCAGCCGGTCGTGCAACCGGTCGGCGCGTCCCTGCCAGAACTCGATCTCGACCGGCAGCACCCGGTAGCCGCCCCAATGCGGCGGCCGCGGCGGGTTGTCGCCATGGCGCCGGCGCGCCTCGTCCATTGATTTTTCGAGGTTCTCCCGCGATGCGACGCGCTCGCTCTGCGGCGAGGCCCAGGCGGAAAGCCGCGCGCCCAGCGGGCGGCTGGCGAAGTATTCATCGGCGTCAGCTTGGCTCACCCGCTCGACGCGGCCCTCGATCCGCACCTGGCGCTCGAGCTCCGACCAGAGGAACAGCAGGCAGGCGCCGGCGCCCGCCTCGAGCTCGCGGGCCTTGCGGCTGCGGTAATTGGTATAGAAGACGAAGTCGCCCCGGTCGACGCCTTTGAGCAGCACCGTGCGCGCCGAGGGCGCGCCCCCGGCACCGGCGGTGGCGAGCGTCATCGCGTTGGGCAGCGGCAGGCGAGCGCGCAGCGCGTCCTCGAACCAGTGCTCGAACTGGCGGATCGGGTCGGGGTCCGCCCGCGCCTCCGACAGACCGGCGCGCATGTATTCCTGGCGCAGATCGGCGATATTCATGCGCAGATTCTAGAACCGAAATGCAACGTCCCGAGGGAAATAGCCCGTTTCCCCTCTGAAAACCGTTGACACGGCAGGAGAGATTCGGCATCTTCACGTCTCCTGCGGCGCAGGCGGCGGGAAAATTCCCGAATAGAAGTCCGAATCATTCAGAGGAGAAATCGAGATGGCGAAGAAAAAGGCAAAGGGCAAGAAGCGCAAGGCCAACGCAGCATTCATGAAGCCGATGAACCCGTCCGCGACGCTCGCGGCGGTGATCGGTTCGAGCGCGATGCCCCGCACCGAGGTCACCAAGAAGATCTGGGGCTATATCAAGCGTAACGGGCTGCAGGACAAGAAAAACCGTCGCATGATCAATGCCGATGAGAAACTCCGTCCGATATTCGGCAAGGGCCAGGTCTCGATGTTCGAGATGACCAAGCTGGTCAGCAGGCACCTGAAGTAACGGATTCTCAGGGAGAAATGGCGAGGCCGGGCCAAAAGCCCGGCCTTTTCATTTGCGGTGGTAGCGGGCCACCGTTTCGACTTCGTTCTTCGAGCCGAGCACCACGGCTACCCGCTGGTGCAGCCCGCCGGGCTGCAGCTCCAGGATGCGCTTCGCACCGTCGGTCGCCGCGCCGCCCGCCTGCTCGACGATCATCGCCATCGGGTTCGCTTCGTACATCAGGCGCAGCCGGCCATCCTTGTTCTTGGCGTCGCGCGGATACATGAAGATGCCGCCGCGCGAGAGCACGCGGAACACGTCGGCCACCATCGACGCCACCCAGCGCATGTTGAAATCCTTGCCACGCGGCCCCTCGGTGCCGGCCAGGCACTCGTCGATGTAACGCTTGACCGGCGGCTCCCAGCGCCGCATGTTGGACACGTTGATGGCGAACTCCTGCGTGTCGACAGGGATGCGGATGTCCGGGTGGGTGAGGACGAAGGTGAAGGTCTCGCGGTCGAGGGTGAAGCCGTGGGTGCCGTCGCCGACCGTGAGGATGAACAGCGTGGTCGGCCCGTAGACCGCGAAGCCGGCCGCCACCTGGCTCGTGCCCGGCTGCAGGAACGCCTTCTCGTCGGGCTCGCAGTAGGCGCCGCTCGCGACCCTGGGGCAGCGCAGGATCGAGAAAATGGTGCCGACCGAGATGTTGACGTCGATGTTCGACGAGCCGTCGAGCGGGTCGAACAGCAGCAGGTATTCGCCGCGCGGGAAATGGGTCGGAATCGGCCGCGGGTTGTCCATCTCCTCGGAGGCGAGCGCGGCGAGGTTGCCGCCCCATTCGTTGGCCTCGAGCAGGATTTCATTGGAGAGGACATCCAGTTTCTTCTGCACCTCTCCCTGCACGTTGGTTTTTTCAGTCGATCCTAGACCATCAGCGAGCGCCCCCTTGTTCACCCGGGTGCTGATGCCCTTGCAGGCGCGCGCGATGGTCTCGAGCAGCAGCCGCAGGTCGGCGTTGATCAGGTTCTTGTCGCGCTGGCGGGCGACCAGGAACTGCGTGAGGGTGATCCGTTTCATGGCCGACTATTTTAACTGCGCCGTCCGCTCCATACCGTCATCGCCACGCCGGCGCAGGCGAGCGCGATGCCGGCAACGGTCAGCGCGCTCGGCAGCACGCCGAACATGGCCAGCTCCAGCACCACGGCGAACACCGGCGGCAGGTACATCATGCCGGTGACGCGCGTCGCCGCGCCGTGGCGCAGCAGGACGTAGAGCGCGCTGACGCCGAGGATCGAGGTGAAGATGACCAGGAAGACGATTGAGGCCAGCAGGGGCAGGGAAGGCCTGACCTCGAATCCTTCGACCGCTACCGCCAGCGGGGCGAAGGCGGCGAAGGCGACGGCAAACTGAATGAAGCTCGCCGCCTTGAGATCGGCGGCCGGCGCAAAGGTCTTCTGGTAGAGCGTCGCCGCCGTCACTCCAGCGAGCGCGATCGCGGTGCAGGCGAGGCTCGCCGCGCCGACCTCGCGCACGTCGATCTTGTGCCACACGACCAGCGCCACGCCGGCAAGTCCTATGGCGACGCCCAGCCACTGGCCGGGGTGAATCTTCTCCTTGAACAGGCAGAAAACCAGCAACGCGGTCAGCAGGGGCTGGCAGGAGATGATCAGTGCCGCGACGCCGGCCGACATGCCGAGGTATTGCGCGTAGTGGCTGCCGCCGAGCTGCACGAAGTGCATCAGCAGGCCGGCGACCGCCAGGTGCGCGAACTCGGTCCGGTTCCTGGGCCAGTCTGTCTTCAGGAGCAATACGGCCGGCAGAAGGCAAAGCAGGCCGAAGCCGAATCGCAGGGTGAGGAAAGTGAACGGCGGCGCGTACTGCAGGCCGATCTTGGTGGCGATGTACCCCGCGCCCCAGACCGCGACGAAGTACCAGGCGAGCGCAGCGTTCAGCCGTGCGCCTGCAGGGCGGCGATGCGCTCCTCGAGTGGCGG
>DASWEU010000030.1:0-2149 GCA_036394595.1 Burkholderiales bacterium | reverse complement strand
GCGCAGCTTCATCGCATAGGCGACGCCAGCGGCATGCGGCATTTGCGTGCCGATGGGGACGTTGAACGGAAAATCGCGCGGCGACTCGGGGAACACGTTGCCGCGCTCGTCGCCGCCCCAATAGAGGAGCGTGCGGTGCGGCGAGACGCCGCGCAGCATGAGCACGCCGCTCTCGCGGTAGCTCGGCAGCAGCACATCCTCCTTGTGGAGGACGCGGCCGATGCCGGCGTCGACCGCCTCCTTGCCAAGCGTGGAGGCGTAGGTGCCGATCTGCCCGGTGCGTTGCATCGCAACAGCCTTGGCGTCGAGCGCGCGCATGAAGACCATGGCACGGTAGTCGGGCACCAAAGCACGGGGATCGGCGGCAAAAGAGGGGAGATCAGCGGCTTCCCGGCCATCCGGTAGGAGGTACCGAGTAAACCGTATCTCGAACGAGGCAGCGACGGTCATCGCAGTCCCTTCAAGTTTCAGCTCCGTCCCTTGTGAGGCCGGCGGCTGATGGGTTACAGGTGGGACAAATTATGCGCGAATTGATTCGCGCCTGCAGGCAGCAAGCGAAATGCACCGCGCGAGTCTGCGCGGTCAGGGGCCGCTCAATCCTGCGCGGCCCCTACGCTGCGAGGACTACGCTTTTGCGTCCTTGGGGATGAACTTGAGCGCAACGCCGTTGTTGCAGTACCGCAATCCGGTCGGCGGCGGGCCGTCCTCGAAGAGGTGGCCGTGGTGGCCGCCGCAGCGCTTGCAGTGGTACTCGGTGCGCGGGTAGATCAGGTAGAAGTCCTTCTTGATGTCGAACACGCCCGGGATGGTCGTAAAGAAGCTCGGCCAGCCGGTGCCCGAGTCGAACTTCATCTCGGTAGTGAAAAGCGGCAGGTCGCAGCCGGCGCAGGCAAAGACGCCGGGACGCTTCTCTTCGTTCAGCGGGCTGGTGCCCGCGCGCTCGGTGCCTTCCTCGCGCATGACGTTGAAGGACTGCGACGGCAGCTTCTTGCGCCACTCGTCCTTCGACAGTTTCACCGGCTCCGCGGCCGAAGGCACGATCGCGCCCGCCGGCAGGAAGCTCTTCCAGTTCTTTTGCAGCTCTTCGACGCCTTTCATGGTGGTCGGAGGTGCGGCGTCGACCTCTCTCGCTACGAATGCGAGCGCGAGAGCTTTCAGCAAGGTGCGCCGTTCCATCGGTCTCCTTTCAGGATGCGTTCCCGCTTTAGTCGTGCGGCGGGAACGTTCCTGACAAGTTTACAGCGGCAGGCGCAGGCGGATGGAGACGCCCGGCATGATGGGAGCCGCAATCACGGCCGCCGGCGCCGCGTAGTACGGGTACACGACCGGGGGAGGCGGCGCATACACGTAACGCGGCGCCGGCATCACATAGACGGGACGCGGCGCGTAGTAATAGCTTTGGTAGTGATGGGCGCGCCAGCCATGAGCGGGCGCCCAGTAGGGCGGATTGGCGAGCGCGAGGCCCGAGGCGAGCGTGGCGGCAACGGCGCCGACTGTAAGGAGGGTCTTCTTGAACATGGTGTTTCTCCGGTTCCTGTTTGCGATGTCCATTTGACGCGCGAGGGGAGCCGAAGTGAACCGAGAAAGTGCAAGAGCTGTAACAACGTGTATCTTCGGCGCCGGAGGAGGAACGCATGAAAAAGCTATGGATTGCCGCGCTGGCGCTCTCTAGCAGTGTGGCTGCGCAGGACTATCCGACGAAGCCCATCACCATGGTGCTGCCGTTCCCGCCGGGCGGCGTCGCGGAGATCGTCGGCCGGCCGCTCGCCTCGATCATGGAGAAGTCGCTGAAGCAGCCGATCGTGCTGATCAACCGGCCGGGCGCCGGCGGCGCGGTCGGCATGGCCTCGGTGGCGAAAGGTCCGGCCGACGGCTACACGATCCTGATGGGTCTGTCGTCGATCTCGATTTTTCCGGTGTCCGACCGCATCAACGGCAAGGAGCCGCCGTACGAGCTGAGAGACTTCGCGCCGATCGCGCTCGTTACCGCCGATCCGACGGTGCTCGTGGTGCGCGCCGACGGACCGTACAAGACGGTGAAGGATTTCGTCGATGCGGCGAAAGCGAATCCCGGCAAGATCAATTACTCGTCCTCGGGCGTGTACGGCACGCTGCACGTGGCGATGGAGATCTTCGCCAACGCCGCCGG
>DASWEU010000029.1:0-43261 GCA_036394595.1 Burkholderiales bacterium | reverse complement strand
CGTTCGCCCAGGCCCCCGCCACTACCCCGGCGAAACCCGCTCCGGCGGCCGAAACGAAAAAGGCCGAGCCGGCGAAGGCCGCGCCCGCCAAGGCGGAGAAGAAAGCCGCCAAGAAGTCCAAGGGCGAAGGCAAAGGCAAGGCCAAGGGCAAGGCGAAAGCCGAAGCCAAAAAAGACGCCAAGAAAGACGCGAAGTAAGGCATCAAGTAAAGCCCGCAAGGGTGCATCCAAGCCCGGCTCCGGCCGGGCTTTTTATTTGCGGTACAGTCCAGCGGTCATGACGCGCACGCTCTTTCTCGCTCTCGCGCTGCTCGCGAACACGGCGCGCGCCCAAGAAACCGAGTGGCGTCCGCCCTTCATCACCACGCCCGACGAGGTGGTGGCAAGCATGCTGCGCCTCGCCGGCACCGGCCCGAACGACCTGGTCGCGGATCTCGGCTCCGGCGATGGACGCATCGTGATTGCCGCCGCGCGGGATTTCGGCGCCCAAGGACTCGGCATCGAGCTCGACGCCCGGCTGGTGGAGCTCTCACGCGCCAATGCGCGCAAGGCCGGCGTGGCAGCGCGCGTGTCCTTCATCCAGGGCGACGTGCTGGCAGCGGATTTTTCGCAAGCGAGCGTGGTCACCGTGTACCTGCTGCCCGGCCTGCTCGGGCAGTTGCAGGCGCGATTCGTCTACGTCCTCAAGCCCGGCACGCGCATCGTTTCGCACTCCTTCGGCATGGCCGGATGGCAGCCCGATCGCTCCGAGTCGATCGCGGTGCGCCAGCCGCATCCCGGCCAGGGCGACGAAAGCCGCCTGCACCTCTGGGTGGTGCCCGCCGACGTGCGAGGCATCTGGGAGGGCGAAGGCTGGCGCCTGCGCATCGAGCAGAGCTACCAGCAGATCGATGTCGAAGGCGCGAGCCGAGCGAGCCTTTCCGGCACGCAGATATCCTGGATCAGCAAAGGCGTGGAATTTCGCGGACGCGTCGCGGACGATCGCATGATCGGCGATCTCGGCGGACAACCGCTGGTTCTGACGCGGCGGCGCTAAATTACCTTGCCGGGGTTCATCAGGCCTTGCGGATCGAGCGTGCGCTTGAGCGCGCGCATCATCTCGAGCTCCAGCGGGTCCTTGTGGCGCCGGATCTCCTCGCGCTTGAGCTGGCCGAGCCCGTGCTCGGCGGAGATCGAGCCGCCAAGTTCGGCAACCACGCCGTAAACCGCGCGGCTCACCTCCTCGCGGCGGGCGATGAGCGCCTGCGGTCCGACGTTGTAATGGATGTTGCCGTCGCCGACGTGCCCGAAGGCGAACACGCGCGCCTCGGGAAAGGCGGCGGCGAGCGCCCGCCCGGCGCGCTCGATCAGCTCCGGCGTCTTCGACACCGGCACCGAGACGTCGTGCTTGACGTTGGCGAATTGCGCTTCAGGGATGGTTTCGCGGATGCGCCACAGGCTGCGCGATTGCTCGACGCTTTGCGCCAGCACCGCGTCGCGGCCGTCGAGCGCCTGCGCGACGCGCTCCTGCAGGGCTTGCGGCGTGCCGCTGTCGGCGAGATCAGCCAGCACGTACCACGGGCTTTTTTCCTTCAGGGGGTCCTTGATTTCGGGCAGGTGCGCAAGCACGGCTTCGAGGCAGCTGCGCGAGACGAGTTCGAACGCGCTGACGCGGTCGCCGAGGTGCCCACGCAGGCGGGCCAGCAGCTCGACCGCCGCGCGCGGGCTGTCGATGGCGATCCAGGCCGTGGCGGTCGCGGTGGGCCGGGAATAGAGCTGCAGCACCGCTGCGGTGATGACGCCGAGCGTGCCCTCGGCGCCGAGGAAGAGCTGCTTCAGGTCGTAGCCGGTGTTGTCCTTGCGCAGTGCCCGCAGGCCGTTCCAGACCCGGCCGTCGGGCAGCACCACTTCGAGGCCGAGGACCTGGTCGCGCGCCCCGCCGTAGCGCAGGACGTTGACGCCGCCGGCGTTGGTCGACAGGTTGCCGCCGATCTGGCAGCTGCCCTCGGCGGCGAGCGACAGCGGAAACAGGCGCCCGGCCCGCTCGGCCGCTTGCTGCACGCTGGCAAGAACGCAGCCGGCTTCGACCGTCGCGGTGTCGTTGAGGGAGTCGATTTCCCGGATGCGGTTCATGCGGCCGAGCGCCAGTACGACCTCCCGGCGCGCGCCGGTGGGCACCGAGCCGCCGACTAGGCCGGTATTGCCGCCCTGCGGCACGATGGCGACCTCCTCGCGGGCGCAGAGCGAGACCACGCGCGAGACTTCCCCGGTGCTCGCCGGACGCACCACGCACTCGGCGCTCGCCGAGTACTGCCGGCGCCAGTCCGTAAAGTACGGTTTCGTGTCTTCGGGCGCGGTGAGGACGTTCGAACTGCCTACAATCGCGCTCAACGCATCTTTCACAGTCGGGATTCTATGGTCACTCGGGCAAAGGAAGTAGGGCCGAAGCGCTACCGCGAATCGAGCGGGCGCTACTACGAGGAGTTCGAGGTCGGCGAGGTCTACGAGCACCGGCCGGGGCGCACGCTGTCCGAGGCGGACAACACCTGGTTCTCGCTGCTGACGATGAACCAGCACCCGTTGCACATCGACGCCGCCTACGGCGCCGCCACCGAGTTCAAGCGGCCGCTGGTCAACTCCTGCCTGACGCTCGCCGTTGTCACCGGCATGAGCGTCTCCGACGTCAGCCAGAAGACCGTGGCCAACCTTGGCTGGGACAAGGTGCGCCTCACGGCGCCGGTGTTCGCCGGCGACACGATTTATGCCGAGTCCGAGGTGATCGCCAAGCGCGCCTCCGCATCGCGCCCGCACCACGGCATCGTCACCGTGCGCACCACCGGGAAAAAAGCGGATGGGACCGTGTTCATGACCTTCGAGCGTTCCTGCCTGATCCCGATGCGCGGCCATGCCGTGGACGACAAGCTTGATTACTAGGGCGCTTTTCGCCCTTCTCCTTTGTACTTCGTTAGGGAGGGCGGAAAACCCTGCCGTGGTGGTCGGCGCGGTGGTCACCGAGACCGGCATGCAGGCGCCCCTGGCCGCGGGCTATCGCAAGGCGCTCGTTCTTTGGCAGGAGGAAGTCAACGCCGGCGGCGGCCTGCTCGGCCGCCCGGTGGAGCTGCGCCTGCGCGATGACGGCTCGCAGGCGGTGCGCGCCGGCGCGCTTTACGCGCAGCTCGTGCGCGAGAAGGCGGACCTGCTCGTCGGCCCCTACGGTTCCGCGGCGACGCTGCAGGCCCTGGCGGAGGCCGAGCGCGCCCGCCGCGTAATGGTCAACGGCGCCGGCGCGTCGCGCGTCGTGCACCGGCGTGCGCCGCGCTACGTGTTCCAGGTGGTGGCCCCCTATGCGGCCTACGCGACCGGCATCGTCGAGCTGGCGCAGGCGGCGGGCTGCCATGGCCTGTTCATTTCGGCGCGCGACGATACGAACTCGGGCGAGATGGCCGAGGGCGCGCGCCTGCTCGCCCTGGCGCGCGGTCTCTCGGTGAACGTGCTTGAGCGCTATCCGAGCGGCACGATCGATTTCCTGCCGCTTATTGCCAAAGCGCGGGACTATGGCGGCGACGTCTGGATCGCGTTTGGCGAATTGCGCGACACGGTGGAGATCGTGCGCGTCTCGCGGGAGAAAAACTACGCGCCCCGGGTTTTCTTCGGTGACGCCGTTACGCGGCCGCAATTTATCGCCAGCGTCGGGCAGTGGGCCGAGTTTGCGCTCGGCGCGGTAGAGTACGATGCGCGCCTGAGAACCGGGTCGAACGGGGAATTCGTGAAGGCCTTCCGCGCCAGGTGGTCGGCGACGCCGGACGCATCGGCCGCCGCGGGCTATGCCGCGGCAACCGTGCTCGCCGCCGGCGTGCGCCAGGCCGGCACGCTCGACGCGCCGAAGCTGCGCGCCGCGCTCGCCGCGCTGGAGGTGGAGACGGTGCTCGGCCGCTACAAGGTCGACCCATCGAGCGGCGAGCAGACCGGCATCAAGCCCGCCGTGGTGCAGATCAGGAAAGGACGGCCGGAAATCGTCTGGCCGATCGAGAACCGGACCGCCGAGGCGACCCTGCCATGCCAATGAACCGATCCTTCCTGTTCGCGCCCGGCAACGTCGCGCGCCGCGTCGAAAAGGCGCTCACGCTCGACGCGGATGCCGTAATCGTCGACCTCGAGGACTCGGTCGCAGTCTCGGACAAGCCCGCTACGCGCAAGCTGGTGGCTGCGGCGCTCGCGCGCCCGCGGCGAGGCCGCGGTTACGTGCGGGTCAACGCGCCATCCACGCCGTTCTGCTACGCCGATCTGGTCGAGACGCTGTTGCCGGGGGTGGATGGCGTCGTGCTGCCGAAAGTCGAGAGCGCCGCGGACCTGCATGCGATCGACTGGCTGATGGCCAACCTCGAGCGCGAGCGCGGCATCCCGGAGGGTTCGGTGGACCTGGTGCCGCAGATCGAAACCGCCGCCGGCGTGCAGCGCGTCGACCGGATCTTCCAGGCGCGCAACCTGCGTCCCTACCCGGGGCCCTGGCGTGTCAAGCGCGCGGCATTCGGCGCCGCCGACTACGGCCACGAACTCGGCCTCGCGCCGACGCTCGACGAGCCGGAGTTCGCCGACGCGCGCGCGCGCCTGGTGCTCGCCTCGCGCACCGCGGGCCTCGAAGGTCCTCTCGACAGCCCCTGGTTCCACTTCAAGGAAACCGCTGCCTTCGCGCGCGCGCTCGAGCGCAGCCGGCGCGGCGGCTTCCAGGGACGGCTATGCGTGCACCCCGACCAGCTCGCGCCGGTGAACGCCGCCTACCTGCCGAGCGCCGAGGAAGTGGCGCGTGCCGAGCGCATCGTCGCCGCCTTCCGCGAGGCGGAAGCGAGGGGTGCGGCCGCCATCCAGGTGGACGGCCAGATGATCGACTACCCGGTGGTGCACCGGGCGCAGGCCCTGCTCGACGCGGTCAAGAAGAGCGCGTGACCCGGGAAGTCGTGCTGGTGCCCGGGTTATGGATGCCCGCCGGGGCCATGTCGCTGCTCGCGGCGCGCCTCGGCCGCTACGGCTTCGAACCGCGGCTGTTCCCACTACGCGGGCGCGAGGCGATGGCGGAGAACGTCGAGCGCCTGTCGCGCTTCGCGCGCGAGCGGCTCGCCGGCCGGCCGGCGCATTTCGTCGGCCACAGCCTGGGCGGCGTCCTGATCCTGGAGGCCCTGGAGCGGCACCGCGACATCGCCGTGGCCAGCGTGGTGCTGCTGGGTGCTCCGGTACGGGGCTCGCGCGTCGGGCGGCGCTTCTCGCGGCTGGGGCTCGGGCGCTGGATGATGGGCGCCGCGGGGGCACACTGGGCGGAGCGCGCGCCGCGCTGGGGGCGGCCGGAGCCGCTCGGCGTCGTCGCCGGCACGCTGTCATTGGGTCTCGGCCGCCTGCTCGGCAACATCGAAGGCGTGAACGACGGCGTCGTCGGCCTCGAGGAAACGCCGATTGAGGGGATGACGGCGCAGGCGCAAGTCGCGGTGAGCCACAGCATGCTGATCGCGTCGGGTCGCGTTGCCCGCATGGTGAGGCGATTCCTCGCCGAGGGCCGCCTCGAATGAGAGGCGCGGCACTGCTCCTGGCGTTGTTGCTGGGGGGCTGCGAGTCGGTCTCCTACTACGGCCAGGCGGTCGGCGGGCATCTCGGGCTGATGGCGGGAGCGCGTCCGGTGGCCGAGCTGCTCGAGGACCCGCGCACACCGCCCGCGCTGCGCGCGCGCCTCGAGACGGCGCAGCGCATCCGCGATTTCGCGGTGCACGAGCTGGCACTGCCCGACAACCGTAGCTATCGCTCCTACGCCGATCTCGGACGCTCCTTCGCAGTCTGGAACGTCGTTGCCGCCCCGGCGCTGTCGGTGCAACCGCTGCCGCAATGCTTTCCGTTCGCCGGCTGCGTCGCCTACCGCGGTTTTTACTCGGAGGATCGCGCGCAACGCCATGCCGACCGGCTGGCCGAGTCGGGCCACGACGTCTTCGTCGGTGGCGTGCCGGCCTATTCGACGCTCGGCTGGTTCGACGATCCGCTGCTCTCCACCTTCATCCACGACCCGGACTGGCGGCTTGCCGGACTGGTGTTCCACGAGTTGGCGCACCAGGTCGTCTATGTAAAGGGCGACACCACCTTCAACGAATCCTTCGCGGTGGTGGTCGAGGAGGAGGGGGTGCGACGCTGGCTTGAAATGGAGAAGCGGAGCGCAGAGGCGGAGGCATTCCGCAGCTATCAAGCGCGGCGCCGGGAGTTCGGCGCCCGCATCCAGCTGCTGCGCAGGCGCCTTGCGGAGATTTATCAGCAAGACATTTCCAGAGAAGAAAAACTCGAACTCAAGCGCCGCGAATTCGAGCGGCTGCGCGCGGACTACCCGCGCCTGGTCCCGGCCCAGATCAACAACGCCTACCTCGCATCGATCGCCATTTACACGCAGCGCGTGCCGGAATTCGAGCGGCTGCTGGCCGGGAGTGGATCGCTGAAGGAGTTCTACGCGCGGGTGCGCGAGCGGGCGGCTAGCGGGCGGTCCAGCCCAGGTCCATCGTCAGCGCCGCGCCCGTGATGACGCCGGCGGGCTCCGAGCAGAGATAGGCGACGAAGTCGGCCACCTCGGCGGGCTCGATCAGCCGTTTCACCGCTGCCGGCGCCAGCATGATTTTCGCGATCACTTCCTCCGGCGACATGCGGTTGGCTTTCGCCTGGTCCGCGATCTGGTTGTCGACCAGCGGCGTGCGCACGTAGGCCGGGCAGATGGCGTTGACCGTGATGCCGTGCTCGCCGCCTTCCAGCGCCGCGGTGCGCGTCAGGCCGACCAGGCCGTGCTTGGCCGCGATGTAGCCGACCTTGAAGGGCGAGGCGATCAGCGCGTGGATCGAGCCAATGTTCACCACCCGGCCCCATTTCTGCTTTTTCATCGCCGGCCAGCAGTAGCGGGTGAGGAGAAAGGGCGCGGTGAGCATGAGAAAGATCATCCGCTCCCACTGCTCCTCGGGAAAATCCTCGATCGGCGCGACGTGCTGGTAGCCGGCGTTGTTGACGAGGATGTGAACCGTTCCAAGAGTTGCAAGGGTTTTTTCGACGAGCTGCTTGCATCCTTCGCGCTTTGAAAGATCAGATGAGATGAAAACCCCGTCTAATCTCTTCGCATGTGCATTGCCGGCTTGCTCGTTGATATCTGCCAACACCACGTTGCAGCCGTCGTGCGCGAGGCGCTCGGCGCAGGCGAGGCCGATGCCGCTGGCGGCGCCGGTGACCAGGGCGACTTTTTTCATGTCGGCGGCAAGTCGACGTGCTGGCGGTAGGCCGGCCGCGTGCACAGCCGCTCGAACCAGGACTCGAGGCCGGGCAGGCGCGCACGCTCGATCGGCAGGCGGAACCAGAGCTGCACGTGGCAGCCGAGGGGGATGTCACCCATCGTGAAGGCGTCGCCGGCAAGAAATTTCTGCCTGGATAGATAGGCGTCGGGAACAGCGAGCAGCTCGCCGCATTTCCGGATGGCCTCCCCGACCGCTTTCATGTCGCGTTGCTCCGGCGGCGTGCGGACCAGCGGCCAGAACACCGGGCGCTGGAATTCGCGCGAGAACGTGTGCGTCCAGTCCATCCAGCGGTCGGCATTGGCACGCGCGCGCAGATCGGCTGGCGCGAGCGTGCCGGCGCCGTGCTTCGCCGCCAGGTAGCGCACGATGGCGTGCGACTCCCACAGCACGAAGCCGTCGTCCTCGATGGTCGGTACCAGCGAATTCGGATTCATCTTCAGGTAGGCTGGCGTCTTGGTGACGCCGTGCTCCATGCCGGCGTCGATGCGCTCGTATTTCAGTCCGAGCTCTTCCGCTGCCCACAAGGCCTTCTTGACATTGACTGAATTGGTTCTACCCCAAATCCGTAACATTTTTCTCTTTTCTAGAAACCAACAGCTTGACCGTCGCGCCGCGGATCGCTGGCGGTGTAATAGCCGCCCTCCAGCTTCCAGATCAGCTGCGCGCAGCCGAACTGGTTGTAGTCGTCGACACGGACCAGGCGGTGGCCGCGCCGCTGCAAGTCCTCGAGCGTCGCGGCGGGGAATCCCCCCTCCTCGACGCTGACGTCCATGCCCTGGACGAAGCGGAAGCGCGGGCCGTCGCAGGCCGCCTGCGGACTCTGCTCGTAGTCGGCGATGCGCACCATGACCTGGGTGTGGCCCTGCGGCTGCATGGTGCCGCCCATCACGCCGAAGCTCATCACCGGCTTGCCGTCGCGGGTGACGAAGCCGGGAATGATGGTCTGGTAGGGGCGCTTGGCGGGGCCGACGCAATTGGGATGCCCCGGCTGCAGGACGAAAGTCGCGCCGCGGTTCTGCAGCGAGATGCCGTCGACCACCACGCCGGAGCCGAAGCCCATGAAGTTCGACTGGATGAAGGACACCATCATGCCGGAGGCGTCGGCGGCGGCGAGGTACACCGTACCGCCTTGGGGCGGCCGGCCGGCGCCGAAATTCTGCGCGCGCTTGAGGTCGATCAGCCCCGCTCGTCCTTTCAAGTACTCCCGGTTCAACAGCGATTCAGGCGGAATGTTCTTCATGTGGTCGATGTCGGCGACGTAGGCCCAGGCGTCGGCGAAGGCGAGCTTCACCGCCTCGATCTGCAGGTGCAGGCTGTCGGCGCCGTCCACCGGGTGCGAGCGCAGCTCGAAGTGCTCGAGCATGCCGAGCGCCATCAGCGCGACGATGCCCTGGCCGTTGGGCGGGATCTCGTGCAGCGTGTAGCCGCGATAGTCCATCGCGAGCGGCTTGACCCAGTCCGATTGGTGCGCGGCGAGATCCGCAGCGCGCATCGCCGCGCCGCTCTTCCTGGCGTGGGCTTCTATTTTTTCCGCCAGCTTGCCGCGATAGAAGGCCTTGCCTTTGGAGGATGCAATTTCTTCCAAAACCAAGGCATGCTTCTTGAATTTGAAAATCTCTCCTGCGCGTGGCGCACGGCCGCCGGGCATGAACGCCTCGGCAAAGCCCGGCTGCACCTTCAGTTCGTTCACCTGCACCGCCCACTGGCCCGCGATGGTGGGCGAGACGAGAAATCCCCGGCGGCCGTAATCGATCGCGCGCTCGAACAGCTTCTTGAATGGAAGCTTGCCGAACTTGCGGTGCATTTCCACCCATGCATCGACGCAGCCCGGCACGCTGACGCTGTCCCAGCCGCGCGTCGGCATGGCGCTTTTGCCGCGGAAGTAATCGAGTGTCCAGCCGGCCGGCGAGCGCCCCGACGCGTTCAGGCCGTGGAGCTTCCTGCCGTCCCAGACCAGCGCATAGGCATCCGAGCCGATACCGTTCGACACCGGCTCGACCAGCGAAAGCGTGATGGCGGCGGCGAGGATCGCGTCCACCGCGTTGCCGCCAGCGGCGAGCATCTGCAGGCCCGCCTGCGCCGCAAGCGGCTGCG
The DNA here is from genome assembly GCA_036394595.1 of Burkholderiales bacterium. Taxonomy (GTDB): domain Bacteria; phylum Pseudomonadota; class Gammaproteobacteria; order Burkholderiales; family SG8-39; genus SCGC-AG-212-J23. The sequence goes on along the minus strand of DASWEU010000029.1, from coordinate 33,891 downwards.
AGGTCGAGACGACGTTCTGCGCCAGCAGCGGCCGGCGCGGCCAGGCGTAGGGGTTGGGCCAGCGAAAAGGCGTCATCCAGCGTGCGAGAAATCGAGCACCACGCGGCCGACGACCCGGCCGGCCTTGAGATCCTCGAGCGATTCGTTGGCGCGCTCGGCGGCGCGCGTCTCGATCGGCGCCGGCCGCAGCTTTTTCCGCTTGGCGAGCGCGATCACCTCTTTCAGCTCCTGCAGGTTGCCGACGTAGGAGCCGGCGATGGTAATGGCGCGCTGCGCGATCGGCGGCAGCGGGTGCACCAGCTCGCCGCCGAACAGGCCGCAGATCACGTAGCGCCCGCCCTTCCTCAGCGCGCCGATGCCGAGCGCCGCGGTGGCGGGGCTGCCGACGAGATCCACGGCGCCGGCGATGCCGGCGAGGCTCTGCGCCGCGTCCGCGGCGCGCGTGTTGAGGGTCTTCGTCGCGCCCTGGCGAGCGGCGGCGGCGAGCTTGGCGTCATCGATGTCGCAGCCGATGATGTGCTTCACGCCCTTGGCGCGCAGCACCGAGATCGCGATCAGTCCCAATCCGCCGCAACCGAGAACTGCAACCCCTTCGCTTCTCCCTATCTCCGGCAGCTTGTTGACCGCGCTGTAGACGGTGACCGCGGAGCAGGCCAGCGTCGCCGCGAACGAATCGTCGATGCCCGCGGTGTCGAGCAGGTATTTCGGGTGCGGCACCAGCACGTGCGTGGCGTAGGCTCCGGGGCGGTTGACTCCCAGAAAGCGCGTGCCGGAGACGCAGTAATTGTCCTGGCCCGCCTTGCACACCGCGCATTTGCCGCAGCCGATCCAGGGAAACACCAGGCGCTTCTGGCCAAGCTTGACGCCTTTCACCTTGGGACCGATTTTTTCGATGATGCCGAAAGGCTCATGCCCCAGCGTGAACGGCGGCACGCAGCCACGATCCTTGACGTAGAAGCGCTTGCCGCCGCCGAGCTCGAAGTAGCCGTCCCAGATGTGCAGGTCGGAGTGGCACACGCCGGCGCGCGTGATGCGCACCAGCACCTCGGTGCCCTGCGGCTGCGGCGTGCTGCTGATCACTTTCTGCAGCGGCTTGCCGTGCTCCATGAACTGGTAGCTGATCATGCCTTTGCCGCCTCATTCAGTGCCTGGTCGATGTCCCAGAGGATGTCGTCGAGGGATTCGATGCCCACGGACATCCTCACCATGTCCGGCGTGACGCCGGCCTTGAGCTGATCCTCGGGCTCCATCTGGCGGTGCGTGGTCGAGGCCGGGTGGATCACCAGCGTCTTCGCGTCGCCGATATTGGCGAGGTGGCTCATGAACTGCGCCGCCTCGATGAATTTCTCGCCGGCGCGGGCGCCGCCCTTGACGCCGAAGTTCAGGAGACCCGAGGCGCCCTTTGGCAGGTATTTCTTCGCCAGAGAGTGGTATTTGTCTTGCGGGAGGCCGGGGTAATTGACCCACGCCACTTTGGCATGATTTTTCAAGAACTGAGCAACGGCAAGGGCATTGGCGCAATGGCGATCCATGCGCACGTGCAGCGATTCCAGCCCCTGCAGCAGCAGCCAGGCATTCATCGGCGAGAGCGTCGGGCCGAAGGTGCGCATGATCTCCATGCGCGCCTTCATGGTGTAGCCGAAGTCGCCGAAGGTCTCGTGGAAAATCACGCCGTGGTAGCCGGGGGAGGGCGTGGTGAATTCCGGGAACTTGCCGTTGCCCCAGTTGAACTTGCCCGACTCGACGATGACGCCGCCCATGGTGGTGCCGTGGCCGCCGATGTATTTGGTGGCCGAGTGCACCACGATGTCCGCGCCCCATTCGATCGGCCGGCACAGGTAAGGCGAGGGCACGGTGTTGTCGAGCACCAGCGGGATCTCGGCCTCGTGGGCGATTTTCGCCAGCGCCTCGATGTCGACGATGTTGATCAGCGGGTTGCCGAGCGTCTCGGCATAGAGGAGCTTGGTGCTGGGCCGGATGCTTTTGCGAAACGCTTCCGGATCATCGGGATGGACGAAAGTCGTCTCGATTCCCAATTTCTTCAGGTTGACGTGCAGCAGCGTGTGCGTGCCGCCGTAGAGCGTGGACGCCGACACGATGTGGTCGCCGGCCTTGCACAGGGTCAGGATCGCGGTGGCTTCCGCCGCCTGGCCGGTGGCGGTGGCGAGCGCCGAGCGGCCGTTCTCGACCGCCGCCATGCGCTCCTCGAGCACCGCCACCGTCGGGTTGGAGATGCGCGAGTAGACGTTGCCGAAGGTTTGCAGGTTGAACAGCGACGCCGCGTGCTCGGCCGAGTCGAAGACGAAGGAGGTGGTCTGGTAGATCGGCGCGGCACGAGCGCCGGTCGCCGCGTCGGGAATCTGGCCGGCGTGCAGGCAAAGCGTCTCGATGCCGAATTTTCGGTCTGCCATGAAAAGATTCTACCGAGTTACTGCGGTGAAACGGTGACGCGTACTTTCAGTTCCTGCTCGCCGCCGCCGAGGATCACGCCGCGCATCGGCGTGACGTCGCCGAAGTCGCGGCCCCAGCCCAGCGTGACGTGCTCGTCGTCGACCAGGCAGTCGTTGGTCGGGTCCATCTCCACCCAGCCGCCGCCTTCGCCGCACCAGACGGCCACCCAGGCGTGCGAAGCGTCCGCGCCGACCAGGCGCGGCCGCCCGGGCGGGGGCTCGGTGAGCAGGTAGCCGCTGACGTAGCGCGCCGCCAGGCCGTGGGCGCGCAGCGCGCCGATCATCAGGTGCGCGAAATCCTGGCACACGCCGCGCCGGCGCTTCAGCACCTGGCGCAGCGGCGTCGATACGCTGGTTGCCGTCTTGTCGAACTCGAAATCTTGGTGGATACGGTGCGCGAGGTCGAGCGCCGCCTGCAGCGCGGCGCGCCCTTTGGCGAGACTGCGCGCCGCGTAATCGGCGAGTTCGCGCAGGTTCTCCACATGAGGCGATTCATAGAGAAATTCCGCGGCGCGCGACGGCGCCTGCTCGCGCGCCGTCTCCCAGGCCGTCGGCGGCCGCGCCAGCGCCTCTTTTTCGCGCGGCACCACGGTGACGACCGAAGAAGCGCGTACCAGCAGGTCCGCGTGGGGGGCCGCGATCAGGGCGATGGCGCTGCGGTTGCCGAAGTAGTCGTCGCGCTCCTCGTATTCGTTGGGCGCGGGCTCGACGCTGATGCGGTGGGCGTGCCGCTCCTGCCAGGGCAGCGGGCGCGGCGTCAGGTGCAGCAGTTGCTGCGACAGCTCCACCGGGCTGGAGTAGCTGTAGTGCGTCTCGTGGACAACGTGCAGGCGCATCTGGTGGCCGCTTTCAGGTGGCAAACGTCTGCTGGCTCGACTCGCCGACGTGGCTGAAGAAGCGATGGCCCAGCTGCTCGCCCAGCCGATAGGCGGCGCCGTAGCATTCGTCGAGCACGCTGGCGAGGCGCTCGCTGCCGTAGCGCAGGTCGGCGCCGGGGTCGAGCGCGGCGAGGCCGGCCGCCGCGCCGTCGAGCTTTTCGTCGCCGATCGCGCCGAACAGGTCCGCGAGGCGGCGCACGTAGTCGTGCAACCCGTGCACCTGGAAGGCGATCGAGCGCGGGTTGGCCTCGTCGCAGACCAGCAGGTCGAGTACCGGCAGCCACTGCGGCCGCGCGGAATAGCGGGCGCGGTAGGTGATGATCGAATCGGAGAGGCGCAGCAGCCAGGTCAGGTCGACATCCGGCGGGCCGGCGAGGGCCTGCCTCAGCGTGGCGGCCAGGGTCTGCAGGCGCTCGAGGCGTCGCCCGATCGACAGGAAGCGCCAGCCCGGGTCGCGCGTCATGCCGTCGAGGGCGAAACCCGAAATGGCGGTGAATCCCGCGATGGTGGCGTCGAGCTCGGCCAGCACCTCGGAAAGCGAGACGGGGCGCTTGCCGCGTTGCGGCGGGCGCGTCATCCGGTTGAGCGTGCGCCAGTTGTCGAGCGACAGTCGCTCCCGCAGGTGCGTGGCGACGCGCGAGAGCTGCCGCAGTCCGTTGGCGAGGCCCGGCTGGATCTCGTCGGCGATGGCGGCGCGCAGCGCCGCCACCAGCTCGGCATCGCTGGGCTCCCGCTCGCCGGCGGGCAGCACGCCGGCGCGCCGCAGCAGCGCAACGATCACCGGCCGCGCGTGCGCGTCATCGCCCGGGATATCGTCCACCAGGCGCGCCAGCGCGACCCGCAGCAGGCGGGCGGTGGCGTCGCAGCGCTCGCAATAGCGGCCAAACCAGTAGAGGTTCTCGACCACGCGGCTGGACAGGTTGGTGCCGGCGCGCACCAGCTCCTGCGGTCCGATCTCGCGCCGCAGCAGGCTGAAAGTATTGACCGGCCCGGCGGCGAGCACCCAGGTGTCCTTGCTCGACCCGCCGCGCTGCATCGAGATTACGCGCGCATCCGCTGCGGCAACCCGCGTCAGGCCGCCGGGCATGACGACGTAGCCGTTGGGGCTGGCGCAGGCGTAGACCCGCAGGCCGATGGCGCGCGCCTGCAGCCGCGGCTGCGCGCGGTCGAGCACCGGCGCCTGCGCGAGCTGCACGATTTCCTGCGCCACGTAATCGTTGGGGCGCGCGCGCAGCATGGCGAGCACGCGCTTGCGGCCGCGCTCGTCGAGATCTTCGCCGAACATCGGCTCGACGCGGATCTGCGGGAAGGCGGACTTGATCACCAGCCGCTCGAGCTTCGCCGCCACGTCCTCCAGCGCAGCGGGCTCGCCGCACCACCAGGTGGCGACCGAGGGCATCTTCAGCGATTCGCCGAGGAGCTTCTCGCAAAGCCGCGGCAGGTAGCCGAGCAGCGTGCTCGACTCGAGCAGGTTGGAGCCGAGCGCGTTGGCGACCAGCACGTTGCCGCGTCGCATCGCGTCGACCAGGCCGGGAATGCCAAGCGCGGAGTCGCTGCGCAGCTCGAGCGGATCGCAGAAATCGTCATCCAGGCGCCGCAGGATTGCATGCACGCGCTTGAGGCCTGAGAGCGTCTTCAGCCAGACGCAGCCCTCGCGTACCGTGAGATCCGAGCCCTCCACCAGCGGCAGCCCGAGGTAGCGCGCGATGTAGGCATGCTCGAAATAGGTCTCGTTGAACGGCCCGGGCGTCAGCAGCACCGTGAGCGGCGCGCCGCCGGGACCGCCCTGCGGCGACCAGTGCGCGAGGCTGTCGCGCAGCGTGGCGAAGAAGCTCGCCAGCCTTTGCACCTTGAGGTCGTTGAACAGTTCCGGCAGCGCGCGCGAGATGACGATGCGGTTCTCCAGCGCGTAGCCGGCGCCGGAGGGCGCCTGGGTGCGATCGTCGATCACCCACCAGCGCCCGTCGGGCGAGCGCGCAAGGTCCGCGGCGTAGAGATGCAGCATCACCTCGCCGGGGGCGCGCGCGCCGTGGCAGGGCCGCAAAAAGCCGGCGTGGCCGTGCACCAGCACCGGGGGCAGCAGGCCTTCTTTCAGCAGCCGCTGCTCGCCGTAGACGTCCACCAGGATGAGGTTGAGCAGCGTGGCGCGCTGCGCGATCGCCGCTTCGATCGCGGCCCACTCCTGCTGCGGAATGATGAACGGCAGCAGGTCGAGTTCCCAGGGGCGGTCGGCGCCCTGCGGGTCGGCGTAGACGTTGTAGGTGACGCCGTTCTCGCGCACCTGGCGCAGCACGGCGGCGAGGCGCTCGCGGATGCGCTCGCCGGGCTCCGCAGCGAGGCTGTCCAGCATCGGTTTCCAGTGCGCGCGCGGCTCGCGCGGCGCCGCGAACATTTCGTCGTAGCGCCCGGCGCTCAGCGGATAGTCGGCGAGCAGTTCCTTGGCCATCGAGCGGCGCAGCGTAGCATCGGCACCTTAACGGCGCAAAAGCGGCGCCTGCGTCAAGGTCATCAGGATGTCGGCATACCACGCAAAATTCAGGTCGAGGCTTTCATCCTGGCTCACATCGCGGTCGGCGAGGTCGAGGCGCGAGCCGTGCACGCCGAGCAGCAGCCAGGGAAAATCGCCGCGCCCGTCTCGGCTCGCCTGTTTGCGCGCGACCACCGGCGCGCCGCTGGTGCCGCGGTGCAGCCGCGCGTCGGTCAGGAAATAGCCCTTGCCCTGGAAGCGGATGCCGAAGGCCGAGGCGATCACCGACTGGCGCGCCACCGGCAGCCGGTGCAGCGTGTCGTGCACGCCGAGCGGAAAGCCGACGATCAGGACCGAGCTTCCCATTTCGACCTGGTCGAGCTTGCCGACCAGATGCGCCGGGGTGAAGGCCCGCAGCAGCAGCGCCTTGGGCAGCGCGGCGCGCTCGAGCCGCAGCGCGACCACGTCGACCGCGCCGGCCGAATCGAGCCCCTCGCGCCAGACCGACTTGCCGTCGCGGTAGAGCGGAATCGAGAACTGCACCGTTTCGCCCAGGTTCACCGGGTCGACATGCAGCTCGATCTCGATGCGGTCCGGGCGATGGTCGCTCGGCTCGTCGAACACCACGTGCCGGCTGGTGACGACGAAGAGATTTCCGTCGCGCTCGAAGAAGAACCCGGTCGCGTTGGTCAGCGGTTTTTCGCCGCGCATGGTCGAGACGTGGGTCACGGCGAGCGGCAGCGTCTCGATCACGCGCCGCGCCGCAGGTCGAGGGTGAAGGGGAAATTCGGATTGCGCTCTTCTTCGCCCAGCGCGATGCGGCCGGGGGTGAAAGCGGTGCGCGAGAAGCGCGCCAGGCGCCGGCCCTCGGCGGCATAGGCGTTGACGGGAAAATCCGCATGCGCCCGGCCGCCCGGATGGACCACGTGGTACTGGCAGCCGCCGAGCGAGCGGCTCATCCAGGTATCGACCAGGTCGAAGGTGAGGGGCGCGTGCACGCCGATGGTCGGATGCAGCGCCGACCAGGGCTGCCAAGCGCGATAGCGCACGCCGGCGACGAATTCGCCGACGTTGCCGGTCGGCTGCAGCGGCAGGGCGCGGCCGTTGCAGGCGAGCACGTGGCGCTCGCCGACCAGGCCGGTGGCGCGCACCTGCAGGCGCTCGACCGAGGAGTCGACGTAGCGCGCGGTGCCGCCGGCGGTGCTTTCCTCGCCGAGCACATGCCAGGGCTCGAGCGCGGTGCGCAGCTCGAAGCGCGCGCCGCGCGCGGCGAATTCGCCGATGCGCGGAAAACGGAACTCGAAATGCGGCGCGAACCATGCCGTCTTCAGCTCGTAGCCGTCGCCACGCGTTTCCTCCAGCACGTCTTCGAAGTCCTGCCAGACGAAGTGCGGCAGCATGAAGCGGTCGTGCAGCCCGGTGCCCCAGCGTGCGAGCCGGCGCGGCCGGTAGGGCTTGGTCCAGAAGCGGGCGACCAAGGCGCGCAGCAGCAGCTGCTGCGTCAGCGACATGCGCGCGTGCGGCGGCATCTCGAAGCCGCGCAGCTCGAGCAGGCCGAGGCGCCCGGTCGGGCCGTCGGGCGAGTACAGCTTGTCGATGCAGAATTCGGCGCGGTGGGTATTGCCGGTGACGTCGATCAGCAGGTTGCGAAACAGGCGGTCGACCAGCCACGGGGCAATTTGGGTCTGCTTTTGTAGTTCATGAAGAGCCACTTCAAGTTCGTAGACCGAATCGTTCCTCGCCTCGTCGATGCGCGGGTGCTGGCTGGTGGGGCCGATGAACATCCCGGAGAACAGGTACGAGAGCGACGGATGGTTGTGCCAGTAGGTGAGCAGGCTCGCGAGCAGGTCGGGCCGGCGCAGGAATGGCGAGTCGGCCGCCGTCGCGCCGCCGAGCACGACGTGGTTGCCGCCGCCGGTGCCAGTATGGCGGCCGTCAATCATGAATTTTTCCGTCGTCAGGCGTGACGCGCGCGCGGCGTCGTAGAGGAAGCTGGTGTTCCCCGCCAGTTCAGCCCAGCTTCTCACGGGCTGCACGTTCGCCTCCAGCACCCCCGGATCGGGCGTGAGCCGAAGCGACTCGAGGCGCGCATCGCGCGGCGGCTCGTAGCCTTCGACCGTCACGCGCAAGCCGGTCTCGGCGGCGGTGGCCTCGACCGCGGCGACGAGTTCGAGGTAGTCCTCCAGCGCGCCGGCGGGCGGCATGAAGATGTGCAGGACGCCGCCCCTCGGCTCGGCGCAGACGGCGGTGCGTGTGATCCAGGCGGCCGACTCGAACGGGGCCGGGGCGCGGCGCGGCATGGTCGCACCCGTTTTTTTTGTTTCTTGCAAAAGGATGTTTTTCCGCTGCGGCAGGACGTGCTGCTTCTGGAACGGGTCGGGCGGGTGAATGGCCTGCCGGTCGGCGGCCGCGGCCCAGGGCAGCGAATCGAGCGGCAATCGCAGGCCGAGCGGCGAATCGCCGGGGACGAGATAGCAGCGCTCTTCGCGCAGGAACCAGCGACCGGTCTGCCAGGCGCTGTTTTCCTTTTTCAACGGCAATACGTATCCGGCGACCTTGTCGAGGCCCTGGTGGAAAAGCTGGCGCAGGCGTGCGCGCTCGAGCGGATCGTCAAGGCGCGAATCGAGGGGGTCGACATTCGACGGCAGCTTGCGCTCGCGCCACAGGTGGTACCAGGTGTCCTCGTAGGCGGGAAAGACGAATTTCGCGTCCAGCCCGAGCCGCGCCGCGAGCGCGCGCAGGAATTGCGCGCCCTGAGCGTCCGTCGCGCCGAGGTCTATCCCTTCGTCGGCAAACAGCGCCGCGTCGTTCCACACCGGCTCGCCGTCCTTGCGCCAGAAGCAGGACAGCGACCAGCGCGGCAGCGGCTCGCCCGGATACCACTTGCCCTGGCCGAGGTGGAGCAGGCCTTTTTCCGCGTACTTGTTTTTCAATTTGTGAAGAAGATGCAACCCCAGCTTGCGCTTGGTCAGGCCCATCGCTTCGGTGTTCCACTCGGCGCCGTCGCGGTCGTCGAGCGAGACGAAGGTCGGCTCGCCGCCCATGGTGAGGCGCACGTCGCCGGCCTCGAGGTCAGCGTCCACCCGCAGGCCGAGCGCGTTGATCTCCTGCCACTGCTCCTCGCTATAGGGCTTGGTGACGCGCGGCGCCTCCCAGATGCGCTCGACGCGCATCCGGTGCGTGAACTCGACCTCGGCTTTTTCGGTGGCCCCGGTGATCGGCGCGGCGCTCGAGGGCTCGGGCGAGCAGGCGAGCGGGATGTGGCCCTCGCCGGCAAACAGGCCCGAAGTCGCATCCAGGCCGACCCAGCCCGCGCCCGGCAGATAGGCCTCGCACCAGGCGTGCAGGTCGGTGAAGTCCACCGCGGTCCCGGAGGGACCGTCGAGCGATTTCACGTCTGCCTTGAGCTGGATGAGATATCCGGAGACGAAGCGAGCAGCAATGCCGAGGTGGCGCAGTAGCTGCACCAGCAGCCAGCCCGAGTCGCGGCAGGAGCCGCTGGCCGCGGCCAGCGTTTCCTCCGGCGTCTGGATGCCGGGCTCCATGCGGATGAGGTAACGGATGTCCTGCGCCAGGCGCTTGTTCAACGCGACCAGGAAATCCACCGTGGGCTGCGGCGTGCGCGGGATTTCGCTGAGGTACGCCTTGAACAGCGGCGTGAGAAGCGTCTTCTTGAGATAACTCTGCAATTCAAACAGCTGCGAATCGTCGTAGCGAAAGGGAAAATTCCCGGCGCTCGGCTCGAGGAAGAATTCAAACGGGTTGATGACCGACATTTCGGCCACCAGGTCCACCTCGATCTTGAGCTCCTTCACCGGCTCGGGGAACACCAGGCGCGCCAGCCAGTTGGCCTGCGCATCCTGCTGCCAGTTGAGATAGTGCTTCGCCGGCGTGACGCGCTGCGAGTACGACAGCACGGGCGTGCGCGTGTGGGGCGCGGGCCGCAGGCGCACCACCTGCGGCCCGAGCATGATCGGCCGGTCATAGCGGTAATGTGTGACGTGACTCAAAGCGACATGAATGGACATGCCTAGGCTGATCCCAGGTAAGCGCGCTGAATGCGCGCACCGAGCTCGTTCATGTCGGCGATGCACTCGGTCAGGTACTCGTGCAGGCCGCCATGGAAGATCTCCTCGATGTCGGCATGGGTGAGGCGCGCATGCAGCTCGCCCGCCAGTCGCTTGGCGGCGCGGTCCTGGCCCTCGATGCGCTCCATCGCCTGCGTCACCTGGTCGAGGCAGGCGGCAAGCGAGCGCGGCATGCGGCGCTCGAGAATCAGCAGCTGCGCCACCTTGATGGGGAAAATCTGGTCGCGGTAGAGCGCCCGGTAGGTCTCGAACGAGGACACCGAGCGCAGCAGCGCGGTCCACTGGTAATGGTCGAGCGCGCCGCCGACGTCCTTCACCGACGGCAGGTGGACGTGGTATTTCACGTCGAGGATGCGCGCGGTGTTGTCGCCGCGCTCGAGGAAGGTGCCGAGGCGCGAGAAATTGAAGGCGTCGCCGCGCATGATGGTGCCGTAGGTGACGCCGCGGAAGAGGTGGCTGCGGTCCTTCACCCAGTCGAAGAACTTGGTGGCGCCGGCGCCGGCGAGATCCGTGCGCCGCACGCCCTTCATCTCGAGCCAGGTCGTGTTGAGCGACTCCCACATCTCGGAGGTGATCAGCCAGCGCACCGCGTGGCCGTTTTCGCGCGCGCCGCGCAGGCAGCTGTAGATGGAGGAAGGATTGCCCGGGTCGAGCGCGAGGAAATCCACCAGCCCCTGCAGCGTGACCGGCTTCTTCTGCTCGAAGTAGCGCTCGGCGCTGTCGGTGATGGTGAGGGGCGCGAGCAGATTCTGCTCGCGCGTCTCCTTGGTGCCGAACAGCACCATGTTGGAGGTGACGCCGAGGATGCGCGCCATGTTCTCGGCGCGCTCGATCTGGCGGCTCATCCAGTAAATGCGGTCGGCAACCCGGGAGAGCATCTACTCGACCACCCAGGTGTCTTTGGTTCCCCCGCCCTGCGAGGAGTTGACGACCAGGGAGCCTTCTTTGAGCGCGACACGGGTCAGCCCGCCCGCGACCAGCTTTACTTCCTTGCCCGAAAGCACGTAGGGTCGCAGGTCGACGTGACGCGGCGCGATGCCGCGCTTGACGAAGGTCGGGCAGGTGGAAAGGGACAAGGTCGGCTGGGCGATGTAGTTGCCCGGGTTTGCCCTGAGCAATTTGCGGAACGCCGCCAGCTCCGATTTCGAGGCCGCCGGCCCGACCAGCATGCCGTAGCCGCCCGAGCCCTGGACCTCCTTGACGACCAATTCGCCTATTTTTTCCAGAACCAGCTTGAGATCTTCGGGCTTCTTGCATTGCCAGGTCGGCACGTTGGCGAGGATCGGTTCCTCCTTGAGGTAGAAGCGGATCATCTCGGGCACATAGGGATAGGTGGATTTGTCGTCCGCCACTGCGCTGCCGACTGCGTTGGCGAGCGCGACATTGCCGGCGCGGTAGGCGGCGAACAGGCCCGGCACGCCGAGCATGGAATCCTGCTTGAAGGCGAGCGGGTCGAGATAGGCATCGTCGATGCGCCGGTAGATCACGTCCACCCGTTGCCGGCCGCTGGTGGTGCGCATGAAGACGGTGTTGTCCTTGGTGAAGAGATCGGCGCCCTCCACCAGCTCGACGCCCATCTGCTGGGCGAGGAAGGCGTGCTCGAAATAGGCGCTGTTGTATTGCCCCGGGGTCAGCACGGCGACCACCGGCTCGCGCACGCGCGGCGGCGCCGCGCCGCGCAAGGTCTCCAGCAGCAACGCCGGGTAGTGCTCCACCGGCAGCACGGTCTGGCGCTCGAACAGCTCCGGAAACAGCCGCATCATCATCTTGCGGTTCTCGATCATGTACGACACGCCCGAGGGCGTGCGCAGGTTGTCCTCGAGCACGTAGTACTTGCCGTCGGAGTGCCGCACCAGGTCGATGCCGGCGATCTGGGAATAGACGCCGTGAGGCAGCTCGACGCCGCGCATCTCCTTCTGGAAGCCGGGGTTCTTCAGCACCTGCTCGGGCGGGATCACGCCCGCCTTGAGGATGTCCTGCCCGTGGTAGACGTCGTGCAGGAAGCGGTTGAGCGCGTCGACCCGCTGCTTCAGGCCGCTTTCGAGCTGGTCCCATTCCGATTTCGGGATGATGCGCGGCACGGTGTCGAACGGAATCAGCCGCTCGGCACCCGCTTCATCGCCGTAGACGGCGAAGGTGATGCCGACCCGGTGGAACAGCAGGTCCGCCTCGCGCCGCTTCTCCGCCACGCGCTTGGCGGGGGTCTCGGCCAGCCAGTCGGCGAGGGCGCGGTAATGCTCGCGCACCTGACCTTGCGCGTTGCGCATTTCGTCGTAGTGACCGCGTTCCAAGCTGTTCTCCACCTGCAGAAACAAAGCAACCGCCGTGCCGGCGGCCGCACTACTTCACGGCGTTAATTCCGGGGCTCGGAGGGTGGCGTGCCGCTGTCGGCGGTCGCGCGCCGGTACTCGGAGGGTGGCACGCCGACCTGGTTGAGGAAAAAGCGCGTGAAGTTGCTCTGGGCCGAGAAGCCGAGCTCGGAGGCGACCTCCGCGATCTTGCCGCGGCCCGAAGACAGGCGCGAGATCGCCGTCTCGACGCACAGCAGGTCGAGGTAGGCACGCGGCGAGTGGCCGGTGCACATCTGGAACAGGTCGTAGAAACGCGAGCGCGACAGGCCGACCTGGCTCGCCAGGCTGTCCATGTTGAGGTCCTTGTTGGGGCGGGCGCGCAGCAGCGAGAGCGCGCGCCGGATGCGGCTGTCCTCGAAGCGCGAGCCGCGCCACAGTGGCGAGGAGGCGCGCCGGCGCGCCAGATAGGTCTCGACGATCGACAGCACCAGCTCCTGCAGCATGAATTCGACGCGCTCGGTGGAGAGAAAGCGGTCGTTCAGCACTTCGATGGCGAGCGCGTCGCCGAGCTGGCGGATGCGCGGCGTGACCGGCTCGCGCGGCACCGGGAACGGACGGCGCTCGTCGCCGCCGAACACCGCCGGGAAGCTCGCGCCCAGCCAGTCGATCGCGGCGTGGAAGGCGATCAGGCGCGTGGCGCCGAGCGCGACGTGGATTTCACCGGGATTGAGGAACAGCACTTCGTGCTGGCCCTGCGGCAGGACGACGGTCGGAGCAGAGTTGGCCTCGAGGCGTTCCTCGCGCGCGAGCTCCGTCAACACCAGGCGCCCGAACCTCCCGTCGAGTACCCGAACCATCTTCCCCATGCGGGGAGGATACCTCAGTAGGCGAGCCAGCGGGGGCGCTTCGCCGAGATCACCCGCGTGTTGACGCCGACCCAGTTCAGCCCGCCAAACAGGCGCCCATGCTCGATCTTCACGCAGCGATCCATCACCGCCTCCAGGCCGGCGGCGCGCGCCCGGGCGGCGGCGGCCTCGTTTTTCACGCCGAGCTGCTGCCAGAGCACCTTGGCGCCGATGGCGATGGCGTCCTCGGCCACCGGCATGACGTCCTGGGTCTTACGGAAGACGTCGACCAGGTCGACTTTTTCCGGAATGTCGCGCAGCGAGGCGTAGCACTTCTCGCCGAGGATCTCTTTGTACTTCGGATTCACCGGGATGATGCGGTAGCCGTGCTCCTGCATGTACTTTGCGGCGAAGAAGCTCGGCCGGTGCCACTCGGCCGACAGGCCGACCACGGCCAGCGTGCGGCTCTGCTTGAGGATGCGGCGCAGGGTGTTGATGTCGTCCATCGCCCGGCTACTATACAGGGGCATGCAACCCCATCCTCAGGTCGTCGCGCTGCTCGAAGCCGCCGCCGCCTCGCCCCTGCCGACGATGGACAAGGTGCCGGCTTTCGTCGCGCGCCGCCTGTACCGCGAGCGCTGCGCGCGCGTGGTGCCGAAGGCGCCCGAGGCGCTGGTGCGCCTGCTGCTCGTGCCGGGCGGGCCCGCGCTGCGCGCCTATCGCCCGGTGGGGACGGCAAAGGAGGTGCTGCCGGCACTGGTGTTCTTCCATGGCGGCGGCTGGTCGATCGGCGACCTCGACACGCACGACGTGCTGTGCCGCGAGCTTGCCGTCGGCGCGCGCTGCGCGGTGTTTTCCGTTGAATACCGCCTGGCGCCCGAGGCGCCGTTCCCGGCCGCGGTCGAGGATTGCCTGGCGGCAACGGAATTCGTCCTTAAACACAGTGATTCCTTGGGTGTGGACGTTTCAAGAATCGCCGTCGGCGGCGACAGCGCCGGCGGCAACCTCGCCGCCGTGGTGGCGATTGCCTTGAAGGAGAGGCTCGCCTTCCAGCTGCTCATCTACCCGGCGACCGACCAGCGGATGAATACCGAGTCGCTCAAGCGCAACGGCGAGGGCTATCTGCTGACGCGCAGCGTGATGCAGATGTTCCGCGGCTACTACCTGCCGCGCGAACAGGACCGCCTCGACTGGCGCTCGTCGCCGATGCTGGCGAATAGCGTCGCCGGCGTGCCGCCGGCCTTCCTGCTCACCGCCGGATTCGATCCGCTGGTGGACGAGGGTCGCGCCTATGCCGAGCGGCTGGCGCGCGAAGGCATCGAGGTCGCCTACCGCAATTACGAGGACATGATCCACGGCTTCATCGTCATGGGGGGCGTCCTCGACGTCGCCAACACCGCGGTCGCCGAGTGCTGCGCGGCGCTGCGCCGGCAATTTGAGAAGGTAACGGCATGAAATCCGACCTGCAGACGCGCCACGGCGGCAAGATCCTCGCCGACGCGCTCGCGGCGCAAGGCGTCCGGATGGCGTTCGGCGTTCCCGGCGAAAGCTACCTGCCGGTGCTCGACGGGCTCTACGACCTGCGCGAGACGATCTCCTTCATCGTCTGCCGCCAGGAAGGCGGCGCCGCCTACATGGCCGAGGCCTACGGCAAGCTCACCGGCGAGGCGGGGGTGCTGTTCGTCACGCGGGGTCCCGGCGCCAGCAACGGCGCCGTCGGCGTGCACACCGGCTTCCAGGATTCGACGCCGATGGTGGTGTTCATCGGCCAGGTGCCGAACGAATTCGCCGAGCGCGAAGCGTTCCAGGAAATCGACTACCGGCGCATGTACGGCCAGATGGCGAAATGGGTGGCGCAGATCGACCGCGTCGAGCGCATCCCGGAATACGTGAGTCGCGCTTTCCACACCGCCACGGCGGGACGGCCGGGCCCGGTGGTGCTGGCGCTGCCCGAAGACACGCTCTTTTCGCAGGCGGCCGTGGCCGACGTGCCGATGCATCACGTCGTAAGGTCTTCGCCCTCCGGGCGGGACATGAATGAATTGAAAATTCTTCTTGAAAAAGCGGAAAGGCCATTCATTCTTATCGGCGGCGGCGGCTGGGACCGCGAGAGCTCGCTCAAGCTGCAGAAATGGACCGAGGCGACGGGTCTGCCGGTGGGCAATTCGTTCCGCTGCCAGGATCTGTTCGACAACCGCAGCCCGAGCTACGCCGGCGACGTCGGCATCGGCCTCAATCCGAAGCTCGCGCAGCGGGTGCGGGAAGCCGACGTGCTGCTGGTGATCGGCGCACGCCTCGGCGAGATGACCACCAGCGCCTACACGCTGGTCGAGGCGCCGGTGGCGCGCCAGACGCTGATTCACGTGCATGCCGGCGCCGAGGAGCTCGGCCGCGTCTACCGGCCCGCCCTTGCCATCAATTCAGGGATGGCGCAGTTCATATCTGAACTTTCAAAAATCTCCCTGCAAAAGCGAACGACCACTGCTCACGACGAGTACCTCGAATGGTCGAAGCCGCAGCCGATGCCGGGCAAGCTGCAGTACGGCGAAGTGATCCGCTGGCTCTCGGACCGGCTGCCCGAGGACACCATCGTCGCCGGCGGCGCCGGCAATTTCGCCGGCTGGCTGCATCGGCATTTCCGCTACAAGGGATTTCGCACGCAGCTTGGCTCGACCAATGGCTCGATGGGCTACGGCTACCCGGCGGCGGTGGCTGCCAAGCTCGCTGCGCCGAAGCGCCCGGTGCTCGCGTTATGCGGCGACGGCGACTTCCTCATGACCGGGCAGGAGTTCGCCACCGCGGTGCAGTACGGCGCGGCTTTCGTCGCGCTGGTCGTCAACAACGGCAAGTACGGCACCATCCGCATGCACCAGGAGCGCGAATACCCGGGCCGCGTGTACGGCACCGAGCTGAAGAATCCGGATTTCGCCGCTTACGCGCGTGCCTTCGGCGGCCACGGCGAGACGGTCGAGCGCACCGAGGAATTCGCGCCGGCCTTCGAGCGCGCCTGGAGCTCGGGCAAGCCCGCGCTGATCGAGCTGAGAATCGACCCCGACGCGATCACGCCCGCCACCACCCTGTCGGCGATCCGCGCGAAGGCCCTCAAGTCGCGTTAGTGGTGCAGGATCTTGGAGAGAAACAGCTGCGCGCGTTCTGAGCGCGGCGTGCCGAAGAAGTCTTCCTTCTTCGCGTCTTCGACGATCTTGCCGGCATCCATGAAGATGACGCGGTGCGCGACCTTGCGCGCGAAGCCCATCTCGTGCGTCACCACCATCATGGTCATGCCTTCCTTGGCGAGCTCGACCATCACGTCGAGCACTTCGTTGATCATTTCCGGGTCGAGGGCGGAGGTCGGCTCGTCGAACAACATGGCGATCGGATCCATGGAGAGCGCGCGCGCGATGGCGACGCGCTGCTGCTGGCCGCCGGAGAGCTGCCCCGGGAACTTGTCCTTGTGGGCGAGGAGACCGACGCGATCGAGCAGCTTGAGGCCCTTGTCGGTCGCTGCCTCCCGCGTGCGCCCGAGCACCTTGATCTGCCCCAGGGTCAGGTTCTCGGTGACGCTCATGTGCGGGAACAGCTCGAAGTTCTGGAACACCATGCCGATGCGCGCGCGCAGTTTCGGCAGGTCGGTCCTGGGATTGCCGACCGAGATGCCGTCGACCAGGATCTCGCCCTTCTGGAAGGCCTCGAGGGCGTTGACGCACTTGATCAGCGTCGACTTGCCGCTGCCGGAGGGTCCGCAGACCACCACCACCTCGCCCTTGGAGACCTCGGTGGAGCAGTCGGTGAGTACCTGGAAGCTGCCATACCACTTGCTGATGTGCTTGATGGAGATCATCGGATGATGGCGATCCTGTTTTGGAGACTCTTGACCAGGGTGCTCAGGCCGTAGGAAACGACGAAGTAGATGACGGCGACGAAGGTGTACATCTCGACCAGGCGATAGTCACGGTTGGCGACCTTGGCGGCGGCGCCGAGGAAGTCGGTGGCCGAGATCACGTAGACCAGCGAGGTATCCTGGAACAGGATGATGGTCTGCGTTAGCAGCACCGGCAGCATGTTGCGGAAGGCCTGCGGCAGCACGATCTGCCCCATGGTCTGCCAGTAATTGAGCCCGAGCGCATAGCCCGACCAGACCTGCCCGCGCGCGATCGACTGGATGCCGGCGCGCATGATCTCGCAGTAGTAGGCGGCCTCGAACATGGTGAAGGTGATGACCGCAGAGAGGAAGGAGCCGACCTTGACCGGGTCCTTGGCGCCGATGATCCAGGCGCCGATGTAGGGCACCAGGAAGAAGAACCAGAAGATCACCAGCACCAGCGGCAGCGAGCGCATCAGGTTGACATAGCCGCCGGCGGCGAGCGCCAGCAGGCGGAACTTCGACAGCCGCATCATGGCGAGCAGCGTACCGAAGAAGATGCCGCCGACCATGGCGAGGCCGGTGAGCGTCAGCGTGAACGTCATGCCGTCGCGGAACAGATAGCCGGCGGAGCGCTGGATGACGTCGAAGTCGTAGCCGGCGAACATGTCAGTGCCCGCCCGCGCTCGGCGACGCGCTGATCAGGCCGGGCACGCGCACCTTCTTCTCCAGCGCGCGCATGGCGAACACCACCAGCAGGTTGGTGACCAGGTAGATGACGGTGGCCGCGGTAAAGGCCTCGAACACGCGGAAGCTGAATTCCTGCATGGCGCGCGCGCGCCCGGTGAGCTCAAGGAGGCCGATGGTCAGCGCCACCGAGGAGTTCTTGATCACGTTCATGAATTCCGAGGTGAGCGGCGGCAGCACGATGCGGAAGGCCATCGGCAGCAGCACGAAGCGATAGGTCTGCGCGAGGGTGAGACCCAGCGCGGTGCCGGCCATGCCCTGGCCGCGCGACAGCGACTGGATGCCGGCTTTCACCTGCTCGGCAACGCGCACCGAGGTAAAGAGGCCCAGGCACATCACCGCCGGGATGTACGAGCCCCAGGGCGGCGGCACCTGCTTGATCCAGTCGCCCAGCGCCTGGGGCAGCAGCTCCGGCACGACGAAGAACCACAGGAACATCTGCACGATCAGCGGCACGTTGCGGAAGATCTCGACGTAGGCGTTGCCGAGGCGCACCACCCATTGGTGCGGCGTGGTGCGCAGGGTGCCGATCACCGAACCGAGCAGAAGAGCGATGACCCAGGCGGCGAGCGCCGTGGCGAGCGTCCAGCCGAGGCCGACGCACAGGTACTTGAGGTAGGTCCCGGTGCCGCCCGGCTCGGGCGCGAGCAGGATCGCCCAGTTCCAGTTGTAGTTCAGATGCCCTCCAAAACTAAACGGGGAACCGAAGTTCCCCGTTCGCTTGCGTCATCCGATTACTCGTAGTCCTTCGGATCGCCCGAGGAGGTGGGCTTGGCCACCACCTTCTTGAAGGCTGCGGTCATCGGCAGGTTCATGTTGATGCCCTTGGGCGGGACGGGCTTGGTAAACCACTTGTCCCAGATGGCGTTGATCTGCCCTGACTTGTAGACCTCGGTCATGGCCTTGTCGACGACCGCCTTGAAGGCCTTGTCGTCCTTGCGCAGCATGATGCCGTAGGGCTCGACCGATAGTGCGACGTCCGAGATCGCGTAGTCGGCCGGCGCGCGCGACTGCGCCGCGAGGCCCGCCAGGATGATGTCGTCCATCACGAACGCCACCGCGCGGCCGGTCTCCACCATCTGGAAGGCTTCCGGGTGGCCGTTGGCCGAGATGATGTTCATGCCGAGGTTCTGCGCGGCGTTGATCTCGGTGATCTGCTTGATGTTGGTGGTGCCGGCGGTGGAAACCACGGTCTTGCCCTTGAGGTCCTGCAGCGTGTTGAGCTTCGCGGTTTTCTTCGCGATCCAGCGGTTGGCCGTGACGAAGTGCGTAATCGTGAACCAGACCTGCTCCTGGCGCGCGATGTTGTTGGTGGTCGAGCCGCACTCCAGGTCGATGGTGCCGTTGGCCATCAGCGGAATGCGGTTCGCCGAGGTGACCAGCTGGTATTTGACCTCGAGCTTGGGCATCTTGAGTTCGGCTTTCACCGCGTCGACGATCTTCAGGCACAGGTCCATGGCATAGCCGATCGGCTGCTGCTTGTCGTCGTAGTAAGAGAGCGGCACCGAGGCGTCGCGATGGCCGATGGTGATCGAGCCCGATTCCTTGACCTTCTTCAGCGTGCCTTCCTGCGCCATCGCCGGCAGGGCAAGGGCCGCAAGCAGTGCAATGAGGTATTTCATGAACAATTCTCCCCTGTTGGTATGCGGAAAATTCTACCCTTAGTTCAGTCCGGCGGCGGTGTTCCTGACGCGCTCGGCGACCGCGCCCAGCAGCGAGGCGCCGAAGGTCGGATCGGACTTGACCAGGTTGAGGAATACGTGGCGGTTGATGCCGAGCAGGACGCAGTCGGTCTCGGCGGTGGCGTTGGCCGAGCGGGGCGACTGGTCGACCAGCGCCATCTCGCCGAATACGCCGCCCGCGCCGACGTACTGCACCAGGGCGCCGCGGATCGAGATCGCCACCCGCCCCTCGAGGACAACGTACATCAGCGCGCCGGTCTGCCCGGCGACCATGATGATCTTGCCGCGGTCATAGCGGGTGTTGGCCTCCTCGCCCAGCCCGGCGGCGAGGCTGTCGAGGAGCTTCTTGTCGAACACGCGTGGTGACTCCTTGACGTCGGCGGCGCTCGGCACGCCCGACTGCTTGGCGATCATGCCGCGCAGCCGCAGGATCATCACGCCCATCATCATCAGCGCGAACTCGGGCTTCCTCTGCAGCGCGTTGCCGAACTGCTTGTCGTCCAGGGAAATCACGCGGCACTGGGTCTTTGCCACCGCGGTGGCGCTGCGCGCCGAGTCGGTCATCGCCGCCATCTCGCCGAAGATCTCGCCCGGCTTGACGAAGCCGAGCGCCTTGCCCTTGGCGACGAGCCCCACCTGGCCCTCGACCAGGAAATACATCTTGTCGCGCCGGAGAAAGCCCGCCTTCTCGTTTTCGGCGAAGAACACGTTGCCAGGCGCCACCGCCTGTTCCTTGCCGACCGACTCGAAGAAGGCGCGCGCGATCGCCGGGATGTAGACCTGCGCTGGCCCGGCGGCCGCCGGTGCGGGCGCGGCGGGCTTGGGCGCGTCCGCCGGCTTGCTGAAGTCAAGATCGTCTGCCAATCCACCTCTCCTAACGCGGCATGATAGTGCCAGAATTCGACCCGATGAAACGCTGGTTCCTTGCCGCCGGACTGTTCGCCTGGGCCTGCACCGCTGCGGCGCAGCCCTACCCGTCGAGGCCGATGCATCTGGTGGTGCCGTTCCCGGCAGGCGGCATCGCCGACCTCTACGGCCGCCTGATCGGCAACCGCGTTACGGAGCAGTGGAGCCAACCGGTGGTGGTCGAGAACCGCGCCGGCGCCGGCGGCAACATCGGCGCCGACCTGGTGGCGAAGTCGCCCGCCGACGGCTACACCCTTTTGATGGGATCGATCGGCACCCACGCGGTGAACGTGAGCCTGTTCTCCAAGCTCCCCTATGACCCGGTGCGGGACTTCGCCGCCATCGGCCTGGTGCTCGAGGCCGAGGGGATGCTGGTGGTCCATCCCTCGATTCCCGCACAGAATGTCGCCGAACTCATCCAGCTGGCAAAGACAAGACCGCTCACCTTCGCCTCGGCGGGAATGGGTACCTCGAGCCACCTGGCGGGCGAGCTGTTCAAGGTGATGGCCAACGTCGACATGACCCATGTGCCCTACAAGGGCAACGTGCCGGCAATCACCGATCTCCTCGCCGGGCAGACCTCGCTCCTGTTCGCCACCATGCCGACGGTGCTGCCGCACGTGAAGGCGGGGAAGCTGCGCGCCCTCGCCACGATCGGCGCGGTGCGCTCGGCCGCGGCGCCTGAGCTGCCGACGGTGGCCGAGGCCGCGCTGCCGGGGTTCGCGGTAACCAACTGGATCGGCCTGTTTGCACCGGCCGGGACCGCGCCGGACATCGTGCGCCGCTGGAACGCGGAGGTCGCGCGCTTCATGCAATCGCCCGAGATCCAGGCGCGCCTTCCCAACGAGGGCGCCCGCTTCATTGCGATGACGCCGGAGGAGTTCGCCGGTTTCGTCAAGGCGGAAATCGCGAAATGGGGGCCGGTGGTCAAGGCCTCCGGCGCGCGCGTGGACTGAGCGCCGTGTCGCGCTCGGCGCCCGTCATGCTGTGGCAGCCGGCGGAGCGCGCCATCGAGGAGGCGCAGCTGACGCAGTTCGCGCGCCAGGTCGTGCGCAAGCGCAAGCTGGAGTTCAACACCTACCCGGAGTTCTACCGCTGGACGGTCGAGCATCCGGAGGAGTTCTGGTCCGACCTGTGGGACTGGAGCGGCATCGTCGCGGCGAAGAAAGGCGCGACCGTGCTGACCGACGGCGACAAGATGCCGGGCGCGAAGTGGTTCCCCGAGGCGCGCCTCAATTTCGCGCAGAACCTGATGCGCCGCGGCGACCGCGGCGACGCCTTCGTCTTCTGGGACGAGTCGGGCGCGCGCCGGCGCATGAGCTACTCCGACCTGGCGAGCGATGTCTCGCGTGCCGCGCAGGCGCTCGCGGCGCTCGGCCTGCGCGCTGGCGACCGCGCGGCGGCCTTCATCCCCAATATCCCGGAAGCGGGCATGCTCGCGCTGGCCGCACTGTCGCAGGGCATCGTCTGGTCGTCGTGCTCGCCGGACTTTGGCGTCGACGGCGTGGTCGAGCGCTTCGGCCAGATCGAGCCGAAGGTGCTGTTCTGCGCCGACGGCTACCGCTACAACGGACAGGACCACGATTCGCTCGAGCGCGTGCGCCAGATCGCCGAGCGGCTGCCGACCCTGCGCAAGGTGGTCGTGGTGCCGCAGCTCGACCCGCGCGCCGACGTCACCGACATCCCCAAGGCGGTCATGCTCGAGGAATGGCTGCGCCGCTACACGCCGGGCGACATCGACTACGCGCAGCTGCCCTTCGACCACCCGGTGTTCATCCTGTTCACCTCCGGCACCACCGGCATGCCGAAGTGCATCGTGCACGGCGCCGGCGGGTCGCTGCTGCAGGTGATCAAGACCTTCAAGCTGCACTTCGACGTGCGTGCCGGCGACCGCTTTTTCTATTTCTGCACCACCAACTGGGTGGTGTGGAATCTGCTTTTTGCCTCGCTGTGCACCGAGGCGAGCGTCATGCTCTACGACGGCTCGCCGTTCGCGAAAAACGCCCGCATCCTGTTCGACTACGCCGAGAAGGAGCGCATCACCCATTTCGGCACTTCGGCCAAGTTCATCGACGCGCTCGCCAAGCGGGCCCTGCGGCCGCGCGACACGCACGACCTCGCCGCGCTGCGCATGATCCTCTCCACCGGCTCGCCGCTCGCGCCCGAGGGCTTCGACTATGTCTACGACGCCGTCAAGGCGGATGTCTGCCTGTCGTCCATCTCCGGCGGCACCGACATCATGGGCGCCTTCGCCGACGCCAACGCCATCCTGCCGGTGTATCGCGGCGAGCTGCAGTGCCGGTCCCTGGGTATGGCGATCGACGTTTTTGATCCTAATGGAAAATCTCTAATGAACGAGAAAGGGGAACTGGTGTGTACGAGACCCTTTCCGTCAATGCCGCTCGGGCTGTGGAATGACCGCGGCGGCCAGCGCTACCACGAGGCCTATTTCGCCAAGTACCCCAATGTCTGGTGCCACGGCGATTGGAGCGAGCTTACCGAGCGCGGCACCCTGGTGATCTACGGCCGCTCGGATGCCACGCTCAACCCGGGCGGCGTGCGCATCGGCACCGCCGAGATCTATCGCGTGGTGGAGCGCATCGAGGAGGTGGAGGAATCGGTCGCCATCGGCCAGCTGTGGCCGCCGGACAAGCCGACCGATACCCGGGTCGTTCTTTTTGTGAAGCTGAAGGAGAACCGTTCCTTGAATGCGGCGCTGGAAGAACGCATCCGCGCCGACCTCCGGCGCCATGCCTCGCCGCGCCACGTGCCGGCGCGCATCGTGCAGGTGTCCGACATCCCGCGCACCAAGAACGGGAAAGTGGTGGAGCTCGCGGTACGCGCCGTGGTGCACGGCATGCCGGTGGCCAACAGCGAAGCGCTCGCCAATCCCGAGGCGCTCGAGCTGTTCCGCGCTCTGCCGCAGCTCGCCGCATGAGATTTTCGGCGGCCTTGCATTAGGCGAATTCATCTGGCGGCAGCCTAGCTCCGATACCATCGGCGCATGCGCCAGGAAAATTTCCAGTCGCTCGGCAACGGTGAATTCCACCGCATCGCCTACACCGACTGGGGCGATGTCGCCAATCCCCACGTGGTGCTGTGCGTGCACGGCCTCGCGCGCAACAGCCGGGACTTCGATTTTCTCGCCGCCGCGCTGACGCCGGACTGCCGCGTGGTCTGCATGGATGTCGCCGGCCGCGGCGAGAGCGAGTGGCTGGGGAACAAATCCGATTACACGTTCTCGCTCTACCAGAACGATGCGGCGGCGATGCTGGCGCGCGCCAGCGCGCCCTCGGGCAAGGGCTGGCTGAAGCTGCTGCGGGCCGGCGCGCTGGGGCAGAAACTCGACTGGGTGGGCACGTCGATGGGAGGCCTGATCGGCATGATGCTCGCGGCGAAGCGCGGCTCGCCGATCCGCCGCCTGGTGCTCAACGACGTCGGCGCTTTCATCCCGTGGGGCGCGCTGTTTCGCCTCAAGGGCCATATCACCCGCGGCAAGCGCTTCGCCGGCCCGGCGGAGGTCGAGGCTTATCTGCGCGAGGTCTGCGCGCCATTCGGCCCGCTCACCGACGAGCAGTGGCAGCACCTCGCGCGCCACGGCGCTCGGCGCGGCGACGACGGCCAGTTTCACCTGCGCTACGACCCGGCGATCGGCGGCGGCCTGCACGGGCACATCGACCCCGAGTTCCCGATGGGACCGGACATGCTGCGCGGCATCGACCTGTGGAATGTCTGGAGCAAGCTCGAATGCCCCGTGCTGGTGCTGCGCGGCGCCCAATCCGAGGTGCTGACACAAAAGACGGTCGACGACATGCGCGAGCGCAAGCCCGGCATCGAGGTGGTCGAATTCGCCGGCGTCGGCCACGCGCCCGCCCTGATGAACGACGAGCAGATCGCCGTCGTCAAGCGCTTCCTGCTGAAGTGACGCGCCTGCTTCTGCTGCTCGTCTGCCTGCCGGCGCTTGCCGCCGAGCCGCTGCCGCCGCTGCGCGCCGGGGCGACCGGCATCACGACCTCGGGACTTTCCGCCGGCGGCTTCATGGCGGTGCAGCTGCACGTCGCGCATTCCGCCATCGTCGCCGGCGCCGGGGTCGTCGCCGGCGGGCCGTACGACTGCGCGCAGGGCAGCCTGTTCACGGCGCTGAACAATTGCATGACGCCGGGGCCCTGGACGCCGGTGCCGGCCGCCGCCTATCTGAAATCCCTGAGCGAAGGGCTCGCCCAGTCGAATCGCATCGATGCGCTGAAGAATCTGTCCGGAGCGCCGGTGTGGCTGTTCTCGGGCACGCAGGACCGGGTTGTCGATTCAACAGTGGTACGGGAGCTGCAGCGTTTCTATGAGCTGGTCGGCGCAAAGCCGGTGCTGGTCGACGACCGCCCGGCAGGACACGGCATGCCGACCGAGACGGCGGGGGTGGCCTGCGGCTCGACCGAGGCGCCCTACCTCAACGCCTGCGGCGTCGACGCAGCCGGTGAACTGCTCAAGCATCTGCTTGGACCGCTGAACGCACCCGCTGGAAAATTGGACGGACGACTGGTGGTTTTTGATCAAAGTGCATTTACGATGAGCGGCGACGGCTACGTATTTATTCCCCGATCCTGCGTCAACGGCGGCTGCAGGATCCATGTCGCGTTCCACGGTTGCCGGCAGACGGGGGAAAGCTTCCCGCGCGAGGCCGGCTACAACCGCTGGGCCGACACCAACCGCTTAATCGTGCTTTATCCGCAGGTCAGCGCGAGCTGGTCGCCATTCGCTTTCAATCCGCGCGGCTGCTGGGACTGGTGGGGCTACAGCGGCGCCGGCTACGCGACGCGCGACGGCACGCAGCTGCGCGCGGTCAGGGCGATGCTCGACCGCCTCGCTTCGAAATAACCGCCGCGATCGCCTTGATGACGGCAGCCTGCTCGCCGATCGGCGGATCGATGCTTACTTTCATAGATGGGTTTGCGGCGGCAACGAGCTTCGGAAGATCGCGTTTTACGTGACCGCCCGCGCCGAGAAATAGCGGGACGACTCTCACGGAAGAGATTTTCTTTGCAGCAAGCGCCGTCAACGCCTCGGCCAGGGTCGGTCTCATGCGCTCCAGGAAAGCAACCCTCACCAGAAACTTCGTGTTTTTCGACAAGGCCGCCGCGATTCGCTTGAACGGCCTGGACCAGCCGGGATCGCGCGACCCGTGCGCGAAGAGAATAATGCCCTGCTTCAATGCAGCGTCGCCCGGCGACCTTCGTAGATGCCCTGCAGCAGGCGCAGCGAGCCGAGGCTGATGGCGCGGTGCGACAGGGCGTGTCCCAGGTCCTCGACGATATCGAGCGTCACCGGCACGTGCAGGCCGTTGAGGACCCGCGCCGCGCGCTCGGCGTAGACGCGGGAGACCACCGAGTCGACTTCGCCATGCACCAGGTGAATGCGCGCGCCGATGCGCGCGCCCGGCTCCGGCAGGCGCGCGTAGCGCGAGGAATAGGCGACGACCGCGCCGGCGAGGCCCGGCGCCTTCACGGCTTCGAGCGCCACCGTGCCGCCCTGCGAAAAGCCGATCAGCACGGTGCGGCTCTCCGGCACGCTGAAGCGCGTCTGCTCGCGTCGCACCAGGTCCTCGACGTCGGGCAGCACTGCGGCGACGCGCTGGCGGTGGTTGTCGCAGTTGAGGCCGCGCGTCGGATACCAATCCTGCGCGGCGCCGCCGCGCGCGTCGGGATTGAAGCCGCTCGGCACCACCAGCGCCGCGCTTGGAAAGCGCGCCTGGAAGCGGAAGGCGATCGGGATCATTGACTGCGCCGTGGCGCCGCAGCCGTGCAGGAAGACGAACAGGTGATGCGCCTGGTGCTCGGGGGTCGGGGTGAAGCGGAAAACCCGTCCAGACGACATGCGGGGAATTGTTACCCCGCCATGACCCTTCTGTAAACTGCTGCGCGTTCCTTCTCGGGTGAACCATGCGAAATACGCGATTTCTCAAGGCTTTCTGGGCTCTGGCGAAGCCGTACTGGATCTCCGAGCAGCGGCGCACCGGCGTGATCCTGCTCGCCACCGTGGTCGGCCTCGCGCTGCTGGGGGTGTGGCTGGAGGTGCAGTTCAACACCTGGAACCGCGAGTTCTACAACACCTTCGAATCCCGCGACCAGGCGGAATTCTTCCGCCAGCTCGGTACCTTCACGCTGCTGGCGGTGATCTACATCGTCAACGGCGTCTACCGCCAGTATTTCCAGCAGATGCTGATGATCGAGTGGCGCTCGTGGATGACCGGCCGCCTGCTGACGGACTGGATGAAGGACCAGGCGTTCTTCCGCCTGCAGCTGCTCGACAAGGGCACGGATAACCCGGATCAGCGGATCGCGGACGACCTCAACATTTTCGTCGACCTGACGCTATCGCTCGCGCTGGGACTGCTGTCGGCGGTGGTGACGCTGGTGTCGTTCATCGGCATCCTGTGGACGATCTCGGGCGCGATGACGCTAATGGGCGTCGAGATTCCCGGGTACATGGTGTGGGTGGCGCTGGTCTATGCCATCGGCGGCACCTGGCTGACGCATCTCATCGGCCGGCCGCTGATCCGCATCGGCTTCGACCAGCAGCGCTACGAGGCGAATTTCCGTTTCTCGCTGGTGCGCCTGCGTGAGAACGCCGAGGGCGTGGCGCTGTACCGCGGCGAGGCGAGCGAGCTGGCTAATTTCCGCGCCCGCTTCGGCGACGTGATTTCGATCTGGTGGACCAAGATGCTGAAGCAGAAGCAGCTCGGCTGGTTCCAGTCGTTCTACGGCCAGGTGGCGATCATCTTTCCGTTCGTGGTCGCCTCGCCGCGCTTTTTCTCGGGCGCCATGCCGCTGGGCGGCATCTTCCAGATCGCCTCCGCGTTCGGCCAGGTGCAGGGCGCTCTGTCATGGTTCGTCAATGTCTACACTAGCTACGCCAACTGGAAGGCGACGGTGGACCGGCTGACGACCTTCGCCGCGTCGCTCGAGCGCGTGCGCGACCAGCACACCGAGGGCGAGCGCATCGAATCTCCCGAAAAGACCCTCAATCTTGAAGGACTGAAGCTCGATTTGCCTGAAGGGAGAGCATTGGTCGACGGCGCGACGCTCGAACTCAAGCCCGGCGAGGATGTGCTTGTCACCGGTGCCACCGGCTCGGGCAAGTCGACGCTGTTCCGCGCGCTCGCCGGCATCTGGCCGTACTGGAAGGGACGCATCCGCCTGCCGCAGGGCGCGCGGCTGCTGTTCCTGCCGCAGAAGCCCTATCTGCCGATCGGCACGCTGAAGCACGCGGTGTGCTATCCGGAGGACGTCAATCGATTCTCAACGGAAGAAATCCTCGCCGCTCTTCAGTCAGTGGGCCTGCAGCACCTTGCAGCCGGCCTGGAGCGCAGCGAGAACTGGGCCCAGGTTCTCTCCGGCGGCGAGCAGCAACGCCTCGCCTTCGCGCGCGCGCTGCTCAACCGGCCCGACTGGCTGTTCCTCGATGAAGCGACCGCGGCGCTGCCGGAGGAGGGGCAGGAGGCACTTTACAAGCTCCTCAAAGAACGCCTGCCCGGCACCACCCTGGTGTCGATCGGGCATCGCACCGCGCTCGCCGCTTTCCACGCGCGGCGCCTGCAGTTGCGCGAGCGGGAGTTAGCGGCCGCCTAGTGGCCGAGGATCATGCAGGTCGTCGTGGCGTGCGCGTAGAGCTTGCCCGCAACGTCCTCCAGGCGGCCTTCGGCGGTCGCCATGCGCTTGCCGACGTGCAGGGTCTTGCCGATGGCGCGCAGCTTGCCGGTCTCGCCGGTGATCGCGCGCACCAGGTTGGTCTTGGCTTCCAGCGTGGTGTAGCCCGCGCCCGCCGGCATGTGCGACTGCACCGCGCAGCCCATCGCCGAGTCGAGCAGCGTCATGGCGAGGCCGCCGTGCACCACACCGATCGGGTTGTAGTGGCGCTCGGCGGGAATGACTTCGAATACCGCGTGGCCGGGCTCGACTTCGACCAGGCGAAAGCCGAGCAACTCGGCGATCGGCGGCTGCGGCAGCCGGCCGTCGCGGATGGCGCGCAGGAATTCGATGCCAGGCAGGCGCCGGCCCGCCTCGGCGAGCGGCAGCGGGTCGCTCCACTCGACGGTCACGCGGCGCTGATTTTTCGCGTCCATGGGCTCAGTATATCGGCGCGGGATGCGGCAGGGCCGGCGCGGCGACCGCGCCAACCGCCGAGCGCTCGGCGATGAAATCCGCCGCTGCGCGCGTCACCGCCTCGCTTTCGAGGATGCGCCGGTGGCCGAGGCCGTCGGTGCTGAGCAGGCGCGCGCCGGGCCAGCGGTGCGCGAAGCTCGCGCCCTGCGTCCAGGGCACCATGCGGTCGTCGCGGTCATGGATCACCAGCGCCCGCGCGCCGAGCCTGGGCGCAAGACGGGAAAGCTCGATTTCCTCCCAGCGCACGCCGTAGCGTTCCTCGATTGCCGACTGCATGGCGCGCCGCGCGGCCTCCGGCATCCAGTGCCAGCGCGCGAAGCGCCGCGAATAGCCGACCAGATCCGAGGGCGGGCTGACGGCAACCACGCTGTCGACCCGCAGTCCTCGTGCCACCGCGAGCGCAGCAGCAGCGGCGCCGAGAGAATGCGCCACCACGGCGCGCACCTCGCCGTAATGCCAGGCGACTTCGGTCAGCGCATCGGCGAAATCAGGCAGCCCGGTGAGCCGGCCCTCGGAGACACCGTGCGCCGGCTGGTCGTAGGCGATGACGCGATAGCCGGCGCAGAGCAGCGGAAAGACAAACGCGCGCAGCTGCGCGGCGTAGCCGCCCCAGCCGTGGGCGAGGAGCACCGCGGGCGAGGAGAGAGATCCCCAGCGCCAGGTGGCGATGT
This sequence comes from Burkholderiales bacterium, assembly GCA_036394595.1. GTDB lineage: Bacteria > Pseudomonadota > Gammaproteobacteria > Burkholderiales > SG8-39 > SCGC-AG-212-J23. The sequence continues at coordinate 4,848 of DASWEU010000029.1, read as the reverse complement.
GGCGCCCCTTGTGCTCGACGAAGCTCGAGCGCGCGTCGATCAGGTCGAGGGCGCTCATCGCCCCCTTGCGTGGCGGCGTGAGGAACAAGCGCTCGGCGAGCGTGCCGGCGAGCTCGGGAAAAAGCAGCGACGACGCCGCGAATCGCACGTTCGTGCTTATTTGCGGCAGGCGCAGGGCGGAAGGCATGGCGTAAGTCCTTTCTACTTGCTAAGCAGTTTGTCGAGCGCCGCGAGAGCGCGTGCCCGCGCTTTCGGGTAGCCGAGGAGCCGCCGGTGGTGGTGCACCACCAGCGCGATGCCGAACATCTCGAAAGCGATCTGCTCCGGATCGGTGACGGCGGGCAACTGGCCTTCCTGCACGGCCTGCTGCACGGCGCGCTTGAGCGTATCGATCCAGGCGCGCTGGCCGCCAGCGAGCATGTCGCGCACCGGGCCGGGCTTGTCGTCGAATTCGGTGGCGCCGCCGATCATCGGGCAGCCGCCGGGCAGCTCGGCCGACTCCGTCCAATCGAGCCAGTTGGTGAACATGGCGCGCAAGCGCGGTACGCCGCGCGGCTTCGCCAGGGCGGGCTTGAGCACCACTTCAGTGAATTCAGTCTGGCCGTGATCGAGCACCGCCAGCAGCAGTTCCTCGCGCGAGCCGAAATGGGCGAATAACCCGGACTTGGACAGGCCGGTCGCGTCGGCCAGGGTGCCGATGGTCAGGCCGTCAAGACCGGCCTTGCTGACGAGTCGCAGCGCCTCGCCGAGGATCGCCGCGCGGGTTCGTTCGCCCTTGCTGAGCAGAGCTGCCGGCATGGGGCGCTAGAATAGTACGAACGTTCGTATTTGTCAAGGCCCGCTGCAAGTGCGCGCCGGTGTAGCTCTCCGGGGTGGCGGCCACTTGCTCCGGGGTGCCCTGCGCGACGATGCGGCCGCCGCCGTCGCCGCCTTCCGGGCCGAGATCGATGATCCAGTCGGCGGTCTTGATGACGTCCAGGTTGTGCTCGATGACGACCACGGTGTTGCCGGCGTCGCGCAGCCGGTAGAGCACGCCGAGCAGCAGCTGGATGTCGTGGAAATGCAAGCCGGTGGTGGGCTCGTCCAGCACGTAGAGCGTGCGCCCGGTATCGCGCTTGGAAATCTCGAGCGAGAGCTTGACGCGCTGCGCCTCGCCGCCCGAGAGCGTGGTGGCCGATTGCCCGAGGCGCACGTAGCCGAGGCCGACGTCGATCAGCGTCTGCAGCTTCTTCGCGATAGCCGGCACGGCGGAGAAGAACAATGCCGCCTCGGCCGCGGTCATCTCCAGCACCTCGTGGATGTTCTTTGCTTTGTATCTGATCTCAAGGGTCTCGCGGTTGTAGCGCCGGCCGTGGCAGACGTCGCAGGGCACATAGAGGTCGGGCAGGAAATGCATCTCGACCTTGGTCACGCCGTCGCCCTGGCAGGCTTCGCAGCGCCCGCCCTTGACGTTGAACGAGAAGCGCCCGGCGTCGTAGCCGCGGCTGCGCGCCTCGGGCACACCGGCGAACAGCTCGCGGATCGGCGTGAAAAGCCCGGTGTAGGTGGCGGGGTTGGAGCGCGGCGTGCGGCCGATGGGGCTCTGGTCGACGCTGATCGCCTTGTCGAGCTGCTCGAGGCCGCGGATCGCGCGGTGCGCTGCCGGCTCCGCCGCGGCGCCGTAGACGTGACGCGCCACCGCCGCGAACAGCGTGTCGTTGATCAGGGTCGATTTGCCCGAGCCCGAGACGCCCGTGACGCACACCAGCAGGCCAAGCGGCAGGTCGAGATCGACTGCCTTCAGGTTGTTGCCGCTTGCGCCCTCGACGATCAGGCGCTGCTTGCCTGGACGGTGGCGCAGGCGCGGCACCGCGATCGACAGCGCCCGCGACAGGTAGCGGCCGGTGAGCGAATCGGGATGCGCGATGACGGCTTCCGGCGCGCCGGCGACGATGATGCGGCCGCCGGCTTCGCCCGCGCCGGGCCCCATGTCAACGACGTAGTCGGCGGCGCGGATCGCTTCCTCGTCGTGCTCGACCACGATCACCGAATTGCCGAGGTCGCGCAGTCGTTTGAGCGTGCCGATGAGGCGCGCGTTGTCGCGCTGGTGCAGCCCGATGGAGGGCTCATCGAGCACGTACATGACGCCGGTCAGGCCCGAACCGATCTGGCTCGCCAGGCGAATGCGCTGCGCCTCGCCGCCGGAGAGGCTGGCGGCGGCGCGGTCGAGCGCCAGGTAGTCCAGCCCGACGTCGACCAGGAACTCCAGGCGGTTGGCGATCTCGCGCACGATGCGCTCGGCCACCAGGCCCTTGGCGCCCGGCAGGCTCAGTTGCTTGAAGAATTCCAGCGTGCTTTTCAGCGGCAGGGCGGAAATCTCGTAAATGGTGCGCGCGGCGATCTTCACGTGCCGCGCCTCGCGGCGCAGGCGCGCGCCGCCGCAGTCGGGGCAAAGGCGGACATTGACGAATTTGGCCAGCTCCTCGCGCACCACCGGCGAATCGGTCTCGCGATAGCGCCGCTCGAGGTTGGGCACCACGCCTTCGAAGGCGTGCTCGCGCACCGAAGCCCGCCCGCGCTCACCCGGGTAGCGGAAGGCGATCTTCTCGCCGCCCGAGCCCTGCAGCACCAGGTGTTGCACCTTCTCCTCGAGCATCTCCCAGGGCTGCTCGAGGTCGAAGCCGTAATGGCGCGCGAGCGAATCGAGCATCGTGAAATAGAACAGGTTGCGCCGGTCCCAGCCGCGGATCGCGCCGCTGGCGAGCGACAGGTTGGGGTGCACCACGATGCGCCGCGGATCGAAGAAATCGATGGTGCCCAGGCCGTCGCAGCGCGGGCAGGCGCCCGCCGGGTTATTGAAGGAAAACAGGCGCGGCTCGAGCTCGGGCAGCGCGTAGTCGCAGGCGGGGCAGGAGAACTTGGCCGAAAACAGATGCTCCTTCTTCGCATCGACTTCGATCACCAGCACCTTGCCGTCGGCGTGCAGCAGCGCGGTCTCGAGCGACTCGGCGAGGCGCTGCTTGGCGTCGGCGCGCACGCGCAGGCGGTCGACCACCACGTCGACCGTGTGCTTGGTGTTTTTCGCCAGGCGCGGCGCGGCGTCGAGTTCGTGTACGACGCCGTCGATGCGCACGCGCGCGAAGCCCTGCGCGCGCAGCTCGTCGAGCAGCCCGGCCTGCTCGCCCTTGCGGCCGGCGACGACCGGCGCGAGCACCAGCAGGCGCGCCTCCTGCGGCAGCGCCAGCAGGTGGTCCACCATCTGCGCCACGGTCTGTGCCGCGAGCGCGATGCCGTGTTCAGGGCAATAGGGCGTGCCGGCGCGCGCGAACAGCAGGCGCAGGTAGTCGTGAATCTCGGTGACGGTGCCGACGGTGGAGCGCGGGTTGTGCATCCCGGCCTTCTGCTCGATGGCGATGGCGGGCGACAGGCCCTCGATCAGGTCGACGTCGGGCTTCTCCATCAGCTGCAGGAACTGTCGCGCGTAGGCCGACAGCGATTCGACGTAGCGGCGCTGGCCCTCGGCGTACAGCGTGTCGAAGGCGAGCGAGCTCTTGCCCGAGCCCGACAGGCCGGTGATCACGACCAGGCGATCACGCGGCAACTCGAGGCTGAGATTCTTCAGGTTGTGCGTGCGCGCGCCGCGTATGCGTATCGAATTCATCGGTACCGGATGCTGTCCTTGTCCGCCGTCGGCGAAGGGAAACCGGCTACTATAACGCGCTTCGCTTTCCCGCCGATACCCTGCCTTGTCCCCCGAACGCATGAGTCCCGAGGAATTGCGCGCCGGCGCGAGCCTGGCTGGCGTGTTCGGCCTGCGCATGCTCGGCTTGTTCTTCATCCTGCCGGTATTCGCCGTGCATGCGGCGCAGATCCGCGGCGGCGACAACCTGACGCTGGTCGGCCTGGCGCTCGGCGCCTATGGACTGGCGCAAGGCGTGCTGCAGATTCCTTTCGGGATGGCCTCGGACCGCTGGGGCCGCAAGCCGGTGCTCTATATCGGCCTCCTCATCTTCGCCGCTGGCAGCTTTCTCGGCATGGCGGCCGACGACATCTGGACGGCGGTCGCGGCACGCATGCTGCAGGGCGCCGGCGCCATCTCCTCGGTCGCCATGGCGCTGGCGGCCGATCTGACGCGCGAGCAGCACCGCACCAAGGTGATGGCCATGATCGGCTCGATGATCGGCTTCATGTTCGCCCTGTCGCTGGTGGGCGCGCCGCTGCTCTACCGCGTCATCGGCATGGACGGGTTGTTCGCGCTCACCGGCCTGCTGTGCCTCGCCGCGATGGCGGTGGTGAAGGTCCTGGTGCCCGATCCGCCGGCGCAGCGCGCGGCGCGGGCGGCGCCGGGCGACACGCGTGCCGCGGTGCTCGACCCGGAGTTGCTGCGCCTGAACGCCGGCATCCTGGTGCTGCACATCGTGCTCTACGCCATGTTCGTGGTGGTGCCGCCGCTGCTGGTGGAGGCGGGCCTCGCGCTGCCCGAGCACTGGAAGCTCTATCTGCCGGTGGTGCTCGTGTCGTTCGTCGTCATGATTCCCCCCATCCTGTACGTGGACCGGCGCAATGCGCCGAAGCCCGTGCTGCTGGGGGCGGTCGCGCTGCTCGTAGCGGTGGAGGCCGCGCTCGGCCTGCTGGGCGGGGGGCTGCCGATGCTCGCGACCCTCATGCTCGGCTTCTTTATCGCTTTCAATGTGCTCGAAGCATTGCTACCCTCGCTGGTGTCGCGCGTCGCGCCGGCGGAAGGCCGCGGGGTCGCGATCGGCGTGTACAACACGACGCAGACGCTGGGGGTGGCGCTCGGCGGCGCGCTGGGCGGCTGGATCGCGAAGCACTACGGCGCCACGGCGGTATTCGGGCTGTGCGCGGTAT
>DASWEU010000028.1:0-1569 GCA_036394595.1 Burkholderiales bacterium | reverse complement strand
TCCCTGGAGCTGCGCCACCATCTGCTCGACCGGACCGCCCGGCACGAACTGGATCACGATGAAGGTGATCAGCAGCACGCCGAGGAGCGTCGGGATCATGAGCAGCAGGCGCTTGAGGATGTAAGACCACATCTAGCGCTTCCTCCACCAGGTGCCGACGACCCAGTCGTCGGGCGCGTAGTACAGCGGCTTCACCTCGGGCTGCTCGAATTTGCCGCCGCGGTAGGCGACGCGGAAAGTGTTCGAGTAGTACTGCGGCACCATGTAATGCCCGTGGCGCAGCACCCGGTCGAGCGCGCGCAGCCTGGCGATGAGCTCCGGACGCGTGCTCGCTTCAACCACGAGATTGAGCAGTGCGTCCACCGCCGGGTCCTTGATGCCGATCAGGTTGCTCGAGCCCTCGACGTCAGCCTGGTCCGAGGCGAAGCGCGCCACCAGGTCCGAACCCGGCGCCTCGTTGCCGGGCACGCGGATGGTGAAGAGATCGAAGTCGAACACGTCGAGACGCTTCTGGATCAGCGCGAAGTCGGCGCGGCGGTATTCGCCCTGGATGCCGAGCTTCGCCAGCGCCTGGAACCAGGGCGTGATGAGGCGCTCGCCGCCGCCGCTGTCGAGATACTCGACCGTAAAGGCCTCGCCTTTCGCGTTGCGCAAGGCGCCGTCGCGATAAGTCCAGCCGGCGGCCGCGAGCAGATCGCGCGCCTTGCGCAGGTTACCGCGCAGGCTGTCGGGCGGGATGGTCTTCGGCGCCAGCGGCACTTCCTGGTTGAATACCCGGGCCGGCAGCCGCTTGCGCAGCGGCTCGAGTACTTTCAGCTCGTCGCCGGCGGGAAGCCCCTCGGCCTCGAAATCGCTGCCGTTGAACCAGCCGTTGCAGCGGATATACGAGTTGTACATCAGGCGCCGGTTCATCCACTCGAAGTCGAAAGCAAGCGCGAGCGCCTGCCGCACGTGCACGTCCTTGAACTTTTCGCGCCGCGTGTTGATCCAGTAGCCCTGGGCATCGCCGGCGTTCCTGGTCGGCAGCTCGACGCGGACCAGCTCGCCCGAGTCGAACTTCTTGCCGACGTAGACGCGCGCCCATTCCTTGGCGGAGAAGGTGCGCAGGTAGTCGAACTCGCCCGCCTTGAAGGCCTCGGTCTGCGCGGTGTTGTCCTTGTAGATCTTGTAGGTGACCTGATCGAAGTTGTACATGCCGCGGCGCACGCCGAGCTCGCGCCCCCAGTACTTCGGGTCGCGCTCGTAGGTGATGTCGCGGCCGAAGTTCATGCGCCCGATGCGGTAGGGCCCGCTCGCGATCGGCGTGTCCATGATCACCTGGTCGAGGGGCTTGCCCGCACCCCAGTCGCGGCTGAAGACCGGCAGGGCGCCCACCAGGAGCGGCAGCTCGGCGCTCGCGCGCGCGAGATCGAAGCGCACGCTGCGCGGCCCCGTCACCACCGCGCGCTTCACGTCGCCGTAGACCACCCGGTACTGCGGCGCGGCCTCCTTGCTCATCAGCTTGTCGAAGCTGTGCTTCACGTCGGCCGCCATCACCGGCTTGCCGTCATGGAAGCGCGCCGCGGGATT
>DASWEU010000027.1:0-1570 GCA_036394595.1 Burkholderiales bacterium | reverse complement strand
TCAGCCTAGGAATCCTGATCGGGCTGATCCTCGTCGCATTGGCGTTCGATTTCATGAACGGCTTCCACGATGCGGCGAACTCGATCGCCACGGTGGTCTCGACGCGCGTGCTCAAGCCCTACCAGGCGGTGCTGGTGGCGGCAGCGTTCAACTTCGTCGCAGTGTTCGTGTTCCACCTGAGCGTCGCGACCACCGTCGGCAAGGGCATCATCGACCAGGGCATCGTCGACCACTACGTGGTGCTCGGCGCGCTGGTCGGCGCCATTTCCTGGAACATCATCACCTGGTACTACGGCATCCCTTCGTCGTCGTCGCACGCCTTGATCGGCGGGCTGGTCGGCGCGGGCGTCGCCAAGGCGGGCGGCTGGGCGCTGATTCCCGCGGGCATCCTCAAGACGGTGGCCTTCATCTTCATCTCGCCGCTGCTCGGCTTCCTCCTCGGATCGCTGCTGTTCCTCAGCATCTCGTGGATCTTCGCCAGGTCGACGCCGAGCCGCGTCGACCGCATCTTCCGGCGGCTGCAGCTGTTCTCCTCATCGCTCTATAGCCTGGGGCACGGCGGCAACGACGCGCAGAAGACCATTGGCATCATCTGGATGCTGCTGATCGCCGGCGGCTATATCGGCCATTCGGCACCGGTACCAGCGTGGGTCGTGATCGCCTGCTATGTCACGATCGGCGTGGGCACGATGTTCGGCGGCTGGCGCATCGTCAAGACCATGGGCCAGCGCATCACCAAGATCCGGCCGGTCGGCGGCTTCTGCGCCGAGCTCTCGGGCTCAATCACGCTGTTTCTCGCTACCGGCCTCGGCATCCCGGTCTCTACGACGCACACCATCACGGGTTCGATCGTCGGAGTTGGCTCGACGCAATCGGTTTCGGCGGTGCGCTGGGGCCTCGCCGGCAACATCGTCTGGGCCTGGGTGCTGACGATCCCGTGCTCCGCCTTCATCGCCGGACTGTCGTGGTGGGTTGCCCGTACGGTGCTTAGCCGCTAGTGCTGGTGAGCTGACGCGCCCAGGCGTCCGACCTGAAGCTCAGTGCGTACTTCCCCCGCGCGCTCGAAGCGCAACGTCAGCGGCACCTTGGCGCCCTCAGTGAACGGCGCCTTGATGTTCACCAGCATGAGGTGTGCGCCGCCCGGCTTGAGCTCGAAGCTGCCGCGCGCCGGAATCTCGTAGCCCTTGACCTCGCGCATCCGAAAGATGTCGCCCTCTTTCACCGTGACGTGCGTTTCCACCCGTTGGGCCGCGGGCGAGGACGCCCCAATGAGCCGGTCCGGGGTAGCGGACTGGTTGCGGATCACCAGGTAGCCGGCGGCGATCTTCGCGCCCGGCGGCGTGGCGCGCGCCCAGCCGTTCTCGATCTGGATCTGCGCGACGGCCGGCGTCGCTGCAAATAGGGCGAATAGCAGCAGGAACCTCATTTTGCGCGCTCGCGTTCCTGCAGCTCGCGCCACAGGATCTTGCCGGTCGCCGTCTTCGGCAGCTGCTCGACGAACTGCACCAGGCGCGGCACCTTGAACGCCGCCATGCGGCTGCGCGCCCACTCGATCACCTCCTCGGCCTTG
>DASWEU010000026.1:0-1653 GCA_036394595.1 Burkholderiales bacterium | reverse complement strand
CGAGAAGCTCGCCACGGAGCCGACGCTGTTCCGCGCCAGCTGAGTGAGCCCGGCCTCGCCGCCGAGAAACAGCAGCGCCCCCGCCAGGTTGATCACCAGGAACGAGAACGCCACCGGCAGGCCGAGGAACAGCAGCACCGTCGAACCGCCGAGCATCAGCCATGCCGCCGCCTCCCATGACATGGCTCTAGCCGGTCGACACCGCGTCGTCGCGCGGCGCGCGCTCGCCGAGGGCGAGGCGGCGCATGCGGAAGAGCATCTCGAGCGACAGCGCAAGGAACGCCACCGGGAGCGCACTGAGCAGCCACCACTCCGGCGTGACCAGCGTCTTGATCGAGACCGATCCCGCATTGAAGCTCGCAAGGGCGGCGCGGGCACCGTAGTAAGCGATGAACAAGCAGCAGGCGAGGCCCAGGACGTCCACCACCCACTCGAAGATCCAGCCGACCTGCTTCGGCACGATGCGCAGGACGATGTCTACCCGGATGTGCTGGCCGCGCCGCAGCAGCCAGGGCGCCGTGAGCATGGTGACGAGGTAGAGCATCGCCTCGGAGATTTCGTTGCTCCACTCGATCCCGGCGACGCCCGGGATGATGCGCGCGTTGCGCAGCAGCACGTCGGCGCAAATCATCAGCGTCATGCCGAACACCAGCGCGCACGCGGCGAGGGCGAACGCCTCGAGAATTTTGCCGTACGCCGCCTCCAGTCGATCCATGCTATTTCGCCAGCACCTTTCTCAGTTGCTCGCCGTACTGCGGGCTCGCTTTGATCGCGTTGGCCCAGCCGACTTCCTTCGCCTTCTCGACGTAGGCCTTGGCGGTCGCCGCGTCGAACGCGATCACCTGGATGCCGGCCTCGGCCTGGCGCTTCGCTTCGGCCTGGTTGTAGGTTTTCCAGAAGTCGTTCTGCGCCTCGTAGGCCTGGGCCTTGCGCTCGAGGTAGTCGCGCTGCGCGGCGGTGAGCGACTTGTACTTGTCCAGATTCATGATCAGCGCTACCTCGGCGTTGTAGAAGCCGGGGTCGACGCGGTACTTCGTCTTCTCCTGCCAGTTCAGGTCGAAGAGCGCGTGGATCGGCCAGCCGTAGCCGTCGATCACGCCGCGCTCGAGCGCGGTATACACCTCTCCGGGCGCGGTGGTCATGACCTGCGCGTTCATCGACTGGAAGAACTCGCGGTACACCGGCGTGATGCGGATCTTCAGGCCGGTGAGGTCGGGCTTGTCGATCTTCTTGTTGATGTAAAGGTGGAAGGGCGTGAACTCGACCACCTTCGCGAGGTAGCGCATGTTGCCCTTCTCCGCCCAGATCTTGTTGATCAGGTCGAAGCCGCCGTTCCTGCGCTGCTCGGCGGCGCTGGTCTCCGCGAGTTTGAGAATGTCCGACTCGGGCATCACATTGGTGTAGAAGGCGCCGGTGCTGAAGCCGATGTCGACCACGCCGCTCTGCACCGCCTTGCCGACCTCGAAGGTCGGGATCGCCTTCGGTCCGCCGATGAAGTTGATCTGCAGGACCCCCTTGCCGTCCTTGTTGACGTCGGCGATCCAGTCGAGCGTGCGCTTCACGTAGAACTGGTTCTCGGGGAAAGCGCTGACCAGGCGCAGCGTTATCTCCTGCGCGCAGGCGATCCCCGAAATAACGGCAAGCGCCGCGGCG
>DASWEU010000025.1:0-14719 GCA_036394595.1 Burkholderiales bacterium | reverse complement strand
CGATCGAGGCGTCGGCTAGGCGAAAGCTCAGGGCCTCGAGCCTGAGCAGCAGCCGGTAGAAGAAATCGCGCCGGCCGAATTTCGCCTGGTACAGCTCGGGGTTGAGGTCGTGGTGGTCGAAGACGAATTTGCGTCCCAGCAGCTTGAACAGGGCGCCGATGAGGAAGAACAGGTCGGGCGGATTGCAGGCGTGCACCACGTCGAAGCCGCGCGTCAGGAACACGCGCCACGACAGCCAGAAGACCTGCGCCAGCGCCACGGCGTATTCGAGGAAGTAACCCAGGGCGCCGGAGGCCTCGAACGGCAGCGGGTAGCGATAGATGTGGATCGCGTCGATCGCTTCGAACCGGCGCTCGCAGCCCGGGCCGGTGGGGCAGATGATGCTCACCGTGTAGCCGGCGTCGCGCAGCGCCTCGGCTTCCTGCCAGACGCGGCGGTCGAAAGGCGCGGGCAGATTCTCCACCAGCATCAGGACGCGCTTCACCAGCCGATTCCTTCGTAGACGCCCGCCACGCTGCGCGAGTCGGTGATGCGCACCAGGTCGATCAGCCGCTGGCCGTCCGTCAGCCGCTTCGGCACGTCGCGGAATTCGGGCGATGAATTGCCGATGACGACGGTGGAGGCGTGCGCCAGGACCTCCTCGACGCTCGCCACCAGCAAGCGCGCGATGTGCGGCACGCGCTGCAGGATGAATTCGCGGTTGGCGCCATGCAGCGCGGCGAGGTGCACGTTGCCGTCGTAGATGCGCAGGTCGTAGCCCTTGCCGATCAGCCGCTCGGAGAGTTCCACCATCGGGCTTTCGCGCAGGTCGTCGGTGCCGGCCTTGAACGAGAGGCCGAGCAGACCGACGCGTCGGCTGCCCTGGTCGATCACCGCCTGAACGCCGCGCTCGAGCTGGCGCTCGTTGCTCGGCAGGACTGCGCCGAGGATCGGCAGCGCGACGTCGAGTGTTTTCGCCTTGTAGAGCAGCGCGCGCAGGTCCTTCGGCAGGCAGGAGCCGCCGAAGGCGAAGCCGGGCCGCAGGTAGGCCGGCGACAGGTTGAGCTTGGTGTCGCGGCAGAACAGCTCCATCACCCGGTGGCTGTCGACGTCGAGCGCCTTGCACAGCGCGCCGATCTCGTTGGCGAAGCCCACTTTGAGCGCGTGCCAGGCGTTGTCGGCGTACTTCACCATCTCGGCGGTGTCGATGTCGATGCGCGCAAGCGGCGCGGCGAGATTGGAGAACAGGCTCGCCAGCAGGTCGCCGCTGGCGCGGTTGAATTCGCCGATCACGGTCTTCGGCGGATGGAAGAAGTCATGCACCGCGCTGCCCTCGCGCAGGAATTCCGGGTTGAGGCAGACGCCGAAGTCGACGCCGGCGCGCCTGCCCGAGCGGCGCTCGAGGGTCGGGATCACCAGGTTGCGCATGGTGCCGGGCACCAGCGTGCTGCGGAACACCACCACCGGCGCGCCCGGGTGGTAGCGCAGCGCAGCGCCGATCTGCTCGCTCACGCGCCGCACGTAGCCGAGGTCGATGTCGCCGTTGGCGCGGCCCGGCGTGCCGACGCAGACCAGGAACAGGTCGCTGCGCAGGATGGCGGCGATCGCGTCCGAGGTCGCGCGCAGCCGTCCGGCCACGACCTGCGCCCGGATCATCGGCGCGAGATCGCGCTCGATCACCGGCGCCTCGCCGGCATTGATGGCGTCGACCTTGGCCGGCTCGACGTCGACGCCCGTGACTTCGTGGCCCTCGCGCGCGAGGCAGGCGGCGGTGACCGTGCCGACATAGCCGAGGCCCAGGATGGTGATCTTCATCGCTTCAGCATAGAAAGGCAGCTTGACGCGCCGTGCGCCTACCCCCGGCGCGGCGTAGTCCGAACGGCTCAACCGAGCGTGATCGTCAGCGCCGTCAACAGCGAAGCGCGGCCGTAAATGCGTCCCGCGCATACCGCCACCGTCGCCGGGGACTTCTCGTCGAAGCGCCGCGAGATCCAGCCGAGCGGCGGCGCCTCGCGCCCGGCGACCAGCTGCGGCGCCTCGAGTTCGCGCGGGCAGTCGATGCGCAGGCGCAGGCCGTCGCGCTCGACCTCCACCGTGCGCCCGTTCAGGCGCGCCGCGCAGCGCTCCGCCAGGTGCCAGTGCAGCTGCACCGCGTGCGCCGCGGCGCACTCGAGCGTGTCGCGCACCTCGATGCGCAGAGCGCGCTTGTCGAAATCGATGCGCCGGCGGTGCAGCACCGGGTCGACGAGGCGCCGGTAGCCATCGTGCGCGCCCTCGAACGAGTCGCGCTCGTCGCTCGAATCGAAACGCTCGCACCAGGCGCGGGCGTGACGCAGCCAGAGGAAGGCGCCGCCCGGCACCGACTGGTCGAGGCCGTCGACGCACACGGTGTTGTGCGCGGCGGTGCCGCGGAAGTAGTCGCGCCAGCGCCGCTCGCCGTGGTAGGCGTAGGTGCCGGGATCGACCAGGAACTCGCGGCCGTCGATGGAAAGGGTAAGGGCAAGCGCATCCGCGTGGCCGTGCGCGGCGATCGAGAGGAAGCCGAGCGGGCCGGCGTCGACCACCGCCTTTACTTCGCCGGCGGCGCCGAAATTGCGGCCGAGGACATAGTAGCCGCCGTCACGGAAGGCGCGCCGCGCGGGGCGCGCGGCGGCCGCGGGCAGCGCGTCGAAGCGCGCCTGCGCGGCGTCGCCGAGCAGCCAACGGCTCTTGTCGTCGAAGCGCCCGGCAGCGGCCTTGAAGTCGCCGCGACCGAACAGCACCGCGCCGCTCGCCAGCAGCGAGCGGTAGGGACAGAACGCCGCTTCGCGCGAGAAGCGCACCAGCACGCCGTCGTCGGCATCGCCCAGCGCCGGGACGTGGCCGCCGCGATCCATCGCCGCGGCGATGAAATCGAGCAGCGCTTCTAGCCTCTGGTCATAGACCAGGGCGAACCCCTCGCCCGCGGCGAGCGCGAACTGGCGGCACAGCAGCATCATGTCGGCCACCTCGTGCTGGTACCAGAGCGCCTGCTCGCGGTTGGTGCCGTCGGCGTTGTTCTGGCGCGCGGCCTCCGCCTCGAGGCCGCGGCGCGCAGTCGCGCGCCAGCGCGGTGAGTCCGCCCAGCAGGGCCAGGTCGTCGACGCCACGAACAAGGCCGCCAGCTCGCCGAACAGGTGGTTGTTGGCCGAGGAGTGGCGCGAGCGGTTGCGCGCAAGGAAGTGGCAGTGGCGGTAGACCGCATCGATCCAGCGGCGGCGGAAGCGCGCGCCGTCGGCGCCGGCGAGCAGCGGCGAGTGCTCGCCGCCGAACAGGTGCCAGGCGCAGGCCCAGTTGACCAGCCGGATGCCGACCTCGAGCGCGCTCGACCAGTTCGCGCCGCGCGGATAGGGACACTGCTCGATCCAGGATTCCAGCAGCAGGCGCGCGGCGAGTGCAAAACGCTTTTCCCCCGTCAAATGCCAGGCCTGCGCCAGGGTGACGAGCTCGAGGTGGCGGTTCAGCTCCCACAGGTACTTGATGTTGCCGACGCGGCGTTCGTTGCGGTAATCGATGCCCTTGCCGAACTCGAGCGGCGCCTCGACGCCGGTCTTGGGGTCGCGGTTCCAGTGCGGCGGGAAACCGAGCGCCCGGTCGCGCAGGGCGAAGATCTCCCAGCTGCCGGCGAGCACGCGCTCGGCCGCCTCGATGTAGGGCGCGGCGTCGAGCGCGCGCGGCGCTTGTGCAATCCAGCCGGGGCCGCCGCGCCCGAGTCCGACGTCGGCGGCGACATCGGCGAGCCCGATGCCGAGGCGTTCGGCGCCGCCGACCACCGCCTGGCCCACACGCCAGCAAACTTCGGCCGCGCCCATGGTGCGCAGGCGGTTGAGCTTCCAGTCGAGCGTCGCGCTCACGCGGCGTCCGCCGCGGCCAGCCGGCTCACGGGCTTCTCGGCGACCAGCGTGGGAGAAATGGTCTGCTTTTTCTTCCGCAGGCAGGGCCGCTCGACCGCGATCCAGGACAGATAGCCGACCAGGTAGGTGCCGGCCGCCACCATCCAGAGATCGACGCGCTCCGCCAGGCGCAGCTCGACGATCACGTTGACCAGCAGCCCGTGATAGATGTAGACGCCGTAGGAAATATCGTTGCCGCGCAAGATCTTCACCGCCAGGCCGGGCGCCGTAAAAGCCACCGACACCGTGACGACACCGAGCAGCATCGTCATCGGCACCAGCGCAACAGGCGCCTGCGGCAAGGCGTAATAGAGCGCGAGATAGGCCGCCAGCCACCAGACTCCCTTGCCCGCGATCCACTTCGACTGGTGAGCTTTCAGCCGCTGCAGCAGCACCCCGCTCATGAACAGGTAGAAATGCGGCAGAAACGAATAGCGGATCAGCTTCTGCAGCGTCGACTCGCCGGCCGGCCCGTCCGACGGCGTGAACGTCACGCTCGCCGCAAGGCCAATCGCCACGAAAACAACCCATGCCAGCCAGAAGCGGCTGGTCTGACTCCTGGTTTCCTGGCGGGTCAGCCAATAGAGAGCCGGCAGAACGAAGTAAAACTGCAGTTCCACCGGAATGGTCCACAGGCTGCCGTTGTAGGAGCCGACGCCGAAGCTCTTGAGGAACTCCGGGGTGTAGATCGCCCCGGCTAACTGGCTCGCGGTCCAGGCGACCGCCTGTCCGCTCGCGAAGCTGTAGCCGCACAGCGCGGCGACCACGATGGTCGACAGGATGCAGCACCACAGCCCTGGGTAGATGCGCAACACGCGATTGCGGCAGTAGCTTTTCAGGCTCGAGCTGCGCTCGTACGACAGCGAAATGAGGAAGCCGCTGATGACGAAAAAGATCGGCACGCCCGGAAACGCGTTGGCCAGCTGCATCAGCCACGGCGGCGCGGCCACGTGCAGGTGCAGCACCGAATGGCAGACCAGCACCTGCGAGGCGGCGAAGATCCGCAGCAGGTCGAAATTATTGAGCTTGAATTCCGGGTTCACCGATCAGCGCGTCCGTAATCGCCTGCGCCACTTCAATGCACCCGACCTCGATCGCGAATTCGCGCGGCGCCCGCTGCCGTACCCGCCGGCTCATCCGCACGCGCAACGCATCGTCCGCCAGCAGCCGGCAGACGCGATCGGCCAGCTCGAGAGGCGCCCTGGGCGCGATCAGGAAGCCGTCTTCGCCGTGCTTGACGAAGTCCGGAATCGCGCCCACGGCAGTGGCGATGACCGGCAGCCCCGCCGCCATCGCTTCCGGAATCACCAGCGGAAAACCCTCGGTCCACGAAGGCACCACGAGCATTTGCGAATTGGAATATGCCAGCGCCTTGTCGCGGCCTTCGAGGGAGCCCAGAAACCTGACGTGCGCCGCAATGCCGCGACGCTGCGCCTCGGCGCGGACCACCGGCTCCATCGCGTCGCTCTCGGCGACGCCGGCCAGCACGAAGCGCGCCTCGGGGTGGCGCTGGATCACCTGGGGAATCGCGTCGAACAGGTCGTAGATGCCCTTCGGGGCGGACAGCCGTCCGACGAACAGGACCGCGCGTTCGCCCGGCGCCAGCCAGGGCGCCGGCGTGCCGGCCGGCACGCTGCGGAAAAAGTCGACGTCGGCCATATTGGGAGCCCAGACCAGGTCGTCGCGTTGCCACGCCTTGCCCATCTCGCGCTGATAAGTGGGCCCGAGCACGATGACGCGGTGCGCCACGGACATCAGGAATCTGCCGATGGCGCGGCCGCGCGGCGTTGCCGTCGACGGGAAACCGGCATGCAAGGTGCCGTGATAGTGGCAGATGACCTTGGCGCCCGTCAGGCGCACGGCGAGCATCAGCACCCAATCGCGCAGGAACGACGCGCCGGCGGCGGCGTGGAGCAATGCCGCGGCGGGCCGCACCTGGATCAGCATGCGGACCAGGCGCGTGAAGTCGCGCACGACGTAGAACGGCGTGCGCCAGGTCGGATGTTCGACCGCCCAGCGCAATTGGCGCTTCGAGGTGTCCACCATGTGCAACTCGAACACGCGCGCGAGGATCGAGTGGAGCTGCATGTTCACCATGAGCTGCACGCCGCCGAGCGGCGGCGGCAACGGCCCGACCAGGAGGACGCGGGGGCGCGCCACGTCAGCCGATCCGGAACGGGAAGCGCGGCTCCAGCGTCACCACGCGGCGTTCCGCGATCGAGCGCCGGGCGGCGAGCAGCGCCTGCGCCGAGGCGAGGAAGCTTTCGCTGTAATCAAGGGCGCCGGGCGCGCCGGAGAATTGCGCCATCATCGCCGCGAGCATCGCCGGCTGGCCGCGATCGGGCCGGAAGCGGCGCATGCTGCCGCTGCGGCCGCCGCGCAGATCCAGGCGCCGGAAGCCGACGATGCGCGCCGAGCGCCCGCCGCCGAGAATGTCGACGGTTTCGCCGTCGAGGCCTTTCTGGCTGCCGCAGGTGTAGTGCACGACGCCGAGCCCGCCATTCACGAAACGCAGCGTGATCGCCCAGCTCTCCTCGCGATGGCCGGGATCGGCGGTGGCGAAAGCGCTGACCTCGACCGGCAGGCTTTGCGCCAGATGCATCGCCAGGTCGACGTAGTGGCACACATCGCCGAACAGCATGCCGCCGCCCTCGATGCCGTCCTGATACCAACTGTCGGCGGGAACGGCGGCCACGTGCACCGTGCAGCTCACCTGCCGCACTTCGACGCCCTCGAAGTGAGCCAGCGCGCGCTGCGTGAGCGGGCTGAAGCGGCGGTTATGGCCGAGCCACAGCGTAGGGCCATCCGCGCCGCGCCGGCCGAGCGCGGCGGCGATCGGCGCGAGCTCGTCTTCGGTCAGGGCCAGCGGTTTCTCGACATAGACATGCTTGCCGGCTTCGAGCGCCGCCGCGGCGTAGCGTGCATGGCTGTCGTGACGCGTCGCCACCAGGATCGCGTTGATCTCACGGTCGCGAAACAGCTCGCCGGCATCGGTGGTGGCCTTGCGAAAGCCGTAGCGCTGCGCCAACGCCTCGGCGTTGGCGCCCTTTGCGGTGCAGATGCCTTCGAGGCTGAGCCCCTGCAGCGACGGGAAATGCGGCATCAGCATCGACTTGGCGTAATTGCCGGCGCCGATCTGCCCCAGCCGCACCGTGCCGCGCGGCCGGTCGGAGCGGAAGACGAGCGTGCGCGGCTGCAGGTCGAACACGCCGGCCTCGGGCTCGGGATACTCGAAGACGATGCCGACCGCGTGACTCAGCTCACCGCGCGCGATCTTGTCGAACACCGGGATGGCGTCGGCGAACGGGAACCGGTGCGTGATCAGCCGCGGCACCGCGAGCTTGCCCTGCGCACTCAGATCGAGGAAAGCCCGCACGTTGCGGTTAGCCGTCCAGCGCACGTAGCCGATCGGGTAGTCGCTGCCGCGCGCGAAATACTCGGGCTCGTTGATGCCGGCCCCCATCGCGCGGCTGAAAAGAAACTCGATTTCCTTGCCGAACCAGGTGCGCCAGTCCAGCTCGATTGCGGTATTACCCGTGCACACCACGCGTCCCCGGTCGCGCACCAGGGCGGCAGACAGCTCGATCGGGCCGAGGTCCGCGGTCGATACGGTGAGCAGCACCGCGTCGACGCCGGCGCCGGCGCTCGCGCGCAGCACGGCCGGCAGCGCCTCGTCCCTCTGCGGCGCGCAGGCGGCCTCGGCGCCGCTCTCAAGCGCGAGCGCGCACTTGCCGGGGTCGAGGTCGATGCCAATCACGCGGCAGCCATTGGCGCGGCACAACTGCACCAGGAATTGCCCGAGCAGGCCGAGGCCGATGATCGCCACGCTTTCGCCGAGCTCGAGACGCGCCTGGCGGATGGTCTGCAGGGCGATCGCGCCGACGGCGCTCGAGCTGGCTACGTCGAGACTCACGCCGGCGGGAACGGGAGCTAGCAGATTACGCGGCACCAGGTTGTATTCGGCGTGCGTCGCATAACCCTCGCCGATGCACGCCACCCGCTCGCCGACCCGGAAATCTGCGGCCTGCGAGCCCACTGCCACCACGGTGCCGGCGCAGCTGTAGCCGAGCGTGGTCGGCGCAAGCAGCCGCTCCTGTACCTTGCGCAAGGTCGAGACGAGGCCTTGCTCGCGGAACGCATCGAGCACCTGCCGGACCTGATCGGGACGCGTTCTTGCTTTTTCCAGCAGGCTCATGCGGGCCTGCGTGACCTTCATCCGCTCGGTGCCGACGCTGACGAACGAGTAGTGGTTGCGCACCAGGACGTCGCCGGGCCCGACCGCCGGAATCGGCACCTCGCCGATGTTCAAGGCACCGCCGCGAAGGGTGTAGAGGGCCTGTTTCAAGGGTCTTCCGTCTTCCAGGAGAATCGTTGCACGCCACCCCTTCCTCTCCCGTACCGCGGCTGAGGGGAGGCCATAGTCCGTTCGGACCAGCAAGTCTCAGTGGTGGGCGGCGACGGGGCTCGGCATCATGGTTGCCGGCGCCAATGACCGCAGGGAGCGCGCGAACTCCGCCTTGACCCGGTCGACGGCTGATTCGCTGCCGTCGTCGTCCACGAACAGCCGATGCCACAGCTCCAGCGCGAGCAGCAGCCAGATCCCCTGCTCACGGTCGACCCGGCGTTGCAAATGGTCGTCGACGATCTTGCGCACCACGTCGGCGTCGTAGTAGCCGCGCCCCAGGCAGCGGTCCGAAAGCACCACGTCGTTGATCAGGCCGCGCCACGGTCCGGTGATCCAGCGGGTGAGGGGAACCGTGAATCCGACTTTGCGCCGGTAGATGGTGTCGCGCGGAAGGTAGCGTTCCGCGAGCCGTTTCAGCACGATTTTTGAGCGCAGCCCGGCGACTTTCAGCTGCGGCGGCAGGCGTGCGGCGAACTCGACCACCCGCTGGTCGAGGAAGGGCACGCGGGCCTCGATGCCGGCCGCCATGCTCATGCGGTCGCCTTTCACCAGGATGTCGTCCACCAGCCGGGTGTGCAGGTCGCAGTAGAGAAAGCGGTCGAGCGCGCTGTCGCTGTTGCAGGCAGCCGCGATGGCGTGGAAGGCCTGGGCCAGGCCGCCGTCGACGCTTTCCCTGCGCATCGCCGCGGAAAGCACCCGGGTCTGCAGATGCGTATCGAAGCCTCCGTACCACGAGGCGAAGCGGCGTGGCGGGTCGGCGATGGCGAGAATTTCCGCCATGCTGCGCAAACGCCGTCCCGCGAACGGCAGCGCACCGGCTGCGCCGCGCAACAGCGCCTGGCGCACGCCGGACGGCATCCAGTCGAGCGCCGCGGAAAACTGGTCGAACAGGTATTTGGAATAGCCGCCGAATTGCTCGTCAGCGCCTTCGCCGCACAGCATCACGCTGACGTGCTTTTTCGCCTCGCGGCACATGAAATAGGTCGGGATGCCGGGCGGCTCGCCCATCGGCTCGTCGTAAAGCCAGGCGAGCAGCGGCAGCTCCTCGGCGAAATCGCGGAAACCGACGCTGAGCTCGTGATGCTCGGTGCCGTAGCGCCGCGCCACCTGGCGGGCGTAGGCCAGCTCGCTGAATCCGGGGACGTCGAAGCCGACGGAAAAGGTCTTCACCGGCGCCGCCTCTCCTTTTTCGCGGCGCAAGGTCTCCATCAGCGCAACCACCATGCTGCTGTCGACGCCGCCGGAGAGCTGCACGCCGAGCGGCACGTCCGACATCAGCTGCTGCTCCACCGTGCGCTTGAGAAGCCGGTCGAGCTGCGACACCGCGTCCTCGAGCGCGAGCGGCTCGGGGCGGAATTGCAGGTCCCAGTAGCGCTGCGGCGCGGGCGCTACGCGGCGCCGCGCATCGATCTCCATGCTGCAACCTTCCGGCAGGCGCGAGACGCCTTCGAACATCGTGGCCGGACGGGAGACATAGCGCGTCACCAGCACCTGGGCGACGCCGGCGCGGTTGACGCGCCGGTGCCGCAATGCCGGATGTCGCAGCAGCGCTTTGATCTCGCTTGCGAACAGCAGCGCGTCGCCGTCGCACCACCAGTAGAGCGGCTTGACCCCCAGCGGGTCGCGCGCCAGCGCGAGCGTGCGCCGCGGCGCATCGTAGATCGCGAAGGCGAAGATGCCCTGCAAGCGCTGCGCTAGCTTGTGCAGCCCCCACTCCTGGTAGCCGTGCACCAGCACCTCGGTGTCGCTGCGCGTGCGGAAGCGGTAGCCGAGCGCCTCGAGCTCGGCGCGCAGTGCGAGATGGTTGTAGATCTCGCCATTGAATACGGTCCACACCGTGCCGTCCGCGCTCGCCATCGGCTGCTCGCCGGTATGCAGGTCGATGATCGCCAGGCGGCGGTGCCCCAGCCAGCACAGCCCGTCGTCGGAGCGCCATTCGCCCTCGCCGTCCGGCCCGCGGCGGCGGATCGCGGCGAGCATGTCGCGCGCCACCCCGGTCGCGAGCGGCGCGGCCTTTTCCGGGTGCAGTCTCAGATATCCCGCAATGCCGCACATCAGCGCCTGTCCTTCAGAGGTTGCACACCACGCCCTTGAACTTGCCTTGCGCGCCCCGGGCGATGCGCTCTACGCAACGAAGCTCGATCGCAACCTCCTCGCCGAGGCGTTCGCGGGCATTGGCGAGCACGGTATCGCGCTCGCGCGCGTTGAAGTCCGGCGCCGGCACCACCAGGATCTCCACCGCGTCGAGGCGGTCCTGGCGCAACTGTGCCTCGAGGATGCCGTTAACGCCTTTGAAGATGTGGTCGAGGCGGCCGACCGAGCGCCCATCGGGGAGCTTCACCGCGTCGTCGACCCGGCCCAGCACCTGCTCGACGAGCGGGAACGCCCGCCCGCAGGCGCAGCGCTCGCCCGGCGGCGCCAGGCGCACCAGGTCGCCGCAGCGGTAGCGGATCAGCGGCTGCGCGAGGTTGCCGAAGCCGGTGCCGACCAGCTCGAACAGGCCCTCGCCCGCCGGCAGCAGCTCCACGTAGGAGTAGTCCGTCAACAGGTGCAAGCGGCCCTGCTCGCAGGTGCCGATCGCCGCCACCCGCTCGAACTGGCCGTACCAGTCGTACACGCGGCAGCCGAATGCGGCGGCGATTTCGCGGCGCGCCTCCGCCGTCAGCGTCTCGGAGGAGGTGACGATGCCGCGCAGCGCCGGGGCGCGGTAGCGCCGCCCCGCATCGCGCATCCAGGCGGCGAGGAAACCGATCGAGGACGGGTAGGCCTGGATCAGCACCGGGTCGAAGCGCTCGAGTGCCGCGAGGTAGGCCGGCACGCTCGCCGCCGACAGGTGGTACGAGGAGAGCATCAGCATGTTGTCGGCGCGGTCCATCCGCCAATAGGGCGGCTCGCGCTGTGTCGCCGGAACGATCATGTCGCCGCGCAGCCAGGCGCGCCGCGCGCCGCGGTGCAGCCCGGCCCATTCGAGCTGCCGCCAGATGAACGCGTTCTCGCGCGCAATGGCCGCCAGGTCCTGGTGCAGATGCAGGGGCGAGCCGGTAGTGCCGCTGGTGCTGCCCGAAAACAGCGGGCCGCGCCGCGCGGTGGAAATCAGTTCGGCGCCGGCCGCGCGGACTTCCCGCTTGTCAAGCAGCGGCAGCTTCGCCAGGTCGCGCGGCAGCGCGAGCGATGCCGGGTTCAGTCCGAGCGCGCGGAAGCGCTCGCGGTACCAGGGCACGTCGCGCCCAGCGGTTTGCAGCAGGGCGCGCAACTGGAGCATCTGGAAGTCGAACAGCTCATCGGCCGACCACCATTGGCTGCCGGAAATCTCGGCGGCGGCGGCGGCGAAGGCGCGGCCCTCGCGCAGCGCGCTGCGCACCGAGGAATTGGCGGCGATCAGGAGCTCCTGCGCCCACACCGGGCTGCGACGATAGCCGATGGAGCCCAGCATCGGCTCAGCTAGGGGATGACGTCGAACGCATCGATCAGCACCCAGGCGTTCGTGGCGGCCGGGTTCTTGCCGGCGATCTGAATATGCAGCGTGTGAGTGGTGCGCGCGAGACCGGTCACCGCGTAATCGGTGTGCTGCGGGCCCTCGGTCAGGGCGAAGGTGTCGATGTCGGCGACCTCCACGCCGTCGAGGAATACGCGCGCCATGCCGGTCTGCGGCCCGCGCGCGCCGATCCAGCGCACGCCGGTGCCGACGAACGTGAACGTGGCTTGCGCGCCGGTGACGTTCGACTCGGCGGAAATTCCCTCGCTGTAGGCCTTGTCGCGGTTGTCCGGCGCCCAGCCGGCTGAATAAGCGATGGCCGGGTTCGTTTCCTGCACCCGGAACCCGGGTGCCGTCACTTCGAAGCCGTCGATCACGATCACGCTCGCGGACGCGGCGCCGTTCGCCAGGCCGGTCGCCTGGATGCTCAGCGTGTGCTGGGTGTCGGCGAGATTGGCGGCGACGAAGACCTCGGCCTGGATCTGCTCGGTCGCGGCGTAGGTATCGACGTCGACCGGGGCCGCGCCGTCCACCGAGACGCGGGCGATGCCGGTCTGCGGCCCGCGCGCGCCAATCCAGCTCACCTTGGTGCCATTGAAGGTCAGCGTGGCCTGCGCACCCGCGAGCTGCGACAACGTCGCCGTGCCGCCGCTGAACGGCCGGCTCGGGTCGCCCGCCATCCAGCCGGCGCTGTAGGCGATGTCGGGATCGGTTTCCTGCAGGCGCGAAGTCGCCGGCGCCGGCACGTCGAACGCATCCACCACCACCAGCGCGCCGACCGCGGCAGCGTTCATGCGGCCGGTAGCCTCGATCGTCAGCGTATGGTTACCGGCGGCAAGGCCGCTGATGCCGAACATCGAGACGCGGATTTCCTCGGTCTTGGAATAGGTGTCCACCTCGGCGACGAATACGCCGTCCACCAAAACACGCGCGATGCCGGTGCCGGTTGCACGGCCGCCCACCCAGGCGACCGACGTCCCGGTGAAGGTTAACGTAGCCTGCGCGCCCGCGGTCGCCGTCGCGGCGGCGCCGCCCGCGCTCCAGCTGCGGGCGGGGGCCGCGCTCCAGTTGGCGTCGAAGCTCACCGACGCATCGGTTTCTTCGAAGCGTTGCGCCTGCGGCGGCGGCGCGTTTGTCACTGTCACCGTCACCGGGGCGGAAGTGCGGCTGTTGCCGGCCTCGTCGCGTGCCACCGCCGTAAGCGTGTGCGATCCGTCGCTCGCGCCCGCGGTGTTCCATGACACCGCATACGGCCCAGTCATGTCTTCAGCGCCTAGATTGGCGCCGTCGAGCTTGAACTGCACGCCGACTAGGCCGACGTTGTCGGAAGCAGTGGCGCTCACGCTTACCGTTCCCGCGAGAATCGCGCCGGCTACCGGGGCGCTGATGCTGACGCTGGGCGGCGAGTTGTCCACCAGCACCGTCACCGCGGCGGAGTTGCGGGTATTGCCGGCCGCATCGCGTGCCACCGCGGTCAGCGTGTGCGAGCCGTTGCTCGCGCCGGCGGTGTTCCAGGACACCGAATAGGGCGCGGCGGTGTCCTCCGCACCGAGGGGCGCGCCATCCATCTGGAATTGCACACCCACCACGCCGACGTTGTCGGAAGCATCGGCGTTGACCGATACCGTCCCGGACACCTTTGCGCTACCGGCCGGCGCGCTGATGCTGACATTCGGCTGCGTGGTGTCGGGCGGCGGCGAGTTAGCCACCGTCACCGTTACCGGTGCCGAGGTGTAGTGCCCGCCGAAGAAGTCGCGCGCCACCGCGGTCAGCGTGTGCGAGCCATTGGCGGCGCCGCTGGTATTCCAGGTGATGGCGTAGGGCCAGCTCGTGTCCTCGGCGCCGAGGTTGGCGCCGTCGAGCTTGAACTGGACGCCGACCACCGTGGCCGCACCGAGGATGGTGACGCTCGCGCTGACCGGGATCGAGCCGCTGACCGTGGCGCCGGAATCCGGCGCCGTCATGACTACGACCAGGCTGCCGAACTGCGCGAACGCCAGCGCTGGCAGCCACGCCGAGAGGAACAGCGCGAGGCGCAGCGCGGCGCGAAGCTTACTCACGGCAGGACGTCGAAGGCGTCGATCAGGACCCAGAAGTTGGTCGACATCGGATTCTTGCCGAGGACCTCGATGCCGAGCAAATGCGTGCCGGCGGTGAGACCCGTCACGGCGTAGTCGACGTGCTGCAGGCTCTCGATCATGGCGAAGGAATCGAAGTCGTCCACCACCTGGCCGTCGAGCGTGATGCGCGCGATGCCGGTCTGCGGCCCGCGCACGCCGATCCAGCGCACACCGGTGCCGGTAAACGTGAAGGTCGCTTGCGCGCCGACTGCATTGGATTCGGCCGACGTGCCTTCGCTGTAGGCGCGGTCCTGATTGCCTTGGATCCAGCCGGCGCCGTAGGACACCGCCGGATGCGTTTGCGGTACGCGCACGCCGGTGCGCGTCACCTCGAAAGCATCCACCACGACCAGCGCGTTTTGCGCGAACAGGTTCTGCTGGCCGGTGGCTTCGACGGCAATGGTATGCGGGCCGTCGGCGAGACCGCTGGCGGTGAACAGCGCCGCCTGGATCTGCTCGCTCATCGAGAACGCGTCGACCACCGCCGCCAGCGCGCCGTCGAGATAGACGCGCGCGATGCCCGACTGCGTGCCGCGAGCGCCGATCCAGGTCACCGCGGTGCCGGAAAAGCTGAGCGTGGCGCGCGCACCCGGCGTCGCGGAGAGCAGCGCGCCGCCGGCGCTCCAGGCGCGGATGCCCATATTGGGCAGGAAGTTGTTGGTAAGGCCCGGGATGACGACATTGGCGGTGTTGTCCTGTACCCAGCCGGGCGTCGTCGCGACGTCGGAATCGGTCTCCTGCACGCGCGCCAGCGCCGCCGCGCCGGGAACATCGAAGGCGTCCACCACCACGGTGGCAGTGCCCGACTGCGGATTCCTCTGGCCGGTGA
>DASWEU010000024.1:0-5524 GCA_036394595.1 Burkholderiales bacterium | reverse complement strand
TGTTCCTGTCCGGCTTTGACGGGCTCGCCTGGGTGATGGGATGGACCGGCGGCTTCTGCCTGGTGGCCCTGTTCCTCGCGCCCTACCTGCGCAAGTTCGGACAGTTCACCATTCCCGACTTCCTCGCCGAGCGCTACGGCGGCAACATCGTGCGCTTCATGGGCGTGATCTGCGCCATCACCTGTTCTTTCGTCTATGTCGTCGCGCAGATCTACGGCGTCGGCCTGATCGTGAGCCGGATGACCGGCCTGGAGTTCGGCATCGGCGTGTTCGTCGGCCTCGCCGGGATCCTGGTGTGCGCGATGCTGGGCGGCATGAGGGCGGTGACCTGGACCCAGGTGGCCCAGTACATCGTGCTCATCATCGCCTATATGACCCCCGTCGTCTGGCTGGGCGTGAAACATACCGGCATACCGGTGCCGCAGTTTGCCTACGGCTATACGCTGCAAAAGCTCGGCGATGTCGAGAAAAAAATCACCGCCGACCCGAAGGAGATCGAGGTTCGAAAGATCTTCGCCGACCGGGCGACTGCCGGTCGAGCGGCGCTCGCCAACCCCGACAAGGCCTACGCCGACGGCAAGGTCGCGGTCGAGAAAAATCTCGCCGACCTGAAGGGGGCGAGGGCGCCGGCAGAGAAGCTCGCGGAGGCTGAAAGAGCCGTCGCGGCCTATCCCGCGAACGTGAATGCGGCCAAGGTGCAGTGGACCCGGGAAACGGGCCTGGCGGCCAGAGCGGCGCCGCCGCGGCCGCACGCGCAGGCATTTCCCGGCAAGGACGAAGCGGCGCAAAACACCGCGCGTCTCAACTTCATCGGCATCGTGTTCTGCATGATGTTCGGTACGGCGGCGCTGCCGCACATCCTGATGCGCTACTACACCACGCCCAGCGTGCAGGAGGCGCGCACCTCGGTGTTCTGGTCGCTGGTGTGCATCTTCCTGTTGTACTTCACGGCGCCTTGCCTTGCGGTGCTGGCGAAGTACGACATGTACACCAACCTGGTGGGCAGTTCGTTCGCCGCGCTCCCGGCCTGGGCCTCGGCATGGGCGAAGGTGGATCCATCGCTGCTCAGCATCGTCGATATCAACAAGGACGGCATCGTGCAGCTGGCGGAAATCGTGATCGGCGGCGATCTGATCGTACTGGCGACGCCCGAGATCGCGGGCCTGCCGTACGTCGTGTCCGGCCTGGTTGCGGCCGGTGGCCTGGCGGCGGCGCTGTCTACCGCGGACGGGTTGCTGCTGACCATTGCCAACGCCCTGGCGCACGATTTCTACTACAAGCTGATCGACCCGACAGCGACCACCGGGCGGCGCGTGTTCCTCTCCAAATTCCTATTGGTCTGCGCCGCAATCACAGCGGCCTACGTGACTTCGCTCAAGCCCGGGGACATCCTGTTCCTCGTCGGCGCGGCGTTCTCGCTGGGGGCGTCCTCGTTCTTCCCCTGCCTGGTGATGGGCATCTTCTGGAAGCGCGCCAGCAAGTGGGGAGCGATCGTCGGCATGGCCGCAGGGCTTGGAATCTGCGTGTACTACATGGTTACGCGCTACCCGTTCTTCGGCATCAATATGCCGCTTTGGTTTGGGTTAAGCCCGGTGTCGGCGGGCATGTTCGGCCTGCCGGTGTCGATGGTCACGATCTATGTCGTGAGCTGGCTGACCCCCGCGCCGGCGAAAGAGGTGCAGGAGCTGGTCGAGCACGTGCGTTACCCGAACCTGGCGGGCGATACCGTGATCAGCGAAGCCCGATAGCCTCGGGCCGTTGATGCACACAAGGCCCGCTTCGGCGGGCTTTGCTTTTGTAAAATCTGCTTTTCAGCAGGGAGACTGGAAATGAAAGCATTCCTGGTTGCCGCGGCTTGCGGCACCGTGCTGGCCCTGAGCGGTTGCTCCGGCCAGGTCAGCGGCACGGCGAGAGGCCTGTTCATCGGCTACGTGACGGACAAGACCGAGGAGGAGGTGATCGCCAAGGTCGGCAAGCCAGAATCGATCGACGCCGCGACCGCGACGACGCTGCGATGGACCTACAGGAAGAAGACCTTCGACCCGGACAATCAGAGCCTGTTCGATAACGAGACCATCCTGATCTTCCAGAAGGACAAGAGCGGAAAATTCAAGGTGGTCCAGGTCATCTTCGGCTAGACCACGAGGTGCTGCACCAGGTGCGCCAGATCGCTGCGCCCGGTATCGACGATCAGCCGGCGCGTCGCCTTCGGATCGAAGCGCAGCAAGTGCATGACGACCTGCTCGAAGCGCTCCGTGTTGCCCGTCGTGTGCAGCGCCATGCCCAACTGGTACCAGGCATGATGATTCATGGGTTGAAGCGTCGCCGCCTGCTCCAGCGCCTCGGCGGCTTCGCGATGCCGCCCGAGATGGGCGAGGGCGAGACCCAGGCCGTACCAGGCGCGGTCGATTTTGGGATTCAGGCGCGTGGCTTCGCGGAATTCATGGATCGCCTTGTCGTATTGCCCGCGCTTGTCATGCGAGTAACCGAGGTTAAAGTGGGCCACCGCATTGCCGGGAGCCGCACGCAGCACCGCCTGGAAGTAGGGTTCCGCCTCGGCGAAGCGCTCCTGCGACGCCAGCAGGTAGGCGATACGATTCGCGGGTCTCAGGAAGCCGGGCGAGGCTTGCATCGCCGTCACGTAGGCCTCGATGGCTTGCTGCTTCAAGCCGAACAGCTCGAGCAGACAGCCGCGAAGGTAGTATCGCCAATGGTCCATCGATCGATCCTATGTACGAGATTATCGTAATTCTGAAGGCACTGACCGAGATCGCCGGCGTGGCTTTCCTCGGGCAGGGCGTGCTTTGGGTGATCGCTGGCTCGAAGCGCGACCAGAACGCGGTTTACAAGCTGTTCAAGACGCTAACGTCGCCGGTCACCCGGGTGACGCGCGCCATCACGCCGCGCGTCATCATCGACGCCCATATAGGGCTGGTGGCCTTCTTTCTGCTGATAGTGATCTGGCTGGTGCTGACGGCGTTCAAGATCAAGATCGTGCTGGAGAACGCCCCGGTTGCTCAATGAGGCACCACTCGTGGTCGCACTTGCGGCAGCGCACCTGCGAGGGCGAGATCAGCCGGAAGCGGGCGTAGGCACCGCAGGCGCCGCAGGTCGCAAGCTCGCCGAGCTGCTCGGCCTCGACCAGGATCTGCTGGTAGCGCACTAGGCCGTAGATGCCGATGGCCGCAGCAGCCGCGACCAGCGCGACGTAGGCGAGCAGGCGCGCGGCCGAGCCGCGGAAGCTCAACTCCTCGACGCAGGCCGCGATCGCCACGATGCAGAAGAATCCGGAGATGAACCAGGCATGCCCCTCGATCAGGCGGCGCTCGTACCAGCGCGCGAAGCCGAGGCGCCGGATGCTGTCGGCAGGTTCCATGCAGCCATGATAATCCGCCCCCCAAAAGAAAACGCCCGGCGGGCTTGCGCTCGCGGGGCGTTGAAACCACCGCGCATGAAGCACCGCGATGGAGGAGGATTTCGCGGTCAAGCTTAGCGATTGCAACCGGCAGGGGCCTGACGACAGACTGACGGGCGACTTGCGCCGCCGGGATGACATAGAATGCAATTTCTACGGCGGGCCTCCCCGCATTGCAGTCTGGTGAACCTGGTCAGGTCCGGAAGGAAGCAGCCACAGCTGGTTACTGCAGGTGCCGGGGGTTAGGCTCGCCACCAACTCGGAAATCCATGAGCTATCAAGTACTTGCTCGGAAATGGCGACCGAAAGAGTTCGCCGGGCTCGTGGGTCAGGAACACGTGGTTCGAGCGCTGCGCCACGCGCTCGAGCAGAACCGGCTGCACCACGCCTACCTCTTCACCGGGACGCGGGGCGTCGGCAAAACCACGCTGGCGCGCATCCTTGCCAAGTGCCTGAATTGTGAAACAGGCATCACCACGCAGCCCTGCAACCGCTGCTCGGCCTGCACGCAGATCGACGGCGGTCGCTTTCCGGACTACGTCGAGCTCGACGCGGCGTCCAACCGCGGCGTCGACGAAATGACGCAGCTCCTGGAGCGCTCGGTGTACGCGCCCGCAGCGGGCCGCTTCAAGGTGTATGTGATCGACGAAGTGCACCAGCTCTCCGGCCACGCCTTCAACGCCATGCTGAAGACCCTGGAGGAACCGCCGGCGCACCTGAAATTCATCCTCGCCACCACCGATCCGCAAAAGATCCCGGTCACGGTGCTCAGCCGTTGCCTGCAATTCAATCTCAAGCAGATGCCGGCCGCGTCGATTCGCGCCCACCTCGCCGACCTGCTGCAAAAGGAAGGCGTGACGTTCGAGGCCGATGCGCTGGCGCTGATCGCGCGAGCGGCCGCGGGAAGCATGCGCGATGCGCTGTCGCTGCTTGACCAGGCGATTGCGCACGGCGGCGGCAAGGTTGGCACGGCGGCGGTCGGCGAGATGCTCGGCGCCATCGACCAGGGCTTTCTGTTGCGCCTGATCGAGGCGGTGGCGGCACAGGACGCGGCAGCAGCCGTCGCCGTCGCCGATGAAATGCAGGCGCGCAGCCTTTCCTGTGACACCGGACTGGCGGACCTGGCCGCGCTGCTCCTGCGCGTGGCCATGGCGCAGGCCGTCCCGGAGGAGGCGCGGGCGGATGATGCGGACCAGGCGCGCATCGCGGTTCTGGCGAAACGCCTCGATCCCGAATCCGTCCAGCTTTACTACCAGATCGCGCTGCAAGGCAGGGAAGACCTGCCGCTGGCGCCCGACGAGCAGGCGGGTTTCGTCATGACCATTCTGCGCATGCTGGCGTTCCGGCCCGACAGTCCTGGCGCCGCGCGCACGCCGTCGGCGCCCAAAGCGGCCACCGCACGCGCGGCGAATCCGGGTGCCGCGGCGAGCTGGCCGGAGTTGGCCCAGCAATTGCCCGTGGCCGGCGCGGCGCGCGAGCTGGCGCGCAATGCCGAGTTGCGCAAGCGGGAGGGAAATTCCTTCGACCTGGTGGTGCCCAAGGCCAAGGCCTACCTCGCCGAGCGCAACTACCAGGAGAAGCTCAAGGCGGCATTGGAGCAGCACCTGGGCGCCAGCGTCACCGTCAAGGTTTCGGTCGGCGAGGTTTCCGGGGCGACGGCCGCCGCGGCGGAAGCGGGCGAGCGCGATGCGCGTCGCGCCGCCGCCGCGCAATCGGTGCGCTCGGACGGCTTCGTCAACGACCTCGTCAATCTGTTCGACGGCAAGGTGGTGGATTCGACCATCCGGGGAGAGGGCAAGTGAAGGGCAATATCGGCCAGCTGATGAAGCAGGCGCAGATGATGCAGGAGAACATGCGCCGCATGCAGGAAAGCCTCGGCACGCTTGAGGTCGAAGGACAGGCCGGGGCCGGCGCCGTCAAGGTGCAGATGACCTGCAAGTACGAGGTCAAGCTCGTCGCCATCGATCCGTCCGTGGCCGGCGATGACCGTGAGATGCTCGAGGACCTGGTTCTCACCGCGTTCAATGACGCCGCAAAGAAGGTGGATGCGACGATCGCCGAGAAGATGGGTGGCCTGAAGGCGGGGCTCGGCCTGCCGGCGGGATTCAA
>DASWEU010000023.1:0-2466 GCA_036394595.1 Burkholderiales bacterium | reverse complement strand
ATGCAAATTCGTCCATTGCACGACCGCGTAATCGTCAAGCGTCTCGACCAGGAAAAGAAGACTGCGTCCGGCATCGTCATTCCGGACACCGCAGCGGAGAAGCCCGACCAGGGCGAAGTCATGGCGGTCGGCAAGGGCAAGCTCAGCGATGAAGGCAAGCTCGTGCCGGTCGAGGTCAAGGTCGGCGACCGCGTGCTGTTCGGCAAATATTCCGGGCAGACCGTCCGGGTGAAGGGCGATGAGCTGCTGGTGATGCGCGAGGAAGACATCATGGGCGTAGTGGAAGGACAGTCATGAGCGCCAAGGACGTTCGCTTCCACGAAGACGCGAGGACCCGCCTGGTTCACGGGCTGAATATCCTCGCCGACGCAGTGAAGATCACGCTTGGGCCGCGAGGCCGCAACGTGGTGCTCGAGCGCTCCTGGGGAGCGCCGACCATCACCAAGGACGGCGTGTCGGTGGCGAAAGAGATCGAGCTCAAGGACAAGTTCGAGAACATGGGCGCGCAGATGGTGAAGGAAGTCGCCTCCAAGACCTCCGATGTTGCCGGCGACGGCACGACGACCGCCACCGTGCTTGCACAGGCGATCGTGCGCGAGGGCATGAAGTACGTCGCCTCGGGCATGAACCCGATGGATCTCAAGCGCGGCATCGACCAGGCGGTCACCACGGTGGTCGCGGAACTGAAGAAGATCTCGCGGCCCTGCAGTTCGTCGAAGGAAGTGGCGCAGGTCGGCTCGATCTCGGCCAACCTCGACAGCGAAGTCGGCAAGATCATCGCCGATGCGATGGACAAGGTCGGCAAGGAAGGCGTGATCACGGTCGAGGACGGCAAGACGCTGCAGAACGAGCTCGAGCTGGTCGAGGGCATGCAGTTCGACCGCGGCTATCTCTCGCCGTACTTCATCAACAACCAGGAGAAGCAGAGCGCGCTGCTGGAAGACGCCTATGTGCTGCTCTGCGACAAGAAAATCAGCTCGATCCGCGACCTGCTGCCGTTGCTCGAGCAGGTGGCGAAGGCGGGCAAGCCGCTGCTGATCGTCGCCGAGGACGTCGAGGGCGAGGCGCTCGCGACGCTGGTGGTGAACAACCTGCGCGGCATCCTCAAGACGCTCGCCGTGAAGGCACCAGGCTTCGGCGACCGCCGCAAAGCGATGCTGGACGATATCGCGGTGCTCACCGGCGGCACGGTGATCTCCGAAGAGCTCGGCCTGACGCTCGAGAAGGTGACGCTGAAGGACCTGGGCCGCGTCAAGAAGGTCGAGGCCACCAAGGAGAACACCACCCTCATCGACGGCGCCGGCGACAAGAAGAAAATCGAGGAACGGGTCAAGCAGATCCGCCTGCAGATCGAGGAGGCGACCAGCGACTACGACAAGGAAAAGCTCCAGGAGCGGCTGGCGAAGCTCGCCGGCGGCGTCGCGCTGATCAAAGTGGGCGCCGCAACCGAGGTCGAGATGAAGGAGAAGAAGGCGCGCGTCGAAGACGCCTTGCATGCGACGCGCGCGGCGGTCGAGGAAGGCATTGTCGCGGGCGGCGGCGTCGCCTACCTGCGTGCACGCTCAAGACTCAAGGACGTCAAAGGCGCGAACCACGACCAGGACGCGGGCATCAGCATCGTGCTACGGGCGCTCGAAGAGCCGCTGCGCCAGATCGTCGCCAACAGCGGCGCCGAGCCTTCGGTGGTGCTGAACAAGGTGGTCGAAGGCAAGGACAACTACGGCTACAACGCGCAGAGCGCCGAGTACGGCGACATGGTCGAGATGGGCGTGATCGATCCCACCAAGGTGGTGCGCTTCGCGCTGCAGAACGCCGCTTCGGTCGCGGGCCTGGTGCTGACCACCGCAGCGATGGTGGCCGAGCGCGTCGAGGAGGACAAAGCGGGCGCCCACGAGGGCGGCGGCATGGGCGGTATGGGCGGCATGGGCATGTAATCGCCCGCCGGCCGTTGCAGATAAAAATCGGGGCGAGACCCCGATTTTTTTGCTCAGTCGTTCTGGACGTTGGGAAAGGCGAAGCCGAACGTGGCCACGCAGACCACCACCTTCGCCACGAAAACGACCTTTTGAGTCCGGGTCATGTCGGCGAACAGCTTGCCGTGTGAAACCTCGATCGGCTTATCGAACTTGGTTTGCATCGTGAGCTCCTCTTGACGTTATCGCGGCGAGCTCGGCATCGAGCGCGCCCTCGCTGACCGATTCTAAGCGCTGCGCCTCGCGCATCGCCTGGTCGTAGATCCGCCATGCCGGATCCTTCTGCTTCCAGTGCTCGAGGCCGCTGGCTGGTGCTCACGCGCTCGGCGGGGTTCCGGCCGACTGGTCGCAGGCGAGCATCGACTGCTTCTGCGCCTTCATGCAGCAGGCCTTGGCGCTCGCCGAGCTGATCTGGGCCGCATGCTCCATCCCCTTGTCGTGCAGCTCGGCCGCGGCGCGATGCTGGCGGGCGGCGAGCTCATGAGCGCTGGCC
>DASWEU010000022.1:0-27218 GCA_036394595.1 Burkholderiales bacterium | reverse complement strand
ATTCTCGACCGCAGCATCTGGGAGAAGACCGGGCACTGGGAGAACTTCAAGGACAACATGTTCACCACTTCGTCGGAAAACCGCGACTACGCGGTCAAGCCGATGAACTGCCCGGGCCACATCCTGATCTACAACAAGGGCATCCGCAGTTACCGCGACCTGCCGCTGCGCTACGGCGAATTCGGCTCCTGCCATCGCAACGAGCCGAGCGGCGCGCTGCACGGTCTGATGCGCGTGCGCGGCTTCGTGCAGGACGACGGCCACATTTTCTGCACCGAAGACCAGATCCTGGACGAGTGCGTCGCGTTTACCGCACTGCTGCAGAAGGTGTATCGGGAATTCGGCTTTGCCGAAATCATCTACAAGATCGCAACGCGCCCCAAGGCTCGTATTGGCTCCGACGCGGCGTGGGACAAGGCAGAAAAAGCTCTGCTTGCCGCCTTGGAAAAATCAAAACTTGCCTTCCAGCTGTCCCCGGGCGAGGGTGCGTTCTACGGGCCAAAGATCGAGTACTCGCTCAAGGACGGCATCGGCCGCGTCTGGCAGTGCGGCACCATGCAGGTCGACTTCAGCATGCCCGGGCGCCTCGGCGCGGAGTACGTCGGCGACGACAACACGCGCCACACGCCGGTCATGCTCCACCGCGCCATCGTCGGCTCGATGGAGCGCTTTCTCGGCATCCTGATCGAGCACCACGCGGGGGCCTTCCCGCTGTGGCTCGCGCCGGTGCAGCTCGCGGTGCTCTCCATCACCGAGCGCCAGGCGGACTACGCGGAGCGCGTCAGAATTTCGCTTTTCCAGAGCGGTTTTCGCGCCGTTTCTGATTTGCGAAATGAGAAAATTTCTTATAAAATTCGGGAACATAGCTTGCAGAAGCTGCCCTACCAATTAGTGGTCGGGGACAAGGAGATGCAGGCTGGAACGGTAGCCGTGCGCACGCGCAGCGGCGAGGACCTCGGGGCGATGACCCTCGATGCCTTCACCGCGCGCCTCCAGAGCGAGGCCAAAGCGCGATAGCACGGCTGTTTTTTTCAACGGTCAGAGGAGGTTTTCACTCATCGCACTCGAGAGATCGCAGCGCATCAACCGGGAGATCACCGCCCCGGAGGTGCGCCTAGTGGCGGAAAACGGTGATCAACTGGGCATCAAGACGGTGGTCGATGCCCTGAAGCTGGCCGAGGAGCAGAACGTGGACCTGGTGGAAATCGCACCGCTGGCGGTGCCCCCGGTCTGCAAACTGATGGACTACGGCAAGTTCCGCTACCGCGAGCAGAAGAAGGCGCATGAGGCGAAGCTCAAGCAGAAGCAGATCCAGGTCAAGGAGATCAAGTTCCGGCCCGGCACCGACGAGGGCGACTACAAGATCAAGCTCGGCAAGCTGACCCAGTTCCTCGAGGAAGGCGACAAGGCGAAAGTGACGTTGCGCTTCCGCGGCCGGGAGATGGCGCACAAGGAGTTCGGCGAGCGGTTGCTGGAGCGGGTGAAGAAGGACCTGGATGCGATCGGCCTGGTCGAGCAGTTTCCCAAGCTCGAGGGCCGGCAGATGGTGATGGTGCTGGCGCCGAAGAAGAAGGTGCTGGTGAAGGAAAGGGCGAAGCCCAAGGCCGAGCCGAAGGCGGAAAAGAAGCTCGCAGCACCCAAGCCTGCCGCTGCATAGCAGGCTTTAGAAGTGATAGCCGTGGCTTCAAGAATCCGCGTAGCGGGTCGCCCGGCGTCATGTGAAAAGAGCAGCGAAGGAGTTTTCATGCCCAAGATGAAATCCAAGCGGGGCGCGGCCAAGCGTTTCCGCGTGCGCGGCAGCGGCAGCATCAAGCGCGGCGGCGCCTACCGGCGGCACATCCTCACCAAGAAGACCACCAAGCGGAAGCGGCAGATGCGGCGCACCAGCGCGGTCGACCGCACCAACCAGCGCGCCATCCGCTCCATGCTGCCTTACTCGTCCTAGGAGCGCGACATGCCCAGAGTCAAACGAGGCGTAACGGCGCGCGCGCGCCACAAGAAGGTCCTGCGGCAGGCCAAGGGCTTCCGCGGCCGCCGCGGCAACGTCTACCGCGTCGCCAAGCAGGCGGTGATGAAGGCGGGGCAGTACGCCTACCGCGATCGCCGCAACCGCAAGCGCACCTTCCGCGCGCTGTGGATCGCGCGCATCAACGCCGCGGTGCGCGAGCTCGGCATGACCTACTCGAGCTTCATGGCGGGGCTGAAGCGCGCCCAGATCGAGATCGACCGCAAGGTGCTGGCCGATCTTGCGGTGCGCGACAAGCCGGCGTTCTCGAAAATCGCGAGCCAGGTCAAAGCCAGCCTGGCGCACTGATTGCGGGCTCCGTTTGGAGGACCTGAGCAGCATCGTCTCCCGCGCGCTCGCCGCCTTTGGCGCGGCGCGCGACGCTGCGTCGCTGGAAAACGCGAAAGCGGTCTATCGTGGCGAGCTGTCCGCCCACCAGAAGTCGATCGGCGGCCTTCCCGCTGAGAGCCGCAAGGCCGCCGGCGCGGCCTTCAACGACGCCAAGCAACGCATAGAGGCGGCGCTCGAAGCGCGCCGTGCCGAGCTCGCCGACGCGAAGCTCGCAGCGCGGCTCGCCGAGGAGGCGCTCGATGTCACGTTACCCGCGCGCGGCCGCGGCCGCGGCAGCGTGCACCCGGTGATCCGCACCTGGCAGAGGATCGAGGCCATCTGGCGCTCGATCGGCTTCGAGGTGGCCGACGGCCCGGAGATCGAGACCGACTGGTACAACTTCACCGCGCTCAATAACCCCGAGAACCACCCGGCGCGCTCGATGCAGGACACGTTCTACGTCGACCTCAAGGACGAGCACGGCCTGCCGCTGCTGCTGCGCACCCACACCAGCCCGATGCAGCTGCGCTACGCGCGTAGCCACAAGCCGCCGATCAAGGTGATCGCGCCGGGGCGCACCTATCGCGTGGATTCCGACGCCACGCACTCGCCGATGTTCCATCAGGTCGAGGGCCTGTGGATCGACGTGGACATCAGCTTCGCCGACCTCAAGGGCGTCTACACCGAGTTCCTGCAGCGCTTCTTCGAGGACGAAAAGCTCGAAGTGCGCTTCCGGCCTTCCTACTTTCCCTTCACCGAGCCGTCGGCTGAAATCGACATGAAGTTGAACGGCCGCTGGCTCGAGATCTCGGGCGCGGGCCAGGTCCATCCCAAGGTGGTGAGGAATTTCGGCCTCGATGCGGAGAAATTCATCGGCTTCGCCTTCGGTTCGGGTCTCGAGCGCCTCACCATGCTGCGCCACGGCATCGGGGACCTGCGCCTGTTCTTCGACGGCGACCTGCGCTTCCTCGAACAGTTTTCGTGACGAATTTTCCATGATCATTCCCGAGAGCTGGCTGCGCACGCTGTGCAATCCGCGCGTGGCGGGGCGGCTGCTTGCCGACAAGCTGACCATGGCCGGCGTGGAGGTCGAGACCTATGACGTGGCGTTGCCGGCGATCGCCGGCGTAGTCGCCGCCGAGGTGTTGTCGGTCGAGCGCCATCCGAATGCCGACAAGCTCACCGTATGCACGGTGCGCGCCGGCGAGCGCCAATACCGCGTGGTGTGCGGCGCGCCGAACGTGCGCAAAGGCATGATCGTGCCGCTTGCCACCATCGGCGCGAAGCTTCCGGGCCTGGAGGTCAAGCGCGCCTCGATCCGGGGCGTCGAGAGCGAAGGCATGCTCTGCTCGGCGCTCGAGCTCGGCCTGTCGGACGACCATTCCGGGCTGCTCGAGCTCGACGACCACGTCTTCACCTTCAAGCTGACACCGAACCGGGCCGACTGCCTGTCGATCCTGGGCGTGGCGCGGGAGGTGTCGGCGTTGACCGGGACGAAACTGAAGTCTCCTTCTATACGTTCTGTTTCTGCTCTAAACAAAGCAATTCATCCGTTCAAGATTTCCAGCGCCGACGGCTGTGGCCGTTTCGCCGGACGCGTCATCCGTGGCGTGAATGCTTCGGCAAAAACGCCCGCCTGGATGCGCGAGCGCCTGGAGCGCGCCGGCCAGCGCTCGATTTCGGCGCTGGTCGATGTCACCAACTACGTCATGCTCGAGCTCGGCCGGCCGCTGCACGTCTACGACCTCGACAAGCTGCGCGGGCCGATTGACGTGCGCTGGGGCCGCAAGGGCGAGAAAGTCCTGTTGCTCAACGGGCAGAACGTCGAAGTCGACCCGCAGGTGCTCTGCATCACCGACGACTCCGGCGTCATCGGCCTCGCCGGCATCATGGGCGGGGAGAGCACCAAGGCCGACGAGCGGACGCAGCAGGTGTTTCTCGAGTCGGCCTTTTTCCATCCGGACGCCATCGCGGGCCGCGCGCGCCGCTACGGCTTCTCGAGCGATGCCGCGCACCGCTTCGAGCGCGGCGTCGATTTCGCCAACAATGTCGACGGCATCGAGCGCGCCACGCGCCTGATCCTCGACATCTGCGGCGGCGAGGCCGGCCCCACCGCCGACAAGCGGGCACGCCTGCCGAAGCGCAAGCCGGTGACGATGCGCACCGCGCGGGCCGGGAAGATCATCGGCATTGCAGTTTCGGAGAAAGAGATTGCGGCGGTCTTTTCGAAGTTGAATTTCGACGTCAGGAAAAAAGCCGGGTCCTTCGTCGTCAACCCGCCTTCTTATCGCTTCGACATCGCCATCGAGGAAGACCTGATCGAGGAAGTGGCGCGCATCCACGGCTTCGAGCGCATCCGCGCGCATCCGCCGCGCGTCGCCGC
This sequence comes from Burkholderiales bacterium, assembly GCA_036394595.1. Classification (GTDB taxonomy): domain Bacteria; phylum Pseudomonadota; class Gammaproteobacteria; order Burkholderiales; family SG8-39; genus SCGC-AG-212-J23. The sequence continues at coordinate 22,500 of DASWEU010000022.1, read as the reverse complement.
GACCCTGCTGCGCGAGCCCGAGACGCGCCGTCCGCTGCACGCCCTGCGCGAGCGGCTGGCGGCGGCCGACTACCACGAGGTGATCAACTTCAGCTTCGCCGATCCGGCGTGGGAGGCGGATTTCGCCGGCGCATCGAATCCGATCCGGCTGCTGAACCCGATTGCCAGCCAGCAATCGGTGATGCGTACAACCTTGATTGGTTCTTTAATTGACGTCGTAAAAAAGAATAATTCTCGACGACTGCCCCGCATCCGCGTCTTCGAGGTCGGCCGGGTGTTCCTGCGCGATCCTGGCGCCGCAGCGGGACCGCTCGCCGTGAAAGGCGTGCGCCAGCCGATGCGTGTCGGCGCCGCGGCCTTCGGCGCGGCGCTGGACGAACAGTGGGGCCTGCCGCTGCGCGCGGTCGACTTCTACGACGTCAAAGCCGATGTCGAAGCCCTGTGCGCGCCGCTCGTGCCGCGCTTCGAAGCCGCCGCGCACCCGGCTTTCCACCCCGGGCGCTCGGCGCGCGTGCTGCTCGATGGCCGCCCTGCGGGCTGGCTGGGCGAGCTGCATCCCCAGTGGCAGCGCAAGGCAGAGCTGCCGCAACCGACCGTGGTTTTCGAGCTCGACGCGGAGCCACTCGAGAGCGTCCCGCTGCCGGCTCCTACCCCGCCTTCCCGGTTTCCCCAGGTGGTGCGCGACATGGCATTGCTGGTCGATTCCAAGGTGCCGGCCGAGGCCCTTTTGGCCGCCATGCGGGCCGAAAAGCCGCCGATTGTCCGGGAGGTACGACTTTTCGACCTCTACCAGGGCCCCAGCCTGCCTCAAGGCCGAAAAAGCCTTGCGTTCCGGGTAGTTATGCAAGATACTGAACGGACCCTCACGGATGCGGAGGCAGATGCTGCCCGCGATGAGCTGGTGGACCTGCTGGGGAGCAGGTTTTCCGCAACTCTCCGTACATAAAAGGGAATTCAGGGTTTCAGGGAGCGGGCGATGACGTTGACGAAGGCCGAACTGGCCGATCTGCTTTTCGAGAAGGTCGGCCTGAATAAGCGCGAGGCCAAGGATATGGTCGAGGCCTTCTTCGAGGAGATCCGCGGCGCCCTTGAGCGCGGCGAAAGCGTCAAGCTATCGGGCTTCGGCAACTTCCAGTTGCGCGACAAGCCGCAGCGTCCCGGGCGCAATCCCAAGACTGGCGAGGAAATCCCGATCAGCGCGCGGCGCGTGGTGACCTTCCACGCCAGCCAGAAGCTGAAAGCCATGGTTGAGAAGGCACGCCATGGAAAACCGCAGGAAAGCTGAACTTCCCCCGATTCCCGCCAAGCGCTACTTCACCATCGGTGAAGTGAGCGAGCTGTGCGGGGTCAAGCCGCACGTGCTGCGTTACTGGGAGCAGGAATTCACGCAGTTGAAGCCGGTCAAGCGGCGCGGCAACCGCCGCTACTACCAGCACCACGAAGTGCTGCTGATCCGCCGCATCCGCGAGCTGCTGTACGAAGAAGGCTTCACCATCAGCGGCGCGCGCAATCGCCTGGACAACGCCGCGAACAATGAGGACAAGGCCGAAGCGCCGGCGCGCGAGCGCCACGCCGGCACGCCGGGCGTCGATGTCAGCGCGATCAAGCGCGAATTACGCGCCGTTTTAGACCAGCTTCAAGGGTAAAATCACCCCCCTCGGGGCGTAGCGCAGCCTGGTAGCGTACCTGCATGGGGTGCAGGTGGTCGCGAGTTCAAATCTCGCCGCCCCGACCAACATCCCAACCGCCGAGTCCCCGCCCATGAAACGTCTTCTTCTCTGCCTCGCCGCTTCGCTGGTATCACTGTCCGCCGTCGCCGGTGACGTCAACGTCGGTAACCTCACTACGCAGGGCGAATTCCGCCAGCTCACCGAGGATCTCGGCGCGGCGCTTTCGTACAAGCCGCTGACGCCCGCGGCGCCGCTCGGCGTCACCGGGTTCGACGTCGGCCTCGCCGTGACGGTCACCCAACTGAAGAACGGCGCGGTGTTGTCCAAGGCCGGCGCGGGCGACCACAGCAACCTGGTCGTGCCGACGCTGCGCGTGAACAAGGGGCTGCCCTTCGACATCGACGTCGGCGCCATGTATGCGGCCGTGCCTGGCACCGACATCCGCATGTGGGGCGGCGAGCTGCGCTACGCGCTGATTGCAGGCAACGCGGCGCTGCCGGCGGTCGGATTGCGCGGCAGCTACACGCGGCTCGCCGGCGTCAGCAACTTGGATTTCGACACCAAGGGCCTCGACCTCTCCGTGTCGAAGGGCTTCGCCTTCTTCACGCCCTACGCCGGCGTCGGCCGCGTGTGGGTGTCCGGCACGCCTTCGGGCAACGCGGCGCTGTCGAAGGAGTCCTTCGGCCTGTACAAGGCTTTTGCCGGGATCAACATGAATTTCGGGCTCGTCAATCTGGCCTTCGAAGGCGATCGCACGGGCCCCGCCATGACCTACGGCATGAAAGTGGGCGTGCGCTTCTGAGCATGCCGTAGCCCGCAGTCCATTCGGACTATCCGGGTAGTCCGATCGCTGCATAGCAGCGCCGGGACAATCGCGGCGAGTGGCCCCGCATGGCGCGATACGACCAGATCCGGCAGCAGATCGGCAGCACCCCGCGCACTTGGCTGGTGACCGGGGCGGCGGGATTCATCGGCTCGCACCTGGTCGAAGGCCTGCTGCAACTCGAACAGCGGGTCGTCGGACTCGACAATCTTTCCACCGGCAATCCCGGCAACCTCGCGCAGGTCGAGGCAGCGGTCACCGCCCGGCAGTGGCGGCGCTTCCGCTTCATCCGGGGTGACATCCGCTCGCCCGAGACCTGCCGTGAAGCCTGCGGCGGGGCCGAGTTCCTGCTGCACCAGGCCGCGCTCGGCAGCGTGCCGGCATCGATCGCGGAGCCGCTCCATGCGCACGCGAGCAACGTCACTGGATTCGTCAACCTGCTGGTATCGGCGCACGCGGCCGGCGTGCGGCGCATCGTCTACGCCAGTTCCAGCGCTGCCTACGGCGACGATCCGGCGCCCCTCAAGGGCGAGTCGGTGGTCGGGCAGCCGCTCTCGCCCTATGCTCTGACCAAGTACGTCAACGAGCTGTATGCGGGGACTTTCGCGCGCTGCTACGGGCTCGCCGCGGTCGGCCTGCGCTACTTCAATATCTTCGGCCCGCGCCAGGATCCCGCCGGCGCCTACGCCGCGGTGATCCCGGCCTGGATCTGCGCCATGATCCGCGGCGAGCCGGTCTACATCAACGGCGACGGCGAGACGGTGCGGGATTTCTGCTACGTCAGCGACGTCGTCCAGGCGAACCTGCTCGCCGCGGCAGTCGAAGCGCCCGCGGCCGTCAACCAGAGCTACAACGTCGGGCTGAATGAGCGCACCACGCTCAACCAGCTGTTCGAGCTGATCCGCGCCGGGCTCGAGGCGCGCCTGCCCCGCTTGCGTGGCTTCAAGCCGCAGTATCGAGCCTTCCGCGACGGCGACATCCGCCGCTCGCAGGCCGATATTGGCAAGGCGCAGCGCTTGCTGGGCTACCGGCCCGATTGGTCCGTCCAGCAAGGTCTCCAGCGCACCGTCGACTGGTACCTGGCGCGTCTGGCGCCGGCCGGGGCGACGCGCAGTGCGGCGCCGCGCCGGCCAGCAACGGTCGCGTCGCGGTAGTAAGCACTTCCCGCAGTTCGCAAAAAAAGCCCGGAAGACACTGGGGAGGAGTGTGTCCTGTCCGGGCGGGCGGCTCTAAAAACGCCTTCTGGGGGAAGGCGGGGGATCTATCGAGACCGCACTCCAAGCCTAGCCCCCGGGGATTAAACGGCTAACCCGATGTCTAGTCCGACCGGACTATGTGCCGGGGTAGTCCGGTCTATCTGTCTGTCAAATGCGACACCTAATCTGGATGCGCGGTGATCGAACGTGCCGCACTTACTGGAGAGGGAACATGGAAACGGTCTATCGGGCTTGGGGGCAGTACCGGGAAATTCCGTCGCGTATCGGCGATGTCGCGCTCGACTTCGCCACGCGGCACATGATTGGCGTCGTCCGCCTGGTGATGGCCGCGATGTCCTTGGGCATCTTCGGGCTGATCGGGTATTACGCCGGAAGCGGCAGCATCGTCGCGCTGGCGCTGGTACCGATGGTGGCCTTCGAGCTGACCCGCGGCCGCTAGCGCGGCTGGTAGACGAACTTCCAGTCGGCGTAGGTCTTGGCGTCAGCGAAGTCGTTGCCCTCGGCGAAGCCCAAGGTCTTGAAGGGCACTGCGGACGACAAGCTGTAGACCCCCATGATTTCGCCCGCTGGCGTCCTCACGAGGCCCCAGCGGTCGGAGCCGGTCACCGGGTCCGGATAGAGCCGGCGCAGGTAGCGCGCGACGCCCGCCTGCCGCCCATCCTTCAGCAGGTCGGCGAGCGAGCGCGGATACTGGGACGGCCCGCTCTGGTAATAGCGCTGGATCGCCTTGCGGTACTGGTTGCCGACATAGAGCAGTTGCGCCTCGCGCTCGCGCTGGACCGCCGTGCGCCAGGTTTCGCCGGCGAGCATCAATCCAAGCCCCAGGAATGCGACGGCGAACAGCACCATCAGGTAGGTGAAGCCGTGCGATTGCCTGCGCCGCACCATGGCTACCAGTCGGCGTACGCAGTGCCGTCGCTGGCTCGTCCGGGCGCGCCGCTCCTCAGGTCGTAGACGCCGCTTTGCTCCGGCTCCACCGGCGCGACCGTCAGCCAGGTCAGGCTGCTGTCGGTGAGCGGATCCACCGGCACCTTGCGCAGATAGCGCTCGGCGGCCAGCGTTTCCAGCGACTCGGGATAGCGGCCCTTGTCGCCGTGGTACTTGGCGATGGCATCGCGTACCTGGAACAGGTCCTCCTTGAGCACCGCTTCCTTCGACCGGTCGAGGCTGCCCAGGTAGCGCGGCGCGGCAATAGTCAGCAGGGTGGCGATGATGGCGAGCACCACCATCAGCTCGATCAGCGTGAATCCGGCGCGCTTCACCATTCTCGGTAGGGCCGGCCGTTGAGGCCGGTCGCGCCGGACAGCGAATACACGTCGAAGACGTCGTCGCCCTCCTTGGGGTCGTCGGGCGGGCTGGCGTAGCTGCGCTTGCCCCAGGTGGCCGGCGGCGCGAGCTCCGCCTCGGCGTTGAACGGGTCGCGCGGGATGCGCCGCAGGAAATAGATCTTCTCGCGGCGCGTGCTTTTGCGGTCGTCGACGCCGGCGACCAGGTCCTCGAGCCGTTTCGGATAGCCGGATTCGCCGACGTTCTTCGCGATGCGGCCCTCGTCGGCGGCCTGCTTGTACGCGTCGATGGCGTCGCGCACCTGGCGCAGCGCGCGAGTCAGCTCCTGTTCCTTGACGCGGCGCGAGGCGAGATCGGCCGCGGGCAGGGCAGCCGTGGCGAGCAGCGCGATGATGGCGACCGTGATCACCAGCTCGACCAGCGTGAAACCGCGGGCGGTGAACCGCATGCTCATCGAGGCGACGGCTGCATGCCGCCGAAGGGCGCCATGGTGCCACCCTGCACCGGTGCGGCCGGCGCCGTTGGTGCCGGCGCTTGCGGCGCCGGGGACGGCGATGGCGCAGGCGTGGGGATGAACGGCGCCGATGCGCCGAAGCTGCCGAGCGGCGAGACGCCGACCGGGGGCTCGGTTCCCGCGTTGAACTCCACCGTGCGCGCGTCCGGCCGCGCCAGGCTGCGCACGATGTGCGGCGTGATCAGCAGGGTGACTTCGGTCTTGTTCTTGGTCTGGTTGTTCGACGAGAACAGCCGCCCGAGCACCGGCAGATCGCCGAGGCCGGGCACGCGGCTCGCGTTGCGCCGATCCTCGTCGCTGATCAACCCACCGAGAATTTGGGTCTCGCCGTCGCGCATGCGCAGCACCGTGTTGGCGGTGCGCGTGCCGATCTGGTAGGTGAGCGCGTTGCCGCTGTCGCTCTTGATGGTGTTGGTGATGTTGCTGACCTCCAGGCCGACCTTGATGCCGACGTCGTCGTCGAGGTAGATCTGCGGCTCGACCTCGAGCTTGAGACCGACGTCGAGGTAGTTGACCGACTGCGACACGAAGGTGCCGGCGGCGGCGGCCGTGGTGGTGATCACCGGCACGCGGTCGCCGATGTGGATGCTGGCTTTCTCGCGGTTCTTGACGCGGATGCGCGGGTTGGCGAGCAGGTTGGTGCTGCCGTCCTCCTGTCGCAGCGAGAGCAGGAACAACGGGTCGGTGAAGGTGAAGCGCACCAGGCCCGCGTCATGCGAGCGCCACTCCTTCAGCGTGACCACCCCCGGCGTAGGCGGCGTGGTGGCGCCGCCGGCCACGCCGACGGCAAAGCTGTTCGGATAGCGCAGGCCGAGGTCGAGCAGGCGGTTGGCGCCGATCTCCAGCACCTCGACCTCGAGCATCACCTCGGGCTCGGCCAGGTCCTGGGCGGCGATCAGCCGCTCGGCATTGCGGATGGCGCTGGGCGTGTCCTTCACCACCAGCAGGCCGACCTTCTCGTCGACGAACACGTCGCGCGACTTGAGGATGGTGCGCAGCATGTTGGCGGTCTGCCGCACGTCGGCGTTGGCGACGTAGAAGCTCTTCACCACCAGCTCCTGGTATTCGCGCAGCTTCTGCTGCGTATTGGGAAACACCAGCGCGGTGGTCTCGTTCACCGCCTTGTACTCGAGCTGCTGCGTGGCGAGGATCATGCGGATGGCGTCTTCGGCCTGCGCATCGCGCACGACGACGGTGGTGCGATTCTCGGTGCGCACGTCCTTGTCGAACAGGAAAGTCAGGCTGGTGGAGCGCGACAGCACCTCGAACGCGGTACGCAGGTCGACATCGCGCAACTCGAGCGTCAGGGGCTTGGTGACGGGGCTTTTCAGCTTGGGCGTCGCGACGGCGCTCTTCGCGCTGCGCTCGTCGATCTGGCGCGCGAGGCGGCGCGCCTCGCGCTGGCGCGGGTTTTCGGCCAGCACGCTGGCGAGCAGCGCCTGCGCCTCGTCGTCCTTCTGCGCCTTGACTAGGTCTTCGGCCTGCGTGATCAGCTCGCGGTGGCGCTTCTCCGCCTCGATGCGGCCCAGCCCGAGGTTGGCGCGTGCCTGGGCCGGGTCGTAGCGCAGTACCTGCCGGAACAGCGCCTCGGCTGGAGCGAGCGCGCCGGAGAGCTGCAACGCGTCGGCCTGGGCGAGCCACTGGACGAAGAGGCGATCGCGCTCCTTGTAATAGGTGGCGCGATAGGCGCGATTCTCGGGATGGTCGAGCGAGGCCCGCTCCAGGATGGCGAGCGCTTCATCGCCGCGCCCGTCGGCGAGCAGCTCGCGCGAGCGTTCGAGCGCCGGGTCGCCCGCGCAGGCGGCGACGAGGACGCAGGCGGCAATGCCCAGCAGGGCTGCGGTCGTTTTCATCGGCGTTCCTCCCCGCTCGGGGCGCGGAAGTACAAAGTCATTCGCAACTGGGCGTCGATCTCCGCGTCGTTCGCCTTCTTGCGCTCGAGCAGCAGCGCATCGATGGCCGCGGTCGGCATCGCCTTGAGCGTGGCGCCGACGAATGCGCGGATGCGCGGATACGGCCCGTGCAACGGCAGCGTGACGCGATAGGCGGCGAGGGCGCCGCCGCGGTCGTCGAGGCGGTAGTCGGCGCGCGGCAGGTCGACACCCGCGGCGCGCGCCAGGCCGTAAAGGCGCTCCAGCTCGTCGGGCAGCTGCTCGAGCGGCGGAAACAGTTCATAGAACTGCCGCGACGCGTCCGCCGTGGACGACGCCGGCCGAGCGCGACCCGGCTGCGCGGCGCTGCGACGCTCCGCGTCGCGGCGCAGGGTTGTCAGCTCCTGTTCGGCCGGCCGCAGCGCACCCGCCTCGAAGGCGAGGCAGAACAGCAGCACGCCGATCGCCGCAATGCCCCAGGGCCCGAGCTCTTGCAGCAGTCGTTCGAGGCGCTTCACTTGCGCCCTCGCAGCGTGGCCTGCGCGACGAACTGGATCGGGCGCGCCGCGCTTTCGCGCCGCACCTGGTGGCTGACCAGGTGCGCGCCGGCGAGCGCCTCGGACTCGCCGAGCCGGCGCACGTAGTCGAGCATGGCCTGCGGCGTGCCGGCCTCCGCGGTCAGGCGCAGCGTGCCGCGCTCCGGTTCCGGCTGCAGGACCAGCAGCGCCACCTGGCGGTTGGCGGCCGACTCGACCGATTCGATCATCTCCGGCCAGGGCAGGGCGAGCTGCCGGGTCACCACTTCGATGCTCTTCGCCTCGTCGCCGGCGGCGCGGGCGGGCAGCGCGCGCACGGCGCGCGTGCCGGCCTGCTGCAGGTCGAGCCGTGCCAGCAACGCGGCGCGCTCCTGCTGCACCTCGCCGTAACGGATCACCAGGGCGGCGGCGATAGCGAGCGCGATCGCCAGCGCCGCAGCGCCGGGCCAGCGGCGGCGCTGCAGCGGCGCGGCGTAGTCGAGGGCGAGCGGGCGGGGCGTATCGCCGCGCAGGGTCAGGAGACGCATTGGGCCATCGCGAGATAAGGGTCCGCGCTGTCTTCGTGCGGGCGCACCAGCACTTCGCGCTCCGGCGCGTCGCCGTCGAGCGCCTGTTCGCGCTCCAGCAGCGCCGTCCAGGTCTGCGGCGCTTCGAACTCGCCGCGCAGGTTGCGCAGGCGGGTCCAGCGCCCGTGCGCCAGTCGTGCGAGGCAGGCGCGGCCCGGCTCGAGCAGCAGCAGCGCCGCGGCGGGCGCGGCCAGCTGGCGGCGACGACGATTGAACGCGGCCATCAAATAGGGCTGCAGGGAGGCGAGCCGCGCCTTCGCCCCCGGCGGGAAGCAGGCCTGCAGGCCGCGCCGCAACTCGCCGTCGATGGCGCAGGCGACGCGCAACGGCCCGCGCGCCTCGCGGTCGAGCAGCACGTCCCAGGCGGCGCTGCGCTCGCCGTGGATTTTTGCGAAGGCATGGCGCGCGAACGCCAGCTCCTCGGCGCCGCCGCGCAGCGCCGCATCCTGCGGCACCAGCGCATAGCGCAGGAAATGGTTGGACAGCACCACGCTCACGTCGGCACGCAACGCCAGCCAGCTTGCGGCGGCGGACGCGAACGCGTCGAGGGCGCCGCGCCAGGCCTCGGCGCCGGCCTGCGCGTCGCAGGCGACGACCTCGGCGGCCTCGGCGCCGCGCCGCGCGCGCACGATGCCGAGCGCCGCCGGGGCGAACGCGACCCGGATGCGCTCAGTCCACAAACGTGACACGGTCGATCTCCTGCGCAGTGGTGTCGCCGCGCCGCACCGCCTCGAGCGCCGCCTCGCGCAGGAAGCGCGTGCCGTTGCGCCGGGCGGCCTCCTTGAGCTGGCGGATGGGGGCGCGCGCCACGATCAATTCGCGCATCTCGTCGTTCAGGATCAGCAGTTCGGCGATCGCCTTGCGTCCCTTGTAGCCCGAGCCGCGGCACTCGCGGCAGCCTTTTGCTTCACAGATAGAACAAATCAATCTGACCAGGCGCTGGGCCAGGATCGCGTTCAGTGCGCTGACAAAACCGTAGAGGTCGACGTTCATGTGCATGAAGCGGCCGATGACGTCGAAGACGTTGTTGGCGTGCACCGTGGTGAACACCAGGTGCCCGGTGAGCGCCGATTGCACCGCGATGTTGGCGGTCTCCGGATCGCGGATCTCGCCGACCATGATCTTGTCGGGATCGTGGCGCAGGATGGAGCGCAGGCCGCGGGCGAAGCCGAGGCCCTTCGCCTCGTTCACCGGGATCTGCAGCACGCCGGCGAGCTGGTACTCGACCGGGTCCTCGATGGTGACGATCTTGTCGCGGCCGGTGTTGATCTCGCTGATCGCCGCGTACAGCGTGGTGGTCTTGCCGCTGCCGGTGGGGCCGGTGACCAGCAGCATGCCGTGCGGCTGGCGCGACAGGCGCCGCAACGCCTCGATGTCCTGCGGCTCGAAGCCGAGGCTGTCCAGGCTGAGCGCCTGCTGCGTGCGCTCGTAGAGCAGCTGCTTGTCGAGGATGCGCAGCACCGCGTCCTCGCCGTGGATGCTCGGCATCACCGAGACGCGGATGTCGACCGCGCGGCCGTGCTCGCGCGCCTTGAAGCGGCCGTCCTGCGGCACGCGCCGCTCGGTGATGTCGAGCTCGGCCAGCACCTTGACGCGCGAGATCGCCTGCTCGGCCTGGCTGCGGTCGGCGAGCTGCTTGATCTGCGACAGGATGCCGTCGATGCGGAACTTGATGGCGAGGCCCGCGCCGGTGGTCTCGAGGTGGACGTCGCTCGCGCCGAGCTTGAGCGCATCGCGCAGCGTCGAGCGCACCAGGCGCACCACCTCGCTCGGCTCGTCGCTGATCGCGCGCAGCGACAGGTCCTCGATGCCGGCGGGGTCCTCGCCGCCGCTCGCCGCCCCGGCGCGCACGGCGTCGAGCGCGCGCAGCGACTCTTCGTGGCTGGCGAGGTAGGCCGCGAGGTCGCCGCGGTGTACCAGGCGCCAGCGGCAGGGTTCGGTGATGCGCTCGTCGGCCCAGGCCTCCAGCTCGGCGGAGAACGGATCGTCGACCGCGAGCTGCAGGCCCTGCTCGCCGCGCAACGCGACGCAGCCGCGCTGCGCGCACTCGGCAAACGGCACCAGGTCGAAGGCGGGCGCCGCCGTGCGCAGCTCCGCCATCAGCAGCGCCGGCATGCCGGTGAACGCGGCGAGCATGGCGACGAAGTCCTCGGGCGCCAGCGCAAGGCGTTCCTCCAGCACGTCGACCAGGCGCCGCTGTCCTGCGGCCGCGGCGCTGCGCGCCTCGCGCATCAGCTCGAGGTCGATGGCGCTTGCCTCGCGCGCCAGCGGCGTGCTCATTGCAGGCTGCCTGCGAGCTCGAAGATCGGCATGTACATGAGGATGACGATGGCGCCGACGGCGAGGCCGATGGCGGCCATCAGCAGCGGCTCGACCAGGCGCATGGTCCAGTCGAGCCAGCGCGCGATTTCCTCGTCGTGAAAGGCGGCGACGCGCTCCATCATCTCGCCCATGCGGCCGGCCTGCTCGCCGACCGACAGCATGCGCAGCGCGACCGGCGTGGTGAGTGCGCCGGCCGCGAGCGAGGCGGCGACCGGCCGGCCTTCGCGGATTGCGCGCACCGCGCCGGCGAGCCGCTCGCGCATGGCGGGGCGCAGCAGCTCGCCGCCCATTTGCAGCGCGCTCACCAGCGGCACGCCACTGCGCACCAACATGCCGACCGTGCGGTAGAAGCGCGCGAGCTGGTAGGCCGCGAGCCGCTCGCCGAGCGCCGGCAGCCGCCAGAGAGCCTCCTCGATCGCGGCGCGCACCGCGGGTCGGCTGAGCGCGTAGAAAGCGGCGGCGGCCGCCGCGGCGAGCAGGCCGGCGGCGAGCGCGCCGTGGCCGCGCACGAAGGCGCCCCAGGCCTGCAGCAACTGCGAAAAGAACGGCAGCGCCGTGCCGCGCTCCTCGAAGATGGCGCTGAAGCGCGGCACCACGTAGAGCAGCAGGAACAGCGTCACCAGGCCGCCGGCGGCGAGCAGCAACGCCGGGTAGATCGACGCCGCCGCCACGCGCTTGCGCAGCGCGTCGGCCTGTTTCTGGTAGCTGGCGTAGCGCTGCAGCGACGGCGCGACGTCGCCCGTGGTCTCGGCGGCCTGCACGGTGGCGACGAAGGTCGGCGGAAAGGCGCGCGGAAAGCGCTTGAGGACCGCCGACAGCGGCTGGCCTTCGCGCAGCGCGGCGCCGATCTGCCCGAGCAGGGCGCGTACCTCGCCGCGGCTTTCGCGCTCGGCGAGCGCCTGGATCGCCTCGACCAGCGGCAGCCCGGCGTCGAGCAACACCAGCAGGTCGTGGGTGAAGGCGGCCAGCGGAAAGCGCGCGCGCGCCCCTGGCCAGGCGAGGGCGAGCGAGGCGCGCGGCCGCAGCGCGAGCACCGTATAGCCGCGCTCCTTCGCCTGACGCACGACGCTCGCTTCGTCGAATCCCTCGACGTCGAGCGCCTCCACTTGGCCCGCCGGGCCGACGGCTTTCAACCGGTAGCGCATGACCTGCGGGTCGTCCTAGTGGTTGGAGAGATCGGCGTCCTCGCCGGTACCGCCGGGCTGGCCGTCCTTGCCATACGAGACGAGGTCGAAATCTCGCCCCTGCTCGCCAGGCGCGCGATAACGGTAAGGCTTGCCCCAGGGGTCGAGCGGCACGTCCTTCCTCAGGTAGGGTCCGCTCCAGCGCGGCTCGTTCGCCGGCCGGATGACCAGTGCCGCGAGGCCGAGCTCGGTGGCCGGGTAGCGCCCGGTATCGAGGCGGTACTGATCGAGCGCCTTCTCCAGCGCGTCGATCTGCGCTTTGGCGGTGGCGACCTCGGATTTGCCGACCTGGCCGAAATAGCGCGGCGCGACATAGCCGGCGAGCAGTCCGATGATCGCGACGACCACCAGCAGCTCGAGCAGCGTGAAGCCGGCGCGGCGCGTCACGGCGCCTTGCCGTTGCCACCGGCGAGCGAGCGATCCAGCGTCAGCGAATTGATCCACTCGGGCGGGCGCGCCGCGCTATCGATCGGGGGTCCGAGCGGCATGACCTGGCGGCTGCCCGAGGCCAGGTGGACGAAGGCGATCTCGCTCGGGCTCAGCGCGTCGACGCGATACTCGCCGTCCAGCACATCGCCCTGCCGCACCGCGAACAGCTTGGTGCCGCGGGCGACGTAGACCTGCGTCGCGCCCTCCTGATAGACGCGCCCGACGAAGCGGTACGGCAGCACGGGTGCCACGACCGCCGGCGTTGCGGCGCGCGCCGCAAGCGCGCGCGACGCCTGGTGCGCCGGCGCGAGGAAGGGATCGGCGACGTTTTCCGGCAGCGGCGCACGCGCGGGCAGCGCCGGTGCGATGCGCGCTGCAGGCGCCGGTGAATCGCGCGCCGCAGCCTCGACGTCGCGCCCGCTCGCCGTCCGGTCGCCACCCACGCCCGCGTCGAGCACCAGCCAGGCGCCGATGGCGACTGCTGCGAGCGCATAGAGCAGCCGTTTCATCGGTGCAGCTTAGACAGCGGCAGCGCTGCCCCCGTAACGGCGGCGCATGGGCCATCCGGACTAATTGTCGTATTTCGGCTACAGCGTGGAGCCGTGCGGCGACAGCGAGGTACGTAGAACTACTAATTTGACGGACATGCTTCCGTGTAGTGCTTTCATGAGGGGATAATGCAAAGCGCGTCTTCCTGTTTTTAGGAGAGCGATGCATACCAGCCAGCCGATGGCGAGCGTTCTGGCCGTCGACGACGATCCCAGGAGCCTGACGGCCCTGCAAGGCCTGCTCGGCGACCTGCCTTCGATCCGGGTAGTGACGGCGAAATCCGGCGACGAAGCGTTGCGCTACGTCCTGAAGGAGGATTTCGCGGTGATCCTGATGGACGCGCGCATGCCCGGTGCGGACGGCTTCGAAACCGCCCGCCTGATCCGCGAGCGTGATCGTTCGCGCCACACGCCGATCATCTTCCTCACCGGCGCCTATGAGGACATCTCGTCGGTGACGCGCGGCTACGAGGTGGGCGCGGTGGATTACATCGTCAAGCCGCCGACGCCGGAAATCCTCAAGTCCAAGGTTTCCGTGTTCGTCGACCTGCACCGCAAGAACGGCAAGCTGGTGCAGGAGATCATCGACCGCAAGCGCGCCGAGGGCGAGTTGCGCCAATCGCAGTCCAAGCTGCGTGCCCTGGCGACGCATCTGCAGGCGGTGCGCGAGGAGGAATGGACGCGCATCTCGCGCGAGATCCACGACGAGCTGGGCCAGGCGCTGACCGGCATCAAGATGGACGTGATGTGGATGGCGAGCCGGCTGCCGGCGGCCGAGACCGCGCTGCAGGAGAAGGCGCAGGCGGCCTGCGGCCTGATCGACGCCACCATCGAGTCGGTGCGCGAGATCACGGCGCGGCTGCGGCCCGAGGTGCTCGACCGCATGGGCCTCGCGGCCGCCATCGACTGGCAGGCGGGCGACTTCCAGCGGCGCAGCGGCATCCGCTGCAACGTGTCGCTGCCGCGGCAGGCGCCGGAACTGGACCGCGAGCGCTCGACGGCGGCGTTCCGCATCTTCCAGGAGCTGCTGACCAACGTCGTGCGCCACGCGGCGGCCACCCGCATCGACGTCGCGGTGCAGTCGGCGCCCGGCGGCCTGCTGCTGACGGTCGAGGACAACGGCCGCGGCATCGAAGCCGCGGCGCTCGACAGCCCGAATTCCCTCGGGCTGATCGGCATGCGCGAGCGCGTGCTGCCGTTTGGCGGCTCGATCGATTTCGCGGGCGAGCGCGGCAAGGGCACCCGCGTCAAGGTGGTGATTCCCCATGTCTGATTGCGTAGGAGAGCGGTGATGCGCATCCTGATTGCCGATGATCATCCGGTCGTGCGGCGCGGCCTGAAGGAAATTCTCGCCTCCGAGCACGACATGGAGGTGGTCGGCGAAGCGACCAACGGCGACGACGCGCTCGATCTGGGACGGCGCCTCGAGTGGGACGTCGCCGTGCTGGACTTCTCGATGCCGGGCTGCAGCGGCGCGGACCTGGTGCGCGAAATGAAGCGCCAGCATCCCGGCCGCGCCGTGCTGGTGATGAGCATCCTGCCGGAGGATGTGCACGCCGGGCAGGTGTTCAAGGCCGGCGGCGCCGGCTACATCAACAAGGAGAGCGCGAGCGAGGAGTTGACCGGCGCCATCCGCAAGGTGGTGGGCGGGGGCAAGTACGTCAGTCCGGCGTTCGCCGAGAAGCTCGCTTCCGAGCTCGCGCCGGGCGGCGAGAAGCCGCCGCACGAGACGCTGTCGGACCGCGAGTACCGCGTGATGTGGCTGATGGCCTCGGGCAAGCAGATCAACGAGATCGCCACCGAAATGTTCCTCAGCCCCAGCACCATCAGCACCTACCGCGCCCGCATCCTGAAGAAGCTCGGCCTCTCGACCAATGCCGCGCTGGTGCGCTACGCGGTCAAGTACCGCCTGATCTAGCCGGCGAGTTTGTCGGGGCGGCGCCACAGGGCGCCGCTGTCGCGCTACAGCAAGATCAAGGCGGCGCGATAGTGTGTCGGCGCGCAAGTCCGTAGCATTGCCGGCCATGGGCGGAACGATCCTGGTGGTCGAGGACGAGCTGGTCACGCAACGCATGATCGCGGCGAGCCTGGAGCGCGCCGGGCACCAGGTGACGCGCGCGGTCAGCGTGCCGCAGGCCGAGGCGGCGATGCGCGAAGTCCTGCCGGACCTGGTGCTGCTCGACTGGATCCTCCCCGACAGCACCGGCGTGAGCTTCCTGCGCCAGTTGCGCACCGACCGGCGCACCAAGGAAATCCCCATCATCATGCTGACCGGGCGCTCGATGGAGACCGACAAGGTGACGGGGCTGGAAGCGGGCGCCGACGACTACATCACCAAGCCGTTCTCGCACCGCGAGTTGCTGGCCCGCATCAAGGCGGTGATGCGGCGGCGCGCGCCGCTGCTCTCCGACGAGGTGGTCGAAATCGGCGGCCTCAGGCTCGATCCGGCGGCCCATCGCATCTCGGCTGGCGGCACGCCGCTCGACCTCTGGGCGACCGAATTCCGCCTGCTGCACTTCTTCATGACCCACCCGGAGCGCGTTTACAGCCGCGGCCAGCTGCTCGACGAGGTGTGGGGCGATCACGTGTTCGTCGAGGAGCGCACGGTCGACGTGCATATCCGCCGCCTGCGCCAGGCGCTGCAACCGAGCGGCCACGATGCCCTGATCGAAACGGTGCGCGGCACCGGCTACCGGTTACACCGTTCGACCAGTCCTCAGTAAGCCTGCCGATCGTCCAGCACCACCCGGATCGTGCGCAGCACGATCCACAGATCCAGCCGCAGCGACCAGTGACGCAGGTAGTCGAGGTCGTACTCGATGCGCGCCTGCATCTTGTCCAGCGATTGCGTTTCGCCGCGCAGGCCGTTGACCTGGGCCCAGCCGGTGATGCCCGGCCGAACCTTGTGACGGATCATGTAGCCCTTGATCAGCTTGCGGTACAGCTCGTTGTGCGCGACGGCGTGCGGGCGCGGGCCGACCACGCTCATGCGGCCCTGGAGCACGTTGAGGAACTGTGGCAGCTCGTCGAGCGAGTAGCGGCGCAGGAAGGCGCCGAAGTGCGTCAGGCGCACGTCGCCGCGCGTCGCCTGGCGGATGACGCCGCCGTCCTCGGCCACGGTCATGCTGCGAAATTTGTAGACCACGATCTCGCGCCCGTCGAGGCCGTAGCGGCGCTGGCGGAATAGCGCCGGCCCGGGCGAGCTTAATTTGACGCCGATGGCGATGGCGAGCATCAGCGGCGCCACCAGGAGCAGGATCAGCGTGGCGAGCACGACGTCGCTCGCCCGCTTGACCACGCCGTCGAGCCCCGAGAACGGTGACTCGCAGACCGAGATCACCGGCATGCCGCCGATGGCGTCGGTGCGTGCCTGGATCAGGTCGAACAGAAAAATGTCCGGCACGAAATACATCGACGCCGTAGTGTCGCGCAGCTCGTCGAGCAGCTTGAGGATCCTCGGCTGCGAGGCCATCGGTAGGGTGATGTAGATCTGGTCGACGTGGTTGCGCTTGGCGTAGCCGGCGAGCTCGTCGAGCGTGCCGAGGATCTCGCCCGCCTCGACCGGGCCGACGCGCGTGCCGCCGCGGTCGTCGAAGAAGCCCGCCACCCGCAGGCCGAGCAGTGGCTGGCCGCGGATGCGCTCGGCGAGCGAGTGGCCGAGCTCGCTGGCGCCGGCGATCACGGCAACGCGCTGCGCGCCCTCGGCCGCGAATACCCGCCGCAGCAGCCCGGGCATGGCGAGGTGCGCCGCGAGGCGCAGGCCCGGGGCCGCCACCACCCAGGCCGCGAGCACGCGCGGGTCGAAACTCGATACGGTGCGGGTCGCCCAGCCGATCAGCAGCAGCAGAGCGGCGGTGACGGCCCAGCTGCGCGTGATCTCGCTGGCGAGCGCGCGCGGGCTGGTCCCCTTCGGCTTGGTGCCGGGAAAGGTGAGCGAAAAGACGATCAGGGCGAGGATCAGGTAGGCGCCCTCGAACGGCGCGCCGAAAGCGGCGGCGCAAACGAACAGCGCGCCAATCATCGCGGCCGGGTCGATCAGCGCCTGCGCCAGCGCGGCGGGCGTGATCTGGTGGTCCGCGAAGCGTCGCGGGATCTGCGGTACGGCAAGCACGATGCCGCCAAGGCTAGTAGGGCGCCGGTTGACGGCGATGAACCGGTGGCCATCCCGGCGTAGGTCTAACGGACTAGCGCGACGCGCATCGCCGCGCGGTTCCCCGGAAAGCGCGTCAGGTAAAAAGACACTGGAGGATATAACGCCAAGAAAACAATGGATTGCACCCACCCAAGCCAATTCCGGACCGGAACAATTCCGCGTCATCCCTATGTAACAAGGGGGTCACATAGTGGGCTGCAGTCCATTCATTTGACTGGCGAGGACGCGATACGAACCACGTGCTGCAAACCGGTGAATTCTCTTTCGATGCCCGCACCGGGACCGCGCTCGGCCGGCGCGCGCCCATGAGCGCTGCCCACGAATTGGGGCAGGCGGGTGCCGCCGCGCTGCTCGAGCCGCTCGACCTCGAGGCGCTCCTGCTCAACTTCGACGCCTCGCTGCGGGTGCATTCGCGGCCGCAACTGTTCGGCTGGACCCAGGGACTGCTGCAGAGCCTGGTGCCGCACGAACTGCTGGTGTGTGCGCTGTGCGCAGATCCGTCGTCGTCGTTCCAGGCCGACTGCTTCGCCGGCGCGCGTATCGAGCCGGCGCCGCTGCTGGAACTGTTCCGCCGCGATACCTCGCTGGTGCCGCAGGCGGTCAAGAACTGGGAGCGCGGCCACTTCCGCCCGCTGCTGTGCGACGCCGCGCCGGGCGCTGCCTACGCCGGCGGCGAGCTCGCCGGCGAGTTGCGGCGCGCCGGCGCGCCGAGCGTGCTGCTGCACGGCACTTACGATGCCTTCGGCAAGCCGGCCAGCCTGTTTTTCTTCGCCGCCGACCGCGGCGACGCCGGCGCGCGGCGCGAGCTGCTGGTCGAGCTGATCGTGCCGTTCGTGCACCTCGCCTGGATGCGCAGCCAGGTCGACCGCCCGGCCGAAGAAAACGGCGCCGCGGCGCCGCGCGGCCCGGGCCTGCTGACCGAGCGCGAACGCGAGATCCTGCGCTGGATCCACGTCGGCAAGAGCAACATCGAGATCGGCACCATCCTGACGATCAGCCCGCTGACGGTAAAGAACCACGTGCAGAAGATCCTGCGCAAGCTCAACGTCCAGAACCGCACCCAGGCCGTCGGCAAGGCACTGGCGCTGCGCATCCTCAACCTGTGAGCGTCACGGAGCAGACCCCATGAAACGACTCAAGCTGCTGTGCCTGTTGCTGGTCGTGGCGGCGTCGCTCGGCACGGCGTTCGCCGTATCGCCGACGCCCCCCACGCGTCTCAGCTTCGAACGCGCTGTCGCCCACTTCCTGAGCGCGCCGCCCGCCAACATTCCCGAGCCCGGCAACTGGGCGCTCATCGTCGCAGGCCTGATCGGTGCCGGTGCGATCGCGCGCCGACGCCTGGCGTCCTAGCCCGCTCGCGCTCGCCTGCCTCGCCGCGCTGGCCCTGCCGGCGGCGCCCGCCGCGGGACAGGAGAGCGATCGGGTCGGCGCGTTCGTCGACGAGCGCATCACCCACGACGACAACGTCTTCCGTCTTTCGAAGCAGGCCGATCCTGCGACCGTCATCGGCTCGCCCTCGCGCGCCGACACCCTCCTCACGACTTCGGCCGGCCTTAACCTCGACCTGCCGCTCAGCCGCCAGCGCTTCCTCGGCTCGCTCACGCTGAGCCACACGCACTACCAGCGCTTTTCCAATCTCGATTACGACGGCCACGACCTGCGCACACTGTGGCAATGGCAGGCCGGCGAGAGCACGCGCGGCGAGCTGGGGTATACGGACAGCGAGACGCTCGCCTCGTTCGCCAATGTGGTTGGCACCGCACCCGACCGGCTCGGCCTGCGCCAGGCCTGGGCCAATGGCGACTGGCGCCTCACGCCGTCCTGGCATTTGAAAGGCGGCGTCAGCCGCCTCGAGCAGTCGAACAGCGATCCCGCGCGCCAGGTGAACGACGCCGAGATCTCCGGCGCCGAGGCCGGCGCGAGCTATCTCAGCCGTGCCGGCAATTCGATCGGCTTCAGCCTGCGCGCCGAGGAGGGCAGCTTCCCACAGCCGCAACCGGTCGGCGCGCTGCTGGTCGACAACGCTTACCGCCAGATCGGCGCGGGCGTGTCTGCCGACTGGTCTTCCGGCGGCGCCACGCGCCTGAGCCTGCGCGCCGAGCAGGTCGAGCGCCGCTACCAGCAGTTGCCGCAGCGGGATTTCGACGGCCTGCTGGCGCGCGCCGAGCTGCGCTGGCGGCCGGCCGGCAAGCTCTCGCTGGCGCTGGTCGGCAGCCGCGACATCAGCCCGTATGAATTCAACCGCGCGAGCCTGGTGCTGGTGGAGGGCGCCGCGCTGCGGCCGTCGCTGCGGCTGACGGAAAAGCTCGAGCTGTCCGCCAGCCTGGACGCCGCGCGCCGCGAGTATCTTGGCGACCCGAGCCAGGCGCTGGGCCTCTCTTCCACGCGTATCGACCACGTGCGCGGCGCCTCGGCGGCGCTGGCCTGGCGCCCGGCGCGCAGCGTGGCGCTGCAACTCACCGCGCTGCACGAGAGCCGCAGCGCGAACGTCCCGCTCGGCGACTACGTCGTCAACGTAGTCGCCGTGTCGGGACGTTTTACCTTCTAGCGCCCGCCTACAGCGCGGGGCAGGAGCCGCCGAAGGACCCGGTGTTGGACGGGTTCGGCTTGTGCAGCTGGATGTTGCCGCCGCCGTTCTCGCCCGGCGCGCAAGGCGCGGTCGAGCCGAGGTAGTGCGGGAAGCACTGCTGGGTGGTGTCGTAGACGATCACGCCCAATTTGCGCAACCGGATGTCGAACTGGTCGCTGGTGCCCGGCTCGCCGGCATCGCGCGCCTGGACGACGAAATCGACATCGCCATACAGGTTGGTGCGCGCGGTGCCGCAGACCTGACGCGCGCCGAGGGGCTGCTTGCCGTCCTGCGAGTCGATTTCCCGGTAGGCGGTGATGCTGGTCCAGTGCACGTTCAGCCCGGTGCCGTGATCCTGGTACTCGAGATGGCCCCAAGTCGGCGCGCCGTCCTTGCAGCCGCCGCCGACGCCGAAGTTGGCCTTGTTGCCGTTATGGATGATGAAGCCGCCACCGGTGAGGAAATCGCAGGGCCAGGCGAACGCGGCGCTGCTGGCGAGCAGCAGAGACCAGGTGGCGATGGCCAGAAGCATTTTGATGATGCGCATGACGTTGTCTCCGTCGGTATTCGTTGTCGGATGGTTTCGGGTTTATTGCAGGGCCGCAGTCGCGGAACCGACGACCACGTCGGCAATGCCGCCCACGAAGACGTGCAGCGCGTTCACCACGATGCCGCCGGGCGTGCTGCTCTGCTGGTTGATGATCATCTGGCCGCCCGGGATGCCGATGACCTGATTGGGCGCGCCGCTGATCGCGACTGGCACGCCGTTCAGCACCAGGTTGGTGAGCGTCGACGTTCCGCTGCCGGCGCCGCCGGTGGCCAGCGCCTCGGCCATGATCAGATCGGCGCCGATGGTGCTGCCGCCGATATACAGCACCATGTTGGCGAGCGAGGCCTGCGAGGCCACGCTGTCACCGAGGCCGATGGTGGTGGCGCTCGGCACCTCCGCCAGCAGCCCGCCGATCAGGTTGCCGCTGATATCGGAGGCCTGGCGCGCGTCGGTCACGCTGCCCAGCGTGCCGGTGTTGGCGAGGCCGAGGCTGGTCGAGCCGAGCAGGCCGAACACGGTGGCCTGGACGGCCGCCGCCTGTCCGCTGACGTTCTGGGCGACGCCGAGGGCCGGCGAAAGAATCAGGGCGGCGAAAAGCGCGAATGCGCCGCAGCGCTTGTTGAGGGTCCGTGGATGCACGTTGTTCTCCTTGAAAGGATGATCACGTAATGCACCCGCGAGACTGAGCGGCGATGATTGCGCGCCCGCGATGCGCGCATGGGCCTTTCAGCCCGGACCGACCGGACTATGCGTTGCTCAGCGAAACGCGATCAACCAGCCGGAGACCGGCAATGAGGCGATGTAGATGACGGCCGTGACGGCGCCGCCATTCATGAAGTAGATGCCGTCCTCGCCGGTGGCGGCGTTGCGCCACAGGATGTCGGACTTGCCGTCGCCGTCGAAGTCGCCGACTTGCGCGACGCTCCAGTTGAGGTCGGTGATCGGCCGGATGGCGGTCGTGCTCAGAACGGTAGCGCCGTTCATGAAGTAGATCGTGTTTTCGCCGGTCACCGAGTTGCGCCACAGGATGTCGGACTTGCCGTCGCCGTCGAAGTCGCCGATGCCGGTAACGGCCCAGTTCAGATCCGCTACCGGGTTGAGGTAAATGACGCTGAGCACCGTGCCGCCGTTCATGAAATAGATGCCGTTCTCGCCGGTGGCGGCGTTGCGCCACAGGATGTCGGACTTGCCGTCGCCGTCGAAATCGCCGACCCCGGCAACACTCCAGTTAAGGTCGGCAATCGGCCGGATGTAGGTGGTGCCGAGGACGGTCGCGCCGTTCATGAAGAAGATGGCGTTTTCGCCGGTCGCCTTGTTGCGCCACAGGATGTCGGCCTTGCCGTCGCCGTTGAAATCGCCGATGCCGCTGATGCCCCAATTGAGGTCCGACACCGGGTTGATCGACGCGCTGCTCAGGACCGTGGCGCCGTTCATGAAGAAGATCAGGTTTTCGCCGGTCACCTTGTTGCGCCACAGGACGTCGGCCCTGCCGTCGCCGTTGAAATCGCCGCTGGCGGCGATGCTCCAGTTGAGATCCGCCACCGCGGTCAGCGCGCTGTTGCTCGTGATGGTGGCCCCGTTCATGAACCAGATGCGGTCTTCGCCGGTCGCGCCGTTGCGCCACAGGATGTCGGACTTGCCGTCGCCATCGAAGTCGCTGCGCGCGCGCAGGACGGGCGTGGTGGCGGATACCGCCGCCGACTTCGCCGAGGTATTGCCGGCGGCGTCGAAAGCCGCCACCGTGTAGCTATAGCGGATGGCGGGTGAAACCGTGGCGTCTCCATAGGCGGGCACGCTGACGCTGGCGATCTGCACGCCGGCGCGGAACACCTTGTAGCCGCTGACGCCGACGTTGTCGGTCGAGGCATTCCATTTCAGATTGATCAGCCGGCTGGTCGCCGGCGTGGCGCTGAGGCCGCCCGGGACGCTCGGCGCCTTGTTGTCCAGCTTGGCCGAGGTTCGCACCGTCAGGGCGGTGGAGGGTGCCGACGCGTTCCCCGCGGCATCGAAAGCGGAAACGGAATAGCTATAGCTAGTCGAGGCCGCGAGCCCCGCGTCGGCATAGGAGGGCGCGGCGGTGGTCGCGATCAGCGTGCCGGCGCGGTAGACCCGGTAGCCGCTTACGCCGACGTTGTCGGTGGAAGCGTTCCAGGCAAGGTTGATCTGCGTGCTTGAGGCGGCGCTTCCGGTGAGGGCCGCGGGAACGGAGGGCGCCTGCGTGTCGGGTGGCAGGGGTGTCGTCACCGCGACCGGCGTGGCGG
>DASWEU010000021.1:0-3127 GCA_036394595.1 Burkholderiales bacterium | reverse complement strand
GCCTCGCAAGCCTTGATCTGCAGCGCGAGGTACTTCGAGTAGATGCGCGACTGCGCGAAGCTGCCGGCGATGAACCACAGACCCGGCTGCGCAGTGCGCGTGAACATGTTGCGCAGCTCCTGGCCATCGCCGAATCCCCAGACCGGGCCGACGCGCGCCGCCACCTCCTCGCCGAACAGCTTGGCGACCAGCGCTTCCTGGCCTTTCCAGCCGGTGGCGAGCACGACGAGATCCGCGCCGATGACCTCGCCGCTCTTCAGGCGCGCGCCGTCGGCTACGAATTCCGCGATCTCCGGGAATTGCGCGAGGCCGATCTTGCCTTCGGCGATGAGGTCCGAGCAGCCGACGTTGAAGTAGTAGCCGCCGCCGCGCGTGAGGTACTTGAACTGCCAGCCGGTGTCGTCCTCGCCGTAGTCGAGCCTGAATCCCTTGGCCTCGAGCCGGTCGAGAAGCGGCCGGTCCAGTTCCCTGGCATGCGCGGTGGCGAGCTGGTGCGAGCGCTTTGCCAGTGCAAACGGCACCGACGCCGTGATGAGGTCGCAATCCTCGAGCGGCGGGCCTTCGCTGTAGAGCGCGTAGACCAGCTGCGCGCTCGGGTCGCACTGGGTGATCAGCGTCGGGCTGCGCTGCACCAGCGTGACTTTCGCGCCGCTCGAGTAGAGGTCCTGGGCGATATCGTGGCCGCTGTTGCCGGTGCCGATGACGATGGCGCGCTTCGCCTTCGTCGTCTCGCCGTCCTCGTACTGGCCGGAATGCAGCACCGTGCCGCGGAAGTTGCGCAGCGTCGGGATCTCCGGAACGTGCGGGATGCCGCTCACCCCGGTGGCGAGGACCACGTGGCGCGGCTGCAGCTCGCGCCGCGAGCCGTCGGCGCGGCGCAGCGTGACGTGCCACCGCCTCTCGCGCTCGTCGTAGCTGCCGCCTTCGAGCTCGGTGCCCGTCCAGTAGTTGAGCTCCATCGCTTCGACGTAGGACTCGAACCAGTTCGCGAGCTTGTCCTTCGGGATGTACACCGGCCAGTTCGGCGGGAACGGCATGTAGGGCAGGTGGTTGACGTGCACCTGGTTGTGCAGCGTGAGCGCGTGGTAGCGCCGGCGCCAGTTGTCACCCACGCGCGGCCAGCGGTCGACGATCAGCGTGTCGACGTGCCGTTGCGTCAGGCGCGCCGCGATCGAAAGCCCGGCTTGGCCGCCGCCCACCACCAGCACGGTGGGCTCCCGGTCGTCATATCGGCTCGCCGCTTTGCGCAGGTCGAGCCAGTTCGGACCGCCGAAGTCGCGCGAATAGGAGTGCCCGCTCGGCCGCAGGCCGCCGACCTGCTCTTCGTGGTCTTTGAGCTCCTCGAGCGCGGTGAGCAGCGTCCATGCTCTTGGTTCCTTATCTTCGGGCAGGAGCCGCAGCAGTCCGCTGCCGTGGCCCTCGGCGGTTTCGAACCGGAAGATCGCCTCGATGCACTTCGTGCCGGCGCGCGTCACGTGGCGCGGCGGCGTGCGAGCCGGGTCGGTGCGCAAACTGGTGGGGCGCGCCCGGGCTGCATGCGTCTTCAGCTCGCGGGCGAGGGCATCCACGCCGCTCACGGTCTGGATGCGCCAGGTAAGTGCGAGGACATCGCGCCAATGGCAATCGCGATGAAACAGGCGCCCGAGCATGCCGTCGTCGCGAGCGCCGAGCGCCTGCTCGAACTGCGCAAGCCAATGGTTGGCGGTCGTCGCGAGGGTCTCGGTTCCGGCCGGCATTTGCATTTGCCAAGCTATATACCACTTGCCCGAACCCGAGAAACACTGTCGCGCGCTATCGCTGGACTACGACCGGGCCTCGCGATGCCTGAAGTCCACCCTCTGCCGGCATGCTCACTGATGCAGGCTCCCCTTTGCGGCGTCCGCCGCGCGAAGATCGCCGCCGGTCTCCTGCCTTGGCGCGCCTGTCGCGACGGGCGATAACCAAAAACGCGCCCAAGGCGACCAATAGAAACAATGCGAGCTGCAGCGCGACGACGATGCTACTCCCCATGGCGGCCTCTCCCAAGGCGCGACGACGCTAGCACAATAAATAAAAATCGCGCGGCGCGCCAATACGGTTTGGCTGGCGATGACATCAATTGACCACTGACTGCTTGCGCGAATCTGTCAGCGCGCCATTTGATAACAACTCTAGCTTTTCTGTTTCGGCATGCGCCGGGCAATCCAGAAAATCGCCACGGCTGCCGCGACGCTGATCCAGCCGATGGTGACGCCTAGCGCCTTGCCCTGCCAGAGCCCGGCGAACCAGCGGTTGAACTCGTCGAACAGCACCGCCGCCTGGCCGCCAAAGCGCCGCAGCTCGCGCACATAAGTCTTGGTCACCGACGGGTCGATCACCACCACATAGGAGGTCGAGAGCGCGGCGTCCTCGTCCGCGCTGAAGTAGATCGCCGCCCCGCTCAGCAGGCCCGCGATGAGCACGATTGCAGCGGCCGCCAGGAGTCGCGTGCGGTTCGTGCTCAGGGGCTTTTGGTCCAGCCGGACCGGCTAGCGTGGTTCAAGCAGCGTAGCGTAGCCTAGCCACCCCTTTTCTTCAGGTCTGGCATGAATCATCTGGTGCTGATCCCGACGTACAACACCGGCGCACGCGTCCTGCAGACGGTCGAAGAGGCGAAGCGCGAGTGGCAGCCAAGCGCTGCTCGCGCAGCAGGATGCGCACTTGCGCGTCATGGTGCTGGAGCGCAACCGCGGAAAGGGCGCCGCCGTGCTGCACGGGCTGCGCGCTGCGCGCGAAGCGGGCTAAACGCACGCGCTGGTGATGGACGCGGACGGCCAGCACCCCGCGGCCCGGATCCGTGAGTTCATGGCCGCGTCGCAGGCCAATCCCGACGCCCAGGTCCTGGGGGTGCCCCTCTTCGGCGCCAACGCACCGCTCGAGCGCGTGCTGTGGCGCAAGATGTCGAACTTCTGGGTGGATTTCGAGACGCTGTGGGAGCCGCTGGATGCGGCGCTTCGACTTCGACGCTGAGGCGGCGGTGCGCCTGTGCTGGCGCGGCGTACGGCCGCTCAACATTCCCGTGCCGGTGCGGTACTTGAGCGCCGCCGAGGGCGGCGTGTCGCATTTCCGCTATCTGCGCGACAACCTGCTCCTCACCTGGATGCACACG
>DASWEU010000020.1:0-2171 GCA_036394595.1 Burkholderiales bacterium | reverse complement strand
CACGGGTTTTGCGCGTCGGCCGCTCGATAACGTCGGCATCCAGTACGGCCTGAAGCTGGTGAACAACGGCACGATCTCGGCCGAGCAGTTCGTCGATCTCAACGAGAAGATCGGCGGATTCGACCGCGACGCGACCATCGTTCAGCAGCGCACCGTCGCGGACCTGCTGGCCGCGAGGGCCGCTTACCAAACAGGCCGGCTCACCAACGGCGGCGGCGGGCTCGCGGAGATGCCGATCATCGACTTCCGCGATTACAACGACGTGCTGCCCGGCGGCGACATCCATGTGCGCTATCACTCGTTCTCGATGCGCAAGCGCCTGGAGAAGGCGAACGGGCGCAGCGATAACCAGGTGATGTGGGTGAACGACAACCGCTTCGGTCTCTACAGCAACGCCAACCCGCTGCTGCAAAGCGCGATCCTTAAGATGGACCGCTGGATCACCGCCATCAAGGCCGACAAGCGGCACATCCGCCAGATCGACAAGGTGGTGCAGAATAAGCCCGCCGACCTGCAGGAAGGCTGCTATACGAAGGACCCGACGCCTGTCTTCATCCCCCAGCACCAGGTGCGGGGACCTTCGACGTGCCACGACCTGTATCCGTCGAACTCCTTCCCGCGCGAGGTCGCCGGGGCCGACATCGCGGCCGACATCATCAAGTGCCATACCAAGCCGCTCAAGCAGTCCGACTATGCAGTGAGCTTCACGGCGACACAGTGGGCGAGATTGCAGGCGGCGTTCCCGTCCGGTGTCTGCGACTGGTCGAAGCCCGGCTATGAGCAGCAGGACCCGCTCCGCACCTGGCTGGTCATCGACTGAAGGATGCGCGAGCAAAAAGGAGGAGAGAGATCCTATGAAATCCAGAATTGCACTTGCGATTGCAGCGGAGTAGCAACAAGTGTCATACCCATTCCCCCAACTGGAAAGGAGCGCTCATGAGTAAGCTTTCTGTGTTTGTCACATTGTCCGCCGCCATTGCGGCGTCCACCGCCGGCGCCGACGACAAAATCCGCGCCACGCTGATGGGCTTTCAGGAGGTGCCAGCAGTTTCCACGGAGGCGACCGCCGCATTCGAGGCCGTCATCAGCTCCAACGGCGACGCCATCGACTACGAGATTACGTACAGCGGGATGCAGGGCACAGTGACCCAGTCGCACATGCATGTCGGCCAGCGCCGCGTCAACGGCGGCATCGTCCTGTGGATCTGCGGGACGACGGGCACCCCGGGTCCGGCAGGCACGCCGACGTGCACGTCCCCCAACGGACATTTTGCCGGCACCTGGAGGCCGGAGAACGTCCAGACCGTCGCAGCCCAGCAGTTCGCCCCCGGTGAGCTGGACGAGGTGATCGCCGCCATCCGCGCGGGCGTGGCCTACGTGAACGTACACTCGAATATTTCCCCGGGCGGTGAGATCCGCGGGCAGATTCGCGCGAACCGCAGAGACAAAGACTGACTTTAGAAGGACCGCACGCCGAACCGGCACCGGGAGCACCGACGATGCGGCGAACTTCCAAAGCCGGACGCCGCACGAGGAGCGGCATCATGGGCACGACGACGATGACGACTGACTTAACGAGGAGCTGACATGCGCAAATTGCTGCTGGCACTGAGCTTCGCGGTAACGGGGTTCGCGCCCGCGTGGGCGTGGCACGAAGGCTCGGGACTGGCGGTCCCGCCGGGCCCGGGCTTCCGCGGCGGAGTGGTGGCGGTATCGCACCCGCTCGCCGCCGAAGCGGGCGCGAGGATGCTGCGCAGCGGCGGCAATGCCATCGACGCCGCGGCGGCGATCCAGTTCGCGCTCAACGTGGTCGAGCCCGAGTTCTCGGGCATCGGCGGCGGCGGCTTCATGATGGTGCACCTCGCGAAGGGCCAGGGCAGCACCTTCGCCGTCGAGGGCCGGGAAAAGGCGCCGGCGAGCGCCGATACCACGCTCTTCACCAATCCGGACGGCACCAACCAGGGGTTCACGCCCGCTTCCACCAGCGGCCAGGCGGTGGGCGTCCCCGGCACCTTGAAGATCGTGGCTACGGCGCTGCAGCGCTACGGGCGGAAGCACCTTGCGGAGGTGATCCAGCCCGCGATCGAGCTCGCCGAGAACGGCTTCCCGGTGAACTTCGTGCTCGCCGGCGACGCGACTTCGTCGCGCACGAGCTTCTACGCCGAGACCGC
>DASWEU010000019.1:0-2328 GCA_036394595.1 Burkholderiales bacterium | reverse complement strand
CCGATAGCGGGCGCGCAGCCGCTCGACCCAGGCCGGCTCCTGAAGCTGGGCATGCCGCGGTCGGAACAAGGCCGCGCACAGGGCCGGCACCAGCGTGAGGGCGAACACGAGCGCGCCGATCAGGGCAAAGGAGTAGGTGAGCGCCAGCGGCCGGAAAATGCGCCCCTCGACCGATTGCAGCGTGAATACCGGCACCAATGCGGCGATGATGATCAGCATCGCGTACAGCGTGGGGCGCCCCACGTCCACTGCTGAACGCACCACGAGCCTCAGCACGTCGCGACGGTCGGCGGGGCGGTCCTGGCGCATTGTATGGATTACGTTCTCGACGAGGACGACGGCACCGTCGACCAGGATGCCGAAATCGATTGCGCCCATCGAGATCAGGTTGGCCGGAAGGCCCAGCGCGTAAAGGCCGAGGAAAGCCACCAGCAGCGACAACGGGATCACCACAGCCACCGTCAGCGAGCCGACGGTACTGCGCAGGAAGAGCCACATCACCGCGACCACCAAAATGAAACCGCTCAGGAGGTTCTTGTGAACCGTGGCGAGCGTCAGCCCCACGAGGTCGCTGCGGTCGTAGTAAATCTCGATGCGCATGCCCTTGGGCAGGATGGTCTCGTTCAGCTCGCGCACCTTGTCGTGGACCCCGTCCAGCACCAGCGAGGGATTCTGGCCGCGCCGCATCCACACGAAGCCTTCGATGCCTTCCTTTTCCAGGCCAGCGCCCACGGTGCCGCGCCGCGGCGTGAAGGACTGCACCACGTTGGAAACGTCGCCCACCGTCACCGCTGTCCCGTCTTTGCTCTTGAGGAGGATGCTCTTGATATCCTCGGGTGACTCGAGGTAGCCGATGCCGCGCACCGTAAGTTCCTGGTCGCCGTGCCGCAGGAAGCCGCCGCCAATGTTCAGGTTGGATTTGGCGATCGCCTGCTCGACATCGCCCAGCGTCAAGCCCAGGGCGAACAGGCGCATGGGGTCGGCTTCGACATGCATCTCCTTGAGATAGCCTCCGAAGGGCACGATATCGGCTACCCCTGGCACTTGGCGCAGGACGCGTACGATGTTCCACTGCATTTCGGAGCGCAACTGATACAGATCGTGGCGGTCACTCGTGACACGGAACTGGTACACCTCGCCCAGGGGCGTCGCTTCCGGGGCAATCTCGGGGGTCACACCCGGGGGAAGATCGGCGGCGGCGACCCTTTGCAAGACCACGGTTCGAGCGGGAAAGCTGGCCGTATCGTCCGAGAAGGTGAGGGTGATCAGTGACAGGCCAAACAGGCTCTCGCTGCGCATCAACGTCATCCCCGGGGTGCCGTTCAGCTCGCGCTCCAGCGGCACCGTGACGCGCCGCTCGATCTCCTCCGGCGCATTGCCGGGGAGCTGAGTGATGACCGTGACCTGGGTGTTGGTCACGTCCGGGTAGGCCTCTATGGGCGTGTCGAGGTAGGCGCGCAGTCCAAAGGCCGCGACGACCAAGGTGGCGAACAACGCCGCGACCCGGCGGTGAACGCAGGTCTCGATCAGGAGGCGGAGCATGGTCAGAGCAGCTGCTCTGCCTGGGTGTCGAGCAGCAAGGCGCCGCGCACCACAACCCTTTCGCCTGCCGTGAGCCCCTGCACGATGACTACCCAGCCGCTGCGGTTCTGGCCCGTCTGAACCTCCCGCGACTCGAAACTGCCGTCGGCCCGCTCCACGTAGACCACGCGGCGTTTGCCGTCCTTGATTAGCACCGCCGAGACCGGGACCGAGATGGCCGCCTTGGCACCCACGCGCAAGGCAACCTGGGCCAGCATCCCGGCGCGCAATCCGTCGATCCGCTTGCCAAGCGCGAGGTATACCTGCGCGCGACGCGTTTCCGGATCCACGCGAGGGTTGAAATTCTCCACCCGTGCCGCGACATGGGCGGCGAGCGCCGGCAGCATCAGGTCGGCTTCCTGGCCGACCGCGATTCGGCGCAAATCGCCCTCCGGTACTTGCGCAACCACCTGCAGACGAGTCGGATCACCGAGCTCCAACAACGCTTCGCCGCCAGGCGCAACCGAGGCGCCGACCGCCGCGCGAATCGTTATCACCACACCATCCGCGGGTGCGCGAACGCTAACCCGTATGCCTTGACCGGATCCGATCAAGTCGGCTGCGTTCCGCGCGCGCTGATATTCCGCGCGCGCTTCCTTCAGCCGGGCTTCGGCTTCTTGTCGCTCGAACTCCAGGCCGACGCCTTTTTCCACCATCTCGACCTGGCGCCTGAAGACGCTCTCGGCACTGCTCAGCCTCGTGGATGCCTGATCGAGCGCGGCGCGCGCGGATCCCGCGTCGGCGCTT
>DASWEU010000018.1:0-12915 GCA_036394595.1 Burkholderiales bacterium | reverse complement strand
GCCGGGCAGACCGCCTCGCAGAGCTTGCAGGCGATGCAGCGCTCTTCGCCGTTCGGGTAGCGGCGCAGCGCGTGCAGCCCGCGAAAGCGCGGGCTCATCGGCGTCTTCTCCTCCGGAAACTGCACCGTGACCTTGCGCGCGAAGACGTTCCTTCCGGTCAGCGCCAGCCCGCGCAGCAGCTCGAGCAGCAGGAAGGAGCGGAAGAACTCGATCATCCGGTCCATGGCGGCCTCACTTCCACGGGTTCCAGGGCGTCTGCATCCACGCGCCGATGACTGCGATCCACACCAGCGTCAAGGGGATGAACACCTTCCAGCCCAGGCGCATGATCTGGTCGTAGCGGTAGCGCGGGAAAGTCGCCCTGATCCACAGGAACATGGAAACCACGGCGAAGACCTTGACGAAAAACCAGAAGAAGGGCGGCAGCCAGTTCGCCAACGCGCTGTCCCACGGCGCCTGCCAGCCGCCGAAGAACATCACCACGGTCAGGGCGCTGATCAGCCACATGTTCATGTACTCGGCGAGGAAGAACAGCGCGAAGGTCATGCCCGAGTACTCGACCATGTGGCCGGCGACGATCTCGGATTCGCCCTCGACCACGTCGAACGGCGCGCGGTTGGTCTCGGCGACGCCCGAGACGAAATAGACCACCAGCATCGGCAGTAGCGGCAGCCAGTTCCAGGACAGGAAATTGAGGCCCATCGACGCGAAGCGGCCCTTGCCCTGCCCGTTGACGATATCGGAAAGGTTCAGGCTGCCGGAGACCATCAGCACCACCACCAGCGCGAACCCCATCGCCAGCTCGTAGGACACCATCTGCGCCGCCGAACGCATGGCGCCGAGGAAGGCGAACTTCGAATTCGACGCCCAGCCGGCGACGATCACGCCGTAGACCCCCATCGAGCTGAGCGCCATGATGTAGAGCAGGCCGGCGTTGATGTCGGCGAGCACCACTTCGGGCGCGAACGGAATCACCGCCCACGCGGCCATTGCCGGCATCAGCATCACCACCGGCGCGAGCAGGAACAGCCCCTTGCTCGCGTTGGCCGGCAGGATGATCTCCTTGAACAGCAGCTTGACGCCGTCGGCGATCGGCTGCAACAGGCCCCAGGTACCGACGCGGTTCGGGCCGATGCGGATCTGGATCCAGCCGATCAGCTTGCGCTCCCACAGCGTGAGATAGGCCACCGACAGGAACAGCGGCACGACGATCGCCACGATATAGACGAGGCTGGTGACGGTGATGTAGACCGCTGGGCCCCATACCGGGCCGAGCTTCGCGTCGCTGAACGCGGCGAGCGTGCCGAGCATTCAGCCGGCCCCTTTCTGCACCGTCACCGCGCCGAACATCGCGCCGAGCCCTGCGGTCGAAGCATGTCCCGCCGCCACGCGCACGCATTCGTCGGGCAGCTTGTCGTCTAGCGCCACCTGCAGGCTGGCTTCGCCGTTTCCCTGCCGGACCCGCACGAACTGTTTTTCGGAAACCTGAAGGCGATTCAGCAACCGGCCGTTCATCCAGGCTTTCGGCGCTTCGGCGTCGCGCGTGGCCTGCAGCGGCGGCGAGCGGCGCACCAGCGGGTCGGCGAAATAGATCGGCACGTCCGCGATGCGCTGGATGCCTTGGGTGTTTCCTGTATCGGAATTTCCAACCGAAGAAATTTCATTCGACAACATCTTCGAAACGTCCTTACCCCCCAAGCAGGCAGCCCTCACCTGCTCCACAGTGTCATAGTCGAAGCCCGGCTTGCCGAGCAGGTTGCCGAGCACGCGCAAAAGCTTCCACCCGGGGCGCGCCTCGCCCAGCGGGGAGGTCGCGGCATAAAAGCTCTGCACGCGGCCCTCGGTGCTGACGAAGGTGCCGGCGGTCTCGCTGAACGGCGTAATCGGCAGCAGCACGTCCGCCCGCTCGAGCGAGTGCTTCCAGGGGCTCATGACCACCACGAACTTCGCGCGGCCCAGCGCATGGGAATCCGCGCAGTCGAGTTCTGGCTCCGCGTTGAAGACCAGAACGCCCGGTTTCTCGAAAACCCTGGGCAATCCCCCGCCAACCGGCAGGCCCGCCACGTAACCGCCCACGGAGTTTGCCGCCTCGCCGAGGAAGCCGATCTTGACGCCCAGCGCCTGCGCCGCGGCATGGATCTGGGCGGCCTGCGGATGTTGCTGCGTGAAATTCCCCAGCAGGACCGCCGCGTTCTTGCCGGCGGCAAGGATGTCCTTGAATGATGCAATCGCGCCCGCCAGTTCGGAAGGGGCGACGATTTTCCTGCTCGCCACCTTCATCAGCAGGTTTTCGTCCACGGAGTGAAGCACGTGGATCTGGGTGCCGCGCTTGGACGCCTTGCGCAACCGCGACGCCAGCAACGGGTGGTCCTTGCGCAGAAAGGAGCCGACCACCAGCACGCGGTCCAGCTTTTCCAGCTCCGCGATCGGCATGCCGAGCCAGGGGATGCCGGCGCGCTTGCCGTCGCCCGAGAAATCCGAGTGCCGCAGGCGGAAATCCGCGGCGTCGCCGAGCTTTCCGGCCAGGAAAAGCTCTTCAAGGGTGGAGTGTGGCGAAGCGAGAACACCAACGCCCTTTCCTTTGAGATTTTCAATGGTGAAATCGAGAGCAGCCTGCCATTCGACTTCCTGCCAGGCGCCATTTTTCTTGAGCATCGGTTTCTGCAGGCGGTCAGGCGAATTGAGCCCCTCGTAGGAGAAGCGGTCCTTGTCCGATAGCCAGCATTCGTTCACCGCCTCGTTCTCGAGTGGCAGCACGCGCATCACGCGGTTCTGCTTCACCTGCACCACTAGGTTGGCGCCGGTGGCGTCGTGCGGGGAGACCGACTTGCGCCGCGACAGCTCCCAGGTGCGCGCCGTATAGCGGAACGGCTCGGAGGTCAGCGCCCCCACCGGGCAGAGGTCGATCATGTTGCCGGAGAGCTCGGAGTCGACCGCCTTGCCGACGAAGGAAACGATCTCGGCGTGCTCGCCGCGGCCGATCATGCCGAGCTCCATCACGCCGGCGATCTCCTGGCCGAAGCGCACGCAGCGCGTGCACTGGATGCAGCGGCTCATTTCTTCCGCCGCCACCAGCGGGCCGAGCTCTTTCCTCGATACCACCCGCTTTTCTTCCGTGAAGCGCGAATTGCTCGGGCCGTAACCCACCGCCAGGTCCTGCAGCTGGCACTCGCCGCCCTGATCGCAGATCGGGCAGTCGAGCGGATGGTTGATGAGCAGGAACTCCATCACGCCGTTCTGCGCGTTCTTCGCGTTCTTCGAATGAGTCCAGACCTTCATGCCGTCGGTGACCGGCGTGGCGCAGGCCGGCAAGGGCTTCGGCGCCTTCTCGATCTCGACCAGGCACATGCGGCAGTTGGCGGCGATCGACAGCTTGTGGTGGTAGCAGAAGTGCGGCACGTACACGCCGAGCTTGTTGGTGGCGTCCATCACCGTCGACCCGTGCGGGACCTCGACCGGCTTGCCGTCGACCTCGATCTTGAGCATCAGGCCGCCCGGTCCATGGCGTTCAACTGCGCGCCGCTACGGCCCCAACGGGGCTCGACCGCGTGCTGCACCAGACAGCTTTTATGTTGAATATGAAAAATGAATTCATCCCTGAAATGCTTGATGAAACTCTTCACCGGCAGCGCCGCCGCATCGCCCAGCGCGCAGATGGTGCGGCCGGCGATGTTGTCGGCGACGTTGTCGAGCAGCGCCAGATCCTCTAGGCGGCCGGCGCCGTTCTCGATGCGGTTCACCACGCGGTAGAGCCAGCCGGTGCCCTCGCGGCAGGGCGTGCACTGGCCGCAGGATTCCTCGAAATAGAAATACGACAGGCGCTCGAGCGCGCGCACCATGCAGGTCGAGTCGTCCATCACGATCACTGCGCCCGAGCCGAGCATCGAGCCGGCCTTGGCGATCGCGTCGTAATCCATGTCGGTCTTCATCATGGTGTCCGCCGGCAGCACCGGCATCGACGAACCGCCCGGGATCACCGCCTTCAGCTTGTGCCCTGCGCGGACACCGCCTGCCATCTCCAGCAGCTTGGCGAACGGGGTGCCGAGCTTCACCTCGTAGTTGCCGGGTCGCGCGACATGCCCGGTGACAGAGAAGATCTTGGTGCCGCCGTTGTTCGGCTTGCCCAGCGCGAGGAAGGCCTCGCCGCCGTTGCGCACGATCCAGGGCACGGCGGCAAAGGTCTCGGTGTTGTTGATGGTGGTCGGCTTGCCGTACAGGCCATAGCTCGCCGGAAACGGCGGCTTGAAGCGCGGCATGCCCTTCTTGCCTTCCAGCGACTCGAGCAGCGCAGTTTCCTCGCCGCAGATATAGGCGCCGTAGCCGGCATGAGCATAGAGCTCGTACGAGAAGTCCGAGCCGAGAATGTTCTTGCCGAGGTAGCCCGCGGCGTACGCCTCCTTCAAGGCTTCCTCGTGCTGCTCGTAGACGTCCCAGATCTCGCCGTGGATGTAGTTGTAGCCGACCGTGGCGCTCATCGCGTAGCCGGCGATGATCATGCCTTCGATCACCGCATGCGGGTTGTAGCGCAACAGGTCGCGGTCCTTGCAGGTGCCCGGCTCGCCCTCGTCCGAATTGCACACCACGTACTTGGCGCCGGGAAAGGCGCGCGGCATGAAGGACCATTTCAGGCCGGTCGGGAACCCTGCCCCGCCCCGCCCGCGCAAACCCGATTTCTTGAGATCCGCGATCAGGTCTTCCGGTTTTATTTTCAATTCGATGATTTTTCGAAGCGCCTTATACCCGTCGCGCGCCTCGTAGCCCTGCAGGCGCCAGTTCTGGCCGTCGAGGCCCTTCATCAGGATCGCGTCGGGTCCGTAGTCCAGCATCACTTGAGATCCTTGAGCAGCTGGTCGAGCTTGTCGTTCGACATGTAGTCGTGCATTTTCTTGTTGTTGACCAGCACCACCGGCGCCATGGCGCAGGCGCCCATGCATTCGCCTTCCTTCAGCGTGAAGCGGCCGTCGGGCGTGGTCTGGTTGAAGTCGATGCCGAGCTTGCGGCGCAGGTGGTCGGCGGCATCGAGCGCGCCCTGCAGACCGCAAGGCAGGCAGGTGCACAGGGTCAGCTTGAACTTGCCGGTCTGGCGCAGGTTGTACATGGTGTAGAAGCTCGCCACCTCGTAGACCGCGACCGGCGCCATGCCGAGGTAGCCGGCGACGAAGTCCATCGTCTCGGACGACAGCCAGCCCTTCTCGTCCTGCGCCACGATCAGCGCCGCCATCACCGCCGACTGTTTCTGGTCGGGTGGGTATTTCGCAACCTCGCGGTTGATTTTCTGGATCGCTTCGGAAGAGAGCATTACCGATCGATCTCCCCGAAAACAATGTCCTGCGTGCCGATGATCGCCACCGCATCGGCCAGCATGTGCCCGCGCGCCATTTCGTCGAGCGCCGCGAGGTGCGGAAAGCCCGGCGCGCGGATCTTCAGGCGGTAGGGCTTGTTGGCGCCGTCGGAGACGAGGTAGATGCCGAATTCGCCCTTGGGCGCCTCGACCGCGGCGTACACCTCGCCTTCCGGCACGTGCATGCCCTCGGTCACCAGCTTGAAGTGGTGGATCAGCTGCTCCATGCCGCCCTTCATCTCCAGCCGCGAGGGCGGCGCCACCTTGTGGTCGTCGACCATCACCGGCCCGGGATTGGCGCGCAGCCAGGCGATGCACTGGCGCACGATGCGGTTCGACTGCCGCATCTCCTCGATGCGCACCAGGTAGCGGTCGTAGCAGTCGCCGTTCTTGCCGACCGGGATGTCGAAATCCATCTGGTCGTAGACCTCGTAGGGCTGCTTCTTGCGCAGGTCCCAGGCCACGCCCGAGCCGCGCAGCATCGGTCCGGTAAAACCGAGCGCGACGGCGCGCTCCGCGCTCACCACGCCGATGCCGACGGTGCGCTGCTTCCAGATGCGGTTCTCCGTGAGCAGCGTCTCGTAGTCGTCGACGTATTTCGGGAAACGCTCGGTGAAATCCTCGAGAAAATCGAGCAGAGAACCCTGCCGATTTTTGTTCAGCTTTTCGATTGCCGAAGAATTCTTGCTTTTAGAGGCCAGATACTGCGGCATCGCGTCGGGCAGGTCGCGGTATACGCCGCCCGGCCGGTAGTAGGCGGCATGCATGCGGGCGCCCGACACCGCCTCGTAGGCATCCATCAGGTCTTCGCGCTCGCGGAAGCAGTAGAGGAAGATGGTCATGGCGCCGATATCGAGGCCATGCGCCCCCAGCCACAACAGGTGGTTGAGGATGCGCGTCACCTCGTCGAACAGCACGCGGATGTACTGCGCGCGCAGCGGCGGCTTGACCCCGGCCAGCTTCTCGATGGCGAGCACGTAGGCGTGCTCGTTGCACATCATCGAGACGTAATCCAGCCGGTCCATATAGGGCACCGACTGGATGAAGGTTTTCGATTCGGCCAGCTTCTCGGTCGCGCGGTGCAGCAGCCCGATGTGTGGGTCGGCGCGCTGGATCACCTCGCCGTCGAGCTCGAGCACCAAGCGCAGCACGCCGTGCGCCGCCGGGTGCTGCGGGCCGAAGTTGAGTGTGTAGTTGCGGATTTCCGCCACTAGCGGTCTTCCGCGTAGTGCGCTTCCCGCACCACGCGCGGCGTGACTTCGCGCGGCTCGATGGTCACCGGCTGGTAGATGACGCGCCTCTGCTCGGGGTCGTAGCGCATCTCGACGTAGCCGGAGAGCGGGAAATCCTTGCGGAACGGATGGCCAACGAAGCCGTAGTCGGTGAGGATGCGGCGCAGGTCGGGATGTCCCTCGAACACGATGCCGAACAGATCGAAGGCCTCGCGCTCGAACCAGCCGGCCGCC
Source organism: Burkholderiales bacterium (assembly GCA_036394595.1). Taxonomy (GTDB): domain Bacteria; phylum Pseudomonadota; class Gammaproteobacteria; order Burkholderiales; family SG8-39; genus SCGC-AG-212-J23. Next base: position 6,108 of record DASWEU010000018.1, on the reverse strand, counting down.
GGCCACACCTCGTTCACCGAGGGCAGCACGGGAAACGAATCGTCGGCGCAAAGCGCCCGCACGCGCAGCCTGCAATTATTTTTGATGGACAACAAATGAACGACAACAGCAAACCGTTTGCCCTCGCGCGGCCGGTCGCCATAGGACGAGTAGTCCATGCCGCACAGGTCGATCAGCTGCGCGAAGCCGTGCTGATCTCGCAAGCTTTCACATAAATTTCTATAGGTTGCGGCGCTGGTTTCGACGGTGATCTCGCCCAGGCGCTCGACCGGGTTGAGATCCTTGATGGCGTCGAACAGCTTCTGAAGTCGCGGCGACATTATTGGAACGCATTCATGCGTTAGCGAGCGATCGTATTGGTGCGCTTGATCTTGTTCTGCAGCTGCACGATGCCGTAGAGCAGCGCCTCCGCGGTCGGCGGGCAGCCCGGCACGTAAATATCCACCGGCACGATGCGGTCGCAGCCGCGCACCACGGAGTACGAGTAGTGGTAGTAGCCGCCGCCGTTGGCGCAGGAGCCCATCGAGATCACCCAGCGCGGCTCGGCCATCTGGTCGTAGACCTTGCGCAGCGCCGGCGCCATCTTGTTGCACAGGGTGCCGGCGACGATCATCACATCGGACTGGCGCGGGCTGGGACGAAACACGATGCCGAAGCGGTCGAGGTCATAGCGCGCGGCGCCGGCATGCATCATTTCCACCGCGCAGCAGGCGAGGCCGAAGGTCATCGGCCAGAGCGACCCGGTGCGCGTCCAGTTGACCACCTTGTCCACGGTGGTGGTGACGAAGCCTTCCTGCAGGACCCCTTCTATTCCCACTCGAGAGCTCCTTTCATCCACTCGTAGACGAAGCCGACCACCAGGATGGCGAGGAACAGCATCATCGACAGGAAGCCGGCGAAGCCGATTTCGTTGATCACCACCGCCCAGGGAAAGAGGAAGGCGATCTCGAGGTCGAACAGGATGAACAGGATCGCCACCAAGTAGTAGCGCACGTCGAATTTCATGCGCGCGTCCTCGAAGGCCTCGAAGCCGCACTCGTAGGGCGAGAGCTTCTCCGCGTCCGGCCGGTTCGGCCCCAGCAGCCTGCCGAGCACCATGGGCGCCACGCCGACGACGAGGGCGACCAGGATGAACAGCAGGATCGGAAAATATTCAGCGAGCATAGTTGGTGCCCACGAGCAGACTCGAACTGCTACGGCTTTTTAGGCCACCAGCCCCTCAAGCTGGCGTGTCTACCAATTTCACCACGTGGGCGCGAGCCCGAATTATCCCCTAATTTACTGCGGTACCGCCTTGTCCTTCGACCCTTCAACGGGCGCCGGCTTGGCCGGCTCCACGGGCACCGGCGCCGCCTTGGCGGGCTCGGATTTTTGTCGTTTCACGGCGTCCATCACCCCGCCCGGCGCCGCCTCGCGATTGGTGGCGAGATAGGCGAGCAGCAGGCTGAGCGCGAAAAACACCGCCGCCAGCACCGCCGTCGTGCGCGAGAGGAAATTGGCCGAGCCGGTGGCGCCGAACAGGCTGCCCGAGGCGCCGCCGCCGAATCCCGATCCCATGTCGGCGCCCTTGCCGTGCTGCAGGAGCACCAGGCCGATGATGGCCAGCGCCACCACCACGTGCAAGACGATGACGACCGTAGTCCAAGTACTCATGACCTCACCTTTCCAGAGCTCGCGGCGCGCGATGCAGCTTGCACGATTGCAAGAAAATCCGCCGCCACCAGCGACGCGCCGCCGATCAATCCGCCATCCACATCGGGCATGGCGAAAATCGCCGCCGCATTCTGCGGCTTGACGCTGCCGCCGTACAGGATCGCGGTATCCGACGACACTTTTTTTCTGAGAAACGCGTGTACCGCCTGCGCCTGCTCGGGCGTGGCGTTGCGCCCGGTGCCGATCGCCCATACGGGTTCGTACGCCAGAACTGCATTTTCGAAAGAATTTTTCATTAAAACCGCAGCAAGCTGCCTTCCTACCACTGCTTCAGTCTGCCCGGCGTCACGCTCGGCCAGCGTTTCACCCACGCAGACGATCGGGGTCAAGCCCGCCGCCTGCGCCGCGGCGAATTTCGCCGCCACCTGGGCATCGCTTTCGCCATACCGCTGGCGCCGCTCCGAATGTCCGACGATCACGTAGCGGCAGCCGAGTTCGGCCAGCATTGCCGCCGAAACTTCCCCGGTAAAGGCGCCCTGCGCATGCTCGCTCACGTTCTGCGCGCCGAGCGAAATGCGCGTACCGCGCAGTCGCTCGCCCACTGGTGCAAGATACGGAAACGGGGGACAGACCGTGCATTCCGCGTCGCCCCTCAGGTCCTGCAGGAGCGCTTCGAGCAGGGCCAGATTCGAGGCCCGGCTGCCGTGCATTTTCCAGTTGCCGGCGACCAGCCGCGGACGTGCCATGCGTCTGAATTTTACTGGAATTTCACCGGCTTGCCGCGCTGCGCACCACCTGGGCGATGGAATTCGCAGCGGACTCGATCCGCACCCGCGGCTCGCCCTCGACCATCACTCTCAATACGGGTTCGGTTCCGGAGGCGCGCAGCAGCACCCTGCCCTTGCCGTTGAGTGATTTCTCGGCGGCGACTTGCGCTTTCGCGATGGTGGCGTGCGCTTTCCAGTCGAAGCCGCGCGGGACTTTCACATTCACCAGCACCTGCGGCACCATCGCCAGCTCCGCGGTGAGCTTGGCGAGCGAACGGCCCGATGCGCGTACCGCGTGCAACACCTGCAGTGCGGAGACGATGCCGTCGCCGGTGGTGTGCTGGTCGAGGCAGATAAGGTGTCCCGAGTTCTCGCCGCCGAGCTCCCAGCCCTTTTCGCGCATCAGTTCGAGCACGTAGCGGTCGCCGACCTTGGCGCGCGCAAAGCGGATGCCGAGGCGCTTCATCGCCTTTTCGAAGGCGAAATTGGTCATCAGGGTGCCGACCACGCCGGCGACGCGCTTTTTCGCCGCCCGATGCCGCACGATGGCGTAGAGCAGCTGGTCGCCGTCGTAGCTGTTGCCCGCGCCGTCCACCATCAGCAGGCGGTCGCCGTCGCCGTCGAGCGCGATGCCCAGGTCGGCCTTCTGGCTCTGGACTTCAGCCGCGAGATTCCTCTTGTCGTTGATATTGAAGCCGTCGGGCTTCACGCCGACGGCCACCACCTCCGCGCCGAGCTCGTGAAATACGTGGGGGGCGGTGTTGTAGGCGGCGCCGTGCACGCAATCGACCACAAGCTTCATGCCCTTCAGGTCGAGCGCGTTCGGGAACGTCGACTTGCAGAACTCGATGTAGCGCCCGCCGGCATCGTCGACGCGCCGCGCGCGGCCGAGCTTCGCCGCCGGATTGCAGCCCATCGGCCGCTCCATCGCTGCCTCGATCGCCGCTTCCACCGCGTCGGGCAGCTTGAAGCCGTCGCCGGAGAAGAACTTGATGCCGTTGTCGGGATAAGGATTGTGCGAGGCGCTGATCACCACGCCGGCCGAGAGGCGCAGCGCGCGCGTAAGGTAGGCGACGCCGGGCGTCGGCAGCGGCCCGCACAGCAGCACGTCGACGCCGGCGGCGGAGAATCCCGCCTCGAGCGCCGCCTCGACCATGTAGCCCGAGATGCGCGTGTCCTTGCCGATCAGCACCGCAGGGTGCGCGCCGCGGCCGCGCTGCCGCCCGGCCAGCACTCGTCCGGCGGCATAGCCGAGCCGCATCACCAGGTCCGGCGTCATCGGCGCCGTGCCGATGGTGCCGCGCACGCCGTCGGTGCCGAAATGCTTGCGCGTCATTTCTTCAATCCGCCCTCGTAGGCCTGCCAGACGGCGATCACGTCGCGCGTCTCTTTCACGTCGTGCACCCTCAGCATTGTCGCCCCAGCCTGAAGGGCGAGCAAAACCATGGCTAGGCTGCCGGCGAGGCGCTCGCCTGCCGGCCGGCCGGTGATGGCACCCAGGGTCGATTTGCGCGACAGGCCCGCGAGGATCGGCAGGTCAGAAAGCTCTCTGAGATGTTTCAGCAGCGTCAGGTTGTGCGCCCCGGTCTTGCCGAATCCAAATCCCGGATCGACGATCAGGCGCTCGGCATCGATTCCACCTTCAATTGAGAATTTAACTCTATTATTTAAAAAGCTTTTTACCTCTCCAACTACGTCTCGATATTGAGGATCCTGCTGCATCTTGGCGGGCTCGCCCTTCTTGTGCATCAGGCAGATCGCGCATTCGCTTTTGGCGACGGCGGCCAGGGCGCCCGGGGCCGAAAGCGCGTCGACGTCGTTGATCATCGAAGCGCCGGCGTCAAGGGCGGCCTTCATCACCGCCGGACGCCGGGTGTCGACCGAGACGGGAAGGTCGTGCAGCGCTTCGACGACCGGAAGAATTCTTCCCAATTCCTGCTGTTCGGATACGTCCATCGCTCCGGGTCGCGTCGACTCGCCGCCGATGTCGATGACGTCGGCGCCCTCCTCCATCAGCCGGCGCGCGTGCGCGATTGCGGCCTGCGGATCGAGATAGCGCCCCCCGTCGGAAAAGGAATCGGGCGTGACGTTGACCACGCCCATCACCAGCGGGCGATCGAGCGGCAGCTCGAAGCGCCCGCAGCGCAGCTGCTTAGACGGACGCGGCAGGCGCTGCGGCGGCCTCGGCGCCGCCATCACCGCTGGCGGCCTTGGAGGGCGTCTGCGAGCTCGAGGGCTTGGGCGGCCGCGCCGGCTTGCCGGACATGATGTCGCCGATCTGGTCCGCATCCAGCGTCTCGTACTCGAGCAGCGACTTGGCCATCGCCTCGACCTTGTCGCGGTTCTCCTCGAGGATCTTGCGCGCCTTGCGGTACTGCTGGTCGATGATGCGCCGGATCTCGCTGTCCACCTTCTGCAGCGTCGCCTCGGAGACGTTCTTGTGCGTGGTGATCGAGCGGCCAAGGAACACCTCGCCCTCGTTCTCGCCGTAGACCATCGGACCGAGCTCGTCGGACATGCCCCACTGCGTCACCATGCGGCGCGCGAGTTCCGTGGCGCGCTCGAAATCGTTGGCGGCGCCGGTGGTCATCTGGTTCATGAACAGCTCCTCGGCGATGCGGCCGCCGAACAGCACGGAGATCATGTTGAGGAGGCGCTCGCGGTCCTGGCTGTAGCGGTCCTCGGTGGGCAGCTGCATCGTCACGCCAAGCGCGCGGCCGCGCGGGATGACCGTGACCTTGTGCACCGGGTCGGTCTTCGGCAGCAGGTAGGCGACAATGGTGTGGCCCGACTCGTGATAGGCGGTGTTGCGGCGCTCTTCCTCGGGCATCACCATCGAGCGCCGTTCGGCGCCCATGATGACCTTGTCCTTGGCGCGCTCGAAGTCTTCCATGTCGACCAGGCGCTTGTTGCTGCGCGCGGCGAACAGCGCCGCCTCGTTGACCAGGTTGGCGAGATCCGCCCCCGAGAAGCCGGGCGTGCCGCGCGCGATGATGTCCGGCTTGACGTCGGTCGCCATCGGCACCTTGCGCATATGGACTTTAAGTATCTCTTCCCTTCCCCTGATATCAGGCAGAGGAACGACGACCTGGCGGTCGAAGCGGCCGGGGCGCAGCAGCGCCGGGTCGAGCACGTCCGGGCGGTTGGTGGCGGCGATGACGATCACGCCGGCGGTGCCCTCGAAGCCGTCCATCTCCACCAGCAGCTGGTTGAGCGTCTGCTCGCGCTCGTCGTTGCCGCCGCCGAGGCCGGCGCCGCGCTGGCGGCCGACGGCGTCGATCTCGTCGATGAACACGATGCAGGGCGCGTGCTTCTTCGCCTGCTCGAACATGTCGCGCACGCGCGCCGCGCCGACGCCGACGAACATCTCGACGAAGTCGGAGCCGGAAATCGAGAAGAACGGCACTTTCGCCTCGCCGGCAATGGCGCGTGCCAGCAGCGTCTTGCCGGTGCCGGGATTGCCGACCATCAGCACGCCGCGCGGGATGCGCCCGCCCAGTTTCTGGAATTTGCTCGGATCGCGCAGGAAGTCGACCAGCTCGGCCACTTCCTCCTTCGCCTCCTCGCAGCCGGCGACGTCGGCGAAGGTCACGGTGTTGGAGGACTCGTCGAGCATGCGCGCGCGCGACTTGCCGAAGCTGAATGCGCCGCCGCGCCCGCCGCCCTGCATCTGGCGCATGAAGAAGAT
>DASWEU010000017.1:0-3819 GCA_036394595.1 Burkholderiales bacterium | reverse complement strand
CATGAGACCCGAAGTGATGCAGCGGCTACGCGAAGCACACGATCTGCATTCGCTGACGCGCGACGTGTTGGGCCTCTGCCAGCCCTACGGCCCGGTGCACAGCTTCAGGCTGGTGCACAACCGCGGCGCGGCGCGCGTCGTGTGCTTCATCGAGCTCGAATCGCCCAAGCAGCAGCCGGCGCTGGTGCGCGCGCTCGGCGCCAAGGTGATCAACGGCTCTGCGTGCCTCGATATCCCGGTAAGCGAAGACTTTGGCGGCGACGCGCACCTCGCGTCGATGCCGGTGCGGCCGCTGCGACGCGACGTCGCCGCGCCCCAGGTGACGAACTAGCGCAAGGCAACGTTTCCCCCTTGCATACGCACCTCCCTCCCTTCGTGCGTATGTAGGCAACCGACCCCGGTCCCCCTACCGGGGTCTTTTTTTATGCGGGTACTTTTCGTCACGCCGGAATGCGCGCCCCTCACCAAGACGGGCGGGTTGGGCGACGTCAGCGCGGCGCTGCCGGCGGTGCTGCGCGCGCAAGGCAACGACGTGCGCACGCTGCTGCCGGCCTATCGCGGCGTATCGCTCGACGGCGCCCGGCAGTGCGCGCAGTTGCGCCTGCTGCAGATGGAGGCGCGGCTTCACGAAAAAGGCGAATGCCTGTTCCTCGAGTGTCCGCCGCTTTACGACCGGCCGGGCGATCCGTATCAGAGCGAGGACGGAGCCGACTGGCCCGACAACGCGCTTCGCTTCGCGCTGCTTGCGCGCACGGCGGCGCTTCTGGGTGGCGCGGCCTCGCCGCTCGGATGGCGGCCGGAAGTGGTCCACTGCAACGACTGGCCGACGGCGCTCGCCCCGGTGTACATGCACTTCGAGCGCGGCCGTGCCAGCAGCCTCATGACCGTGCACAACCTGGCCTTCCAGGGCCTGTTCGACGCGTCGCTCCTCGACCGGCTCGAGTTGCCGCGCGCGACCTTCGCCGTCGAGGGGCTCGAGTTCTACGGCAAGCTCTCGTTCCTGAAAGGAGGGCTGGTCTACTCCGATGCGATCACGACGGTGAGCCCGACTTATGCGCGCGAGATCCAGACCGAGGAGCTGGGCTGCGGCCTGGACGGCGTGCTGCGCGAGCGGCGTGCGGTGCTGCGCGGCATCGTCAACGGCATCGATGGACAGCTGTGGAATCCCGCCACGGACACGCAGCTCGCCGAGCGCTACTCGTGGAGCACGGTGGAGAAAAAAGCGGCGAACAAGCGCTCGCTACAGCAGCGCATGCACCTGCGGGAAGATGCCGGCGCGCCGCTCCTCGCCGCGGTTTGCCGCTTCACCCACCAGAAGGGCGTGGATCTCATCGCGGCCGCGGCGGACGAGCTGCTCGAGCTCGGCACGCAGATTTGCCTGCTGGGCCGCGGCCAGCGAGAGCTCGAAGCAGCCTTCGCCGCCCTTGTCGCGCGGCATCCGGGACGCGTCGCCGCGGCGATCGGCTTCAACGAGGAGCTCGCGCACCTGATCGAGGCGGGCGCCGACATCTTTCTCATGCCGTCGCGCTTCGAGCCCTGCGGTCTTAACCAGATGTACAGCCAGCGCTATGGCACGCCGCCGGTGGCGCGCGCGACCGGCGGGCTGGCCGACACGATCACGGACGGCGAAACGGGGTTTCTTTTCGAACGCGCCGAAAGCGGGGCGCTGGTGGGCGCGGTGAAGCGGGCGCTGGAGGCCTACGGTGATGCCCGGCGCTGGCGCGAGATCCAGCGCCGGGGAATGACGCGCGACTTCAGCTGGGCTGGACCCGCTCGTCAGTATGCCGATCTGTACGCGCGGCACGCCAGGTCGCCGGCGCCTTGACCTCGCGCTCGGCCTCGGCTTCCCACGCCCGCATCCGCTCGAGCATGACGGCGTCGTATTCACCGCGGATCGGCCAGCGGCTGTTCAGCAGGTTGAAGCGCGGCCGCGTGCCCATCGAGTCCTGCTGCGCGGCGGCCAGGGCGGACAGCGTGCCGACGTCGCGCCAGTAGGCGCGCTCTTCGTAGTCTTGCACGCCGGGAACGCGATTCTCAGAAAAGTCATAGGCATACACGCGCTCGGCCTGGCAGATGCGCGGCAGCACGTCGCGGCCGAAGTCGACTTCGCCGCGGCTGCGCGCTTCGTTCAGCACGCGCTCGAGGACCCGCGGATCAAAGAGATAGTTGCCCATCGAGGCGTACGCGTAGCGCGGGTTGCCGGGGATCGCCGGCGGCTGCTTGGGCTTCTCCTGGAAGTCGCGCACACGGCCCGCGGCGTCGGCGCCCATCACGCCGAAGCCGCGCGCCTTGTCGAGCGGCACGGCAAGGGCCGAGACCGTGACAGTGGCGTCGCGATTGCGGTGGTACTCGATCATCTGCCGCACGTCCATGCGATAGACATGGTCGGCGGCGAACACCGCGACGAGGTCGGGCTCGTGCGCCTGCAGGACGTCGAGATATTGGTACACGGCGTCGGCGGTGCCCTTGAACTGGCCGCCCAGCGTGTTCGACTTCGGCAGCAGCACCTTGATGAGTCCTTCCGATTCAAGCCAAGGGGACCATGCCTTATGGATGTGCTTCACCAGGGACTCGGGCTTGTACTGCGCCAGCACGTAGACGGTGGAGATCTTCGAATTCATCAGGTTGGAAAGGACGAAGTCGCAGATCCGATAGCCGTTCGCGAAAGGAAGCGCCGGCTTTGCGTGCTCGGCAGTGAGTGGGTAGAGGCGGGTGCCTTCTCCACCGGCGAGGACGATTGCTACGATTTTCATTAGTCGTGCACCTTTTTGAGGTTCTTTCGGGGGATGGCGATGGATCATATGGACCGGTCATTGTTCCCACTATCGAGCGGATGACGTTCCGTCTGTAATGCCGGCCGCACCTCGCGTAGTCGGATGGCGACAGGAAATTCAAGTGCGCGCGATATCGTCGATTCACCGGCCGCCCTACCATCCTTTGCGACCCGCGGGGCGGTCCGACCTTGCGCCAACGATCTCTTCCACTTCTCTTTGCCAGCGCAGCGACTGCGGCGCTCCTGTCGCTTGCGGCCGACGAGGCGTACGCGCCGGAAGCGGAGCGCGACGCCGTCACCGAGCTGAGCTGCACGCCGGAAGAAACGTTTGCGGCGCTGCCGCGCGACCCCGCGCAGGCAATCCTCGTCAAGTACCTGTCACGCCGGTTCCTGATCGCCGGCGAAGCCACCGAGCGGATGGTGGGAGCGGCCTATAGCGCCGCGCGCGAAGTCGGACTCGATCCGCTGCTGGTGCTGGCCGTCATCTCGGTCGAGTCGCGCTTCAATCCCATCGCCGAGAGCGTCATGGGGGCCAAGGGCCTGATGCAGATCATCCCGAAGTACCACCAGGCGAAACTGAAGGCGCTCGGCGGCGAGGCGGCGCTGTGGGATCCGGCGAGCAACATCGAGCTCGGCGCCGCCATCCTGCAGGAATACGTCTACCGCACGGGGACGCTGGAAGCGGGGCTGCAGTTCTACAACGGCGCCTTCGGCGATGCTTCGGCGCAGTACGCGCGACGCGTGCTCGCCGAGCGCGAGCGGCTGCTCGAGGTCATCCGCGGGGTTCCCACCACCGTTGCGTTGCAGGGCAGCTGATGCTGCGCGTCCTCGCCCTTTGCCTGGGTTTCGTCCTGCCCGCCGCCGCGCAGCCCACGATCACTGGCGACGACCTGGCGGAGATCCGCGCGGTGATCCACCGCCAGATAGACGCTTTCCGGCGCGACGACGCGCAGGAGGCGTTCAAGCTCGTCTCGCCGTCGGTGCAGGAGACCTTCGGCACGCCGCAGCGCTTCCTCGACGTGGTGCGCGTGTCCTACCACGCGATG
>DASWEU010000016.1:0-3367 GCA_036394595.1 Burkholderiales bacterium | reverse complement strand
GTCATCGCCGCCGTGCCGGCGCCCACCACCAGCATCCAGAAGGCGATGGGGACCACGTGGTTGACCGTAGGCAGGAAGCCGATGGCGGCGGCCACTGCCAGGCCGCAAACGACCGGCCATAGCGTCTGCGGGCCGCTTCTCACGAAGCGCGCGGCCAGCAGGCTCGCCAGGATCGACCCGGCGGCGCGCAGTCCAAGGAGCACGCCGGAGGTTGCCTCGCCGTGGCCGAACTCGGCGAGGAGCAGCGGATAGAACGACATCGTCAGCGAGAAGGGCAGCGCCGACAGGTAGGCGCACATCATCGTGTAGACGATGATCCGCCGGCGAAGCAGCGGCAGATACCCGGCCAGGGGATGCCTGGGCCCCGGCGGCTTCGCAGGGCTGACCGGCGTGAGCAGGCCGGCGCCAAGCGACAGCACGCCGATCGCCGCCAGCGTGCCGAAGGCGGCTGTAAATCCCGCGCCGGCGAGCACGAAGCCACCGAGCACGGTGCCGACGATCTGGCCGAAATTGGTCACGGCATTCAATCGTCCGAGCTGCAGGCCGCGCACACCTGGCAACTCGCTCGCCATGGCCCAGGTCGCCGGCCAGAACGCTGCGCGCGAGAGGATGAGGGCGATCTGCCCGCCGAGCAGCATCCAGAAGCCGTGCGCAAAGATGAACCAGAGGCCCGCCACGACCACCACGCAGCAGGAGCCGAGCATGATGCGGCGGCCGCCGATGCGGTCGGTGTAGGCGCCCCCAACGAGGTTGAGGGGCGCCTGGGCGAGGACCGGGGCCGCGAAGAGCGCCCCGATCTCGGCATTGGAAAGTCCTTGCGAGTACGCGTAGAGCGGCACCGCCAGCCAGGTCATGCCCAAACCGAGGTTCCACGCCGCCGAGGCGAGGAAGAAGGAGGCGTGCTGCACCAGCCATTATCGGGCGCGGGTGTAAGGTGACAGCCGGAGTTTCGACGAATGACCATGCGATTCCTACTTGCCGCTCTTGCTGTTTTCCTTGCCAGCGCGGCGCAAGCCGAGAAATGCACCGCCCGCTCCGGCGAGAAGACCGCCGCGCTCGTCGAGCTCTACACGTCCGAAGGGTGCAACAGCTGCCCGCCCGCCGATCGCTGGCTCTCGTCGCTCGGCGCCAAGTACCCTGCCGAAGTCGTCGTGCCGCTCGCGCTCCACGTCGATTACTGGGACTACATCGGCTGGAAGGATCCGTACGCGAAGCGCGAGTTCTCGCAGCGCCAGCGCCGCCTCTCGCAGTTGCAGCGCGCGGCATTCGTCTATACGCCGCAGGTCCTGCTCCAGGGGGCTGATTTCCGGGAATGGGCGGACCCCGCCTTCGACCAGACGCTCGCGCGCATCCATGCAAAGCCGGCGCGCGCGCGCCTGGAGCTCGAGATCCTCCGCGCGACGCGCGAGGCGCTGGAGGTTCGGGTCAATGCCGCGATCCTCGACCCGGCGCAGGGTGGCGATAGCGGACTCTATGTCGCTGCCTATGAGAACCGCCTCGAGAGCCGGGTCACCGCCGGTGAGAACAGCGGCCGGCTGCTGCGGCACGACCATGTCGCGCTGGAGTGGCAAGGTCCCTATGGAGCGGGCGAGCGCCAGGTGCGCCTTCCGCTCCTGCCAAAGGCCAAGATCGGCGACTCCGGCGTCGTCGCGTTTGTCCAGAATCAGCGCACGGCCGAAGTGCTGCAGACCCTCCTCCTCGGCGCCTGCCCGGGCTAGTTTTTTGAACAGGCCGGGCTCGCCGGCCGGTTTTCCTTTATATTCGCGCCCGTACACCCGCCCCCGGGGGGACGGGCACAGAGGAGCGTCCATGCAAGCGACGCAGATCCGCCAGAAGGACGGCGTCTTTTACTTCGTCAGCTACAAGGCCAAGGAGCTGATGGCGAAGGTGCGTTTCATCAGCCGCTTCTACGGCGAGGGGGAGGAGATCACGCCTTCCCGGGTTTCGCAGGACGACGACATCGCGCAGTTCATCTCCAAGATCGAGCGCAACGACGAGGCGTTCCAGCGCTCGATCTCGCGCTCCAAGGTCAAGCAGCTGAAGAATTTCTACGAGACCGCCGTCTCGCAGCCGCCGATCCCTGGCACGGTGCTGCTGTTTACCTCGGAGCGGCTCAATTTCCGCTCGGGCGACGGTGGCGCGTCCGGCACGGTCTCGGAGCCGGGCGCCAAGTACCTGATCATCGACGGCCAGCACCGGCTGGCGGCGCTCTACTTCTACATGCAGGAGCGGCCCGACGATGCCGCGACGATCAACGTGCCGTGCATCATCTTCGATGGACGCAGCGAAGATTTCGCCACCGAGATGTTCGTCATCATCAACTCGACGCCGACGCGCATCAACAAGAGCCACCTCGTCGACCTCTACGATCGCGTCTCTTTCGCCGCGCCGGACCGCAAGTTCGCCGCGCGCCTGGTCGAGAAGCTCTACAGCGAAGGCGACAGCCCATTACGCTATCGCATCAACCGCCTCGGCGGCCGCAGCCAGCGCGACAAGTGGGTGCTGCAGGCAGAGCTCTTCAACGAGCTGCACCGCTGGGTGCGCGGCCGCTGGCGCTCCATCCAGCTCGCGGGCGGCAGCTCGAAGGAAGTGCCGCGCTACTACGGCATCATCCGCGACTTCTTCAAGGCGGCACGGGCCGTGTTCGGCGAGGCCGTCTGGGGCAAGGAGAACTTCATGGTCACGAAGCCGGTGACCATCAAGGCGATGGTGCGCGTGTGCGCCGACCTCGCGCGGGACGACAGCGAGCCCGAAGCCGGGCGCGTGGCGCGCTGGGAGCAGCGCCTGGCGCCTTGGTCGGAAATGGCCAAGCAGTTCCGCGAGGAAGGCTTCTACGAGCGCTTCCCCGCCAAGGGCGAAGTGGAGCGCGTGGCTCGCGTGCATCGCGACCTCGCCCGCGCCGCCAACATCGAGACGGGCCGCGCCCGCCCGTAGTAGTCGGGATCCCTAGATCACGCCCTCGGCCGCGAGGGCTGCGATTTCTTCCGCGCCGTACCCAAGCTCCGCAAGAAGCGCTTGCGTGTGCTCACCCAGCGCGGGGACCGCACCCATTCTGGGCTCGAATCCCGAGAGGTTGAACGGTGGTCTGAGCGCATCGATCGTGCCCCCGGGCGTGTCCACTTGCGCCCAGCGCGAGCGGGCCTTGAGCTGGGGATGGCCCCAGAACTCCTGCATGTCGTTCAGCCTTGCATTGGCGATGTCGGCCGTTTCCAGCCGTTCGACCGCCTGCGCAGCGCTCAGCCGGGAAAACACGCGCTCGATCTCCGCATGCAGCGCCTCGCGATGCGCGAGGCGCGCCGGGCTGCTGGCAAAGCGCGGGTCCGTGGCGAGCGATCGGTTGCCGAGCACGACCTCGCAGAAGCGAGCG
>DASWEU010000015.1:0-6989 GCA_036394595.1 Burkholderiales bacterium | reverse complement strand
GGGGGGCCCCGCCGTGGCGGGCGGCTTCGAGCTGGCGCTGTGGTGCGACGTGCGGGTAATGGAAAAATCCGCCTACTTCGGCGTCTACTGCCGCCGCTGGGGCGTGCCGCTGATCGACGGCGGTACGGTGCGCCTGCCGCGCATCGTCGGCATGGGGCGCGCGATGGAGATCATCCTCACCGGGCGCAAGGTGCCGGCCGAGGAGGCGCTGCGCATCGGCGCCTGCGAGCACGTGGTGGCCGACGGCGGCTCGCGCGCCTTCGCCGAGGCGATGGCGCACGAGATCGCGCGCTTCCCGCAGGCCTGCATGCGCGCCGACCGGCGCTCGGCCTACGCGCAGCAAGGGCTCTCGCTGCGCGAGGCGATGCGCAAGGAGTGGTACAACGGCCTGCCGGCGTTCAAGGCCGAGGGCGCCGCGGGCGCGGCGCGCTTCGCCTCAGGCAAGGGGAGGCATGGCGATTTCGGCAATATCTGATTTTCTTTTTTCAAGTACGGAGAGAATCAATTCGCGCTCGGCGTCGTTCATGGCGCCCCAGCGCGCGATCTCGTCGAGCGTGCGCCCGCAGCCGGTGCAGAGCCCGTGCTCCGGGCTCATCTCGCAGACCTTGATGCAAGGCGATTTCATTTGAAGGCCTTGTTGACCTTCGAGGACGGCTCGCGGCCGAGCGCGGAGCAGATCCAGCGCCCAATGGCGACCAGCTTCGCGAGATCGACGCCGCTCTTCAGGCCGAGGCCGTTCAGCAGGTACACGACGTCCTCGGTCGCGACGTTGCCCGAGGCGCCGGCGGCATAGGGGCAGCCGCCGAGGCCCGCCACCGAGGCGTCGAAGGTCCGGATTCCGGCTTCCAGCGAGGCGTAGATGTTCGCCAGCGCCTGGCCATAGGTGTCGTGGTAGTGGCCGGCGAGCTGCGCGAGCGGTACGCGCTGCGCGCAGGCCTCGATCATGGCCTTGGTGCGGCCCGGCGTGCCGACGCCGATGGTGTCGCCGAGCGACACTTCGTAGCAGCCCATGTCATGCAGGGCGCCGGCAACCGCGGCCACCGCCGCGGGCTTCACGTCGCCTTGGTAGGGGCAGCCCAGGACACAGGAGACGTATCCCCTGACTTTGATCTTTTCCTTTAAAGCAATTTCTATCAAAGGGCGAAAGCGGTCCATCGATTCCGCGATCGAGCAGTTGATGTTCTTCTTCGAGAAGGCCTCCGAGGCCGCGCCGAACACCGCGACTTCGGTGGCGCCGGCGGCGCGCGCCGCCTCGAAGCCCTTGAGGTTGGGCGTAAGCACGGGATAGGACACCCCCGGCTTGCGGCGGATGCGCTCGAGCACCTCGGTGTGGTCCGCCATCTGCGGAATCCACTTGGGCGAGACGAAGGCCGTCGCTTCGACCGCCGGCAGCCCGGCGTCTGCCAGCTGCTCGATCAGCTCCACCTTCACGGCAGTGGGCACTTCGCGCGGCTCGTTCTGCAGGCCGTCGCGCGGGCCGACTTCGACGATTTTCACCCGGTCATTCAAGGCTGACGAGCTCCGCGCCCTCGAGCACCTGGTCGCCCGCGGCGTAGTGGATTTCCTTCACCACGCCGTCTGCCGGCGCCGTGATGGTGTGCTCCATCTTCATCGCCTCGAGCACCAGAAGCGCGTCGCCCTTCGCCACCCGAGCACCCGCCTTCGCCATCACCTGGACGATCCGGCCGGGCATCGGCGCGGCGAGCGAGCCCGCACGCGTGTCCTCGGTGGCAGTGGCGAGGACGGGCTTGAGCGACAGCCGTCGGGCGGCGCCGTCGCAGAAGACATGCCACTCCGACCCGGCGCGCACCGCCCGCGCATGGAACGAGGCGCCGTCGAGCCGCACCTGCAGCAGGCCGTCGGCAAGCGTCTTGCCTTCGAGCGCGTACGCGCGCCCGCCGATTTCCAGTGCGAGGCCTGCCTCGCCGAAGCGGATGCGCACCCGATGCTCGGCGTCGCCGTCGAGAAAGTGGAAGTCGTGGTGCGACTCCTGGTTGAGCCGCCAGCCGTCGACGCGGTCCCAGGGCGAATGCGGGTCACTCGAAGCGGCGGCGCGGCGCTCAGCCTCGCGCTCCTCGTCCGCCAGCTCGGCAAATGCGGCTGCGGCAAGCAGCCTGATGCTGGTCTCTCGCCGGGAAAACAGTTCGTCGCGGCTGCGCTCGATCAGGCCGGTGTCGAGCTCGGCCGCCGCGAAGGCGCGGCTCGCCACGAGGCGCCCAAGGAACTCGACATTGGTGGCGAGGCCCGCGATCTGCGTCTCGGCCAGCGCCGCGCGCAGGCGCGCAAGCGCCTCGGGCCGGTCGCCGCCGTGCACGATCACCTTGGCGATCATCGGGTCGTACCACGGGCTGATCTCGTCGCCAGTCTCGACGCCGGCATCGATCCTGGTATTCGCATTTCCTTCCGGAAAAGCCAGATGGACAATGCGCCCGGTCGCCGGCAGGAAGTCGCGCGCCGGGTCTTCGGCGTAGATGCGCGCCTCGACGGCGTGGCCGGAGATCGCCAGCTCGCCCTGCTTCAACGGCAGATTTTCTCCGGCCGCCACTCGCAGCTGCCACTCCACCAGATCGAGGCCGGTGATCATCTCGGTGACCGGGTGCTCGACCTGCAATCGAGTGTTCATTTCCATGAAGTAGAAGTGCCCGCTCTGCTCGGCGATGAACTCCACCGTGCCGGCGCCGGTGTATTGGATGGCGCGCGCCGCCGCCACTGCCGCTTTTCCCATTTCGTTGCGTTTTTTGGCGTCCAGGCCTGGCGCCGGAGCCTCTTCGAGCACTTTCTGGTGGCGGCGCTGCACCGAGCAGTCGCGCTCGAAAAGATGCACCACGTTGCCGCGGGTATCGCCGAACACCTGGATCTCGATATGGCGCGGGCGCTCGAGGTAGCGCTCGATGAGCACGCGGTCGTCGCCGAAGGCCGATTTAGCCTCCCGTTTCGAAGCTTCGAGTTCACGGGAAAAAGCGGAGCTGTCTGCAACGATCCTCATGCCCTTGCCGCCGCCGCCCGCGGAGGGCTTGATCAGCACCGGGAAGCCGATGCGTGCGGCTTCCTTCTCGAGCAGCGCCGGCTCCTGT
This sequence comes from Burkholderiales bacterium, assembly GCA_036394595.1. Lineage (GTDB taxonomy): Bacteria > Pseudomonadota > Gammaproteobacteria > Burkholderiales > SG8-39 > SCGC-AG-212-J23. The sequence goes on along the minus strand of DASWEU010000015.1, from coordinate 3,915 downwards.
CCTTCACCGTGGTAGCCCGGCACCAGCGGCACGCCGGCCTTCTCCATCAGGCGCTTGGCCGCCGCCTTGTCTCCCATGGCGGCGATGGCCGCGGCGCTCGGGCCGATGAACACGACCCCCGCCTTCTGGCAGGCGGCGGCGAAGTCCTCGTTCTCCGATAGAAAGCCGTAGCCGGGGTGGATCGCCTCGGCGCCCGCTGCACGCGTCGCGGCGAGCACCGATTCAATGTCGAGATAGCCTTCGATGCGCATCGCCTCGTCCGCCGTCCTGACGTGCAGCGCGTCGCGATCGGCATCCGCGTAGACGGCGACGGTGCGAATGCCGAGCCGGCGTGCGCTGCGCATCACCCGGCAGGCGATTTCGCCGCGGTTGGCGATCAGGATTTTCTTGAACACCAGGATGCCTTGCGCTTCTCCAGGAAGGAGGCGATGCCTTCCCGGCCTTCGGCGGAGACGCGGATCTCGGCGATGCGCCTGGCGGTGTCCGCGATCATCGCGTCGTCGAGCGGGCGGGAGGCGACCGCCCGGATGAGTTCCTTGATCTGCTTCATCGCCTGCGGGCCTCCCGCCAGGAGATGCTTCACCATTTCATCAATAGAAGCATCCAGTTCCTGGGAAGGAACAACTGCGGACAACAATCCGATGCGCTCCGCTTCGGCGGCATCAAATACCTCGGCCGTCAGGAAATAGCGCCGCGCGGCGCGTTCGCCGATGGCGCGAATGACGTGCGGGCTGATGGTGGCGGGCGAGAGGCCGAGCTTCGCTTCCGAGAAGCAGAATTTCGCCTCGGGCGTGCCCACCGCGATATCGCAGGCTGCCACCAGGCCGGTACCGCCGGCGAATGCCGCACCGTGCACGCGGGCGATGGTCGGCTTGGGCATGCGGTCAAGCGCCGCAAGCATGTCGGCCAGCGCCCGGGCATCGGCGAGGTTCTGCTCGTAGCCGTAGCCCGCCATGCGCTTCATCCAGTTGAGGTCCGCGCCGGCGCAGAAGGCCGGGCCGTTGCCGGCGAGCACCAGAACGCGAACGGAGTTGTCCTTCTCAATCTCCTGGAAGGTTTTCGTGAGTCGAGAAATCGACGCGTCATCAAAAGCATTGCGCACATCCGGGCGGTTGAGAGTGACGCGCGCCACGCCGTCCTTCTTGTCGACGAGGAGCATCGTCACATCCTGAAGACGCCGAACTTCGTCTCTTCGACCGGGGCGTTGAGTGAGGCCGAAATGGCGAGGCCCAGCAGGCGGCGCGTATCGGCAGGGTCGACCACGCCGTCATCCCACAGGCGTGCGCTGGCGTAGTAAGGGTGGCCCTGGCGCTCGTATTGCTCGCGGATCGGATGCTTGAACGCCTCCTCGTCCTCCTTCGACTTGAAATTCCCGCGCACGGTGGCGAGGACGCTGGCGGCCGTCTCGCCCCCCATGATCGAGATACGCGCGTTCGGCCACATCCAGAGGAAGCGCGGCGAATAGGCGCGGCCGCACATGCCATAGTTGCCGGCGCCGAAGGAGCCGCCGAGGATCATGGTGAACTTCGGCACTTTCGCGGTCGCCACCGCGGTCACCATCTTGGCGCCGTCCTTGGCAATGCCGCCGGCCTCGACTTTCTTGCCCACCATGTAGCCGGTGATGTTCTGCAGGAACAGCAGCGGGATGCCGCGCTGCGCCGCCAGCTCGATGAAATGCGTCGCCTTGAGCGAGGACTCGGAGAAGAGGATGCCGTTGTTGGCGAGGATCGCGACCGGGTAGCCGTGCAGGTGGGCGAAGCCGGTGACCAGCGTCGTGCCGTAGTTCTGCTTGAACTCGTCGAGCTCCGAGCCATCGACGACGCGCGCAATGACTTCGCGCACGTCGTAGGGCTTGCGCGGGTCGGACGGGATGACGCCGTACAGATCCTCGGCCGGGTAAAGGGGTTCTCTGGGTTGCCTCACTTCAGTGGAAATATTCTTTCGAAAATTCAGATTCGAAATGATTTTACGAACCAGGGAAAGCGCATGCGCGTCGTCCAGGGCGTAATGGTCAGCCACGCCGGACACCCGCGTATGAACCTCGGCGCCGCCCAGCTCCTCGGGCGTCACCACCTCGCCGATGGCTGCTTTCACCAGCGGCGGGCCGCCGAGGAAGATGGTGCCCTGTCCCTTGACGATGATCGATTCGTCCGACATCGCCGGCACGTAGGCGCCGCCGGCGGTGCACGAGCCCATCACGCAGGCGATCTGCGGGATGCCGGCCGACGACAGGTTGGCGATGTTGAAGAAGATGCGGCCGAAGTGCTCGCGGTCGGGAAACACGTTGTCCTGCTCGGGCAGGTAGCCGCCGCCCGAATCGACCAGGTAGATGCAGGGCAGGCGGTTCTGCGCCGCGATTTCCTGCGCGCGCAGGTGCTTCTTCACCGTCATCGGATAGTAGGTGCCGCCCTTGATGGTGGCGTCGTTGGCCACCACCACGCATTCGCGCCCCGACACGCGCCCGACGCCGCAGATGATCGAGGCCGAATGCACGTCGCCGCCGTACATGCCCCAGGCGGCGAGCTGCCCGATCTCGAGGAAAGGCGAACCGGGGTCGAGCAGGTTGCGCACGCGCTCGCGCGGCAGCATCTTGCCACGCCCGGTGTGCTTGTCGCGCGCCGCTTGGTCGCCGCCGCGGGAGACGGTCTCGACCTTTTCCTTCAGGTCGGCGACCAGCGATTTCATGCGCTCGGCGTTGGCGCGGAACTCCGCGGAACGGGTATTGAGACGACTTTTGATCACCCTTCCTCCAGCGCGCGGCCAATGACCATCCTCTGAATGTCATTCGCGCCTTCGTAGATCTTGGTGACTCGCACATCGCGCCACATGCGCTCGACGGGAAAGTCGCTGACATAGCCGTAGCCGCCATGGATCTGGATGGCGTCGGAACAAACGTGCTCGGCCATCTCCGAGGCGAACAGCTTTGCCATCGAGGCTTCCTTGAGGCAGGGCCGGCCGGCATCTCGCAGCGCCGCGGCGTGCAGGTAGAGCTGGCGCGCGGCCTCGATCTGGGTGGCCATCTCGGCCAGCCGGAAATTCACCGCCTGATGCCCGATCAGCGGCTTGCCCATGCTGCGACGCTCGCGCGCATAGGCAAGGGCGGCCTCGAGCGCGGCGCGCGCTACGCCGGTGGCCTGCGCCGCGACGTTAATCCGGCCTGACTCCAGGTTGGCGAGCGCAATCCGGTAGCCCTGGCCTTCCGTGCCGAGAAGTTGCTCTGTCTTGCAATTCTCAAAGACGATCTGCGCCGTATCGGAAGCACGCTGGCCGGTCTTCTCCTCGATGCGCGCGACCTTGTAGCCCGGCGTCGAGGTGCCAACCAGGAACGCGCTGATGCCCTTTTTCCCCGCACCCTTGTCGGTGACGGCGAAGACCACGGTGAGATCGGCGTTCTTGCCCGAGGTGATGAACTGCTTGACCCCGTTGATGAGGTAGTGCCCGCCCTTGCGCTCGGCGCGCGTCGTGATTGCGGAAGCATCGGAGCCGACCTCAGGCTCGGTGAGAGCGAAAGCGCCCAGCATCTTTCCCTGGGAGAGACCTTTTAGAAATTTCACCTTTTGTGCGTCGTTGCCATAGCCGGCCACGATGCCGCAAACGAGATTGTTGACGGCGATGATGGTGGCGGTAGAGCAATCGCCGGCCGCGATCTCCTCGCAGGCGATGGCGAGCGCGGTGTAGTCGAGTCCCGCGCCACCCCATTGCTCCGGGATGGCGACGCCGTAGAGCCCCATGGCGGCGAGGCCCTTCAGCGCCTCGCGCGGGAATTCCTTGTCGCGGTCCCAGCGCGCCGCGTGGGGGGCGAGCTGCTCGGCCGCGTAGCGGCGCACCGCCTGCCGGATCTCCTCGTGCTCCATCAGCCGGGCCGCACGTAGGTGAGCGTGTGGTGCGTGAAGAGGCCACCCTTCTTGCCGTGGC
>DASWEU010000014.1:0-1726 GCA_036394595.1 Burkholderiales bacterium | reverse complement strand
TGCCACGCGGCTCCGCGTCTCGCCTTGGAAGGAGGCGAAGCCGGCGGGAAGCGCGCCGAGCGCCATGTACCCGCCGTACTGGAGGTGGCCGGTGGCCGCGCCGACGACGAGCGGGAGCACGACCGCCGCCGCGCCGCGCAGGCCGCGCGCGAGCGCGAGCTCGCTGCAGCGAAAGGTGACAAGCCCGGCGAGCATCTTCGGTCAGTGCGCTTTGTGCGCCGCCGAGCCGGTTTCCTTGAGGAAGAGCGCGAGGATTGCGGCAACCACGATCGCGGCGACAAAGACGCTGTCGGCCTTCACGAACACATCCAGTGAAAGCGCCGCGCCGCCCGCCAGCTTCTGCAGCGACCAGCCGAAGGCTGGCCCTACGACTGCGCTCAGGACAAAGACCAGGAAGTTCATCGCGCCCGTGGCACTGCCCTTCGCGTAATCCGGATTCACCTCCTTGATGGTCGAATAGGGGATCATCGCAGCGCCGGATCCGAGGCCGAGCAGCAAGCCGAGGACATACGGAGGAAAAGTCTCGGGCGGCAGATAGTTGATCCCGAGCATCGCTGCCAGCATCAACGCCGCTCCGGCGAACACGACCGGCTTGCGCCGTCCGATGTGGTCCGCGAGGTAACCCAGGATCGGACAGCCAAACACCCAACCTATCGCGACCGATGCCGCACGATCGACCGCGTGCGTGTAGTCGAGATGCCAGCCGTGCTCCAGCAACGACACACCCCAGGTCATGGCGCCGACCGTGGTGGGCAGGAAGAGCAGGCCCGCGCACAGGCCGCACAGGTAGGACTGCGGGTTCGTGAGCACGGTCTTGTAAGGCGCAAACGTGCTCCAGAGGCTCGCTTTCGCGCCCTGCGATCGATCTTCACGCGGCGTAGCGATGAACATTGCGACGGCGATCACCAGGATCACCACGCCCGAATAAAGCCAGAATTGCTGCCAGGCGATCGGTCCGTGAATCAGCGGCGCGGCAGCGAACTGGCCGGCTGCCCCGCCGAGCATGCCGAGGCATTGGGTGAAGCCGATCGCGGTCGCCAGATACCGCGCCGGCAGGCCATGGGCGGCGAGATAGACGGCGCCGATGAACGCGAAGGCGGCGCCGGCGCCCTGCAGGAGCCGCCCGACGCCCGCAATCCAGCTCACGCTCACGCCGAACATCGCGGTGCCGATCGCGAGGATCAGCACACCGACGGCCATCACGTATTTGGCGCCCCAGCGGTCGACCGCGGCGCCGGCAATGACGGCGAACAGCGCGTAGCTGTAGTAGTACAGCCCGACCAGCGAGCTCAGCCCCACCGTCGTCAGGCCGAACGCCGAGGTGAGCTCCGGCAGCATGACGCTCGGCGCGGAGCGCACCACGTACTCCATGAAGTAGAACAGGAGGCAGAACGCCCAGGCGACGACAAACGCCGCGTGGAAGCCGCTCGCTGCGGGCAGCCTGGGTGCAGGAATGGCGATCGTGTTCATGTTCGGGCCCTAACGCGTCAGGTTCACCTTCGCCAGGTCGATGAGCTCGCTTGCCCGCCCATCGAGCACTGCTTTGAGCATGAACATGCCGAACGCGTGCGCCTCGTCGAAGGTTGTCGTCGGCGGCATCACCAGCTCCTGGCGAGCAGTGACGACGTCGAGAAGCGCAGGCCCGTCGTGCTGGAGCACTTCCTGAACGGCAGCGTGCAGGTCCTGCGGCGCCTCCACGCGAACGCCCTTGATGCCCATTGCCCGC
>DASWEU010000013.1:0-3767 GCA_036394595.1 Burkholderiales bacterium | reverse complement strand
CCCAGACGCCGATGATGATGAACATCGGGATCAGCGTCGCCTCGAAGAAGACGTAGAACAGAACGGCGTCGAGCGCAGCGAACACGCCGTTGAGCAGGCCCGACATGATGAGGAAAGCGGCGAAATACTGCGCCACGCGCGTCTCGATCACCGTCCAGCCGGCCACCACCACCAGGATGGTGATGAAGCTGTTGAGCAGCACGAACAGCACCGAAATGCCGTCGACGCCGAGGTGATAGTTGATGTGGAAGCGCTCGATCCAGGGCGCGAGCTGCACGAACTGGAAACCGGGGTCGGCGTTGTTGAAGTGCGTATAGAGCGGCAGGGTGACCAGGAAGCCGGCGATGGCGCCGGCAAGCGCGACCCAGCGCGTGACGCGCCGGGCGTCGCCGCAGGCCAGCACCGCGAGGCCGGCGGCAATCGGGATCCAGATGGCCAGCGATAAAAGCATTTATTTTCTTAAGAACCAGAAGGCAAGGATCGCCACGCCGATCAGCATGGTGAAGGCGTACTGGTAGACAAAGCCGGTCTGGAACAGGCGCATCACGGAGGAGAACCAGCCGACCACGCGCGCCGAGCCGTTCACCATCAGCCCGTCGATCACCGTCTGGTCGCCGCCCTTCCAGAAGCCCTTGCCGAGCGCGCGCGCGCCGCCCGCGAACAGCCACGCATACAACTCGTCGAATCCATACTTGCGCTCGACCAGGGCATACAGCGGCCCGAAGAAGGCGGCGACGCGCGCCGGCAATGCCGGGCGCCGCAGGTAGAGCTGCCAGGCGGTAAGGATGCCCGCCGCCGCCAGCCAGAACGGCACCGACTGGAAACCATGCAGCATGAAGTGCCACAGGCCGTCGTAGTCGCCCTTGGGCGCCGGCAGCGCGCCGTCGAAATAGTCGCCGTAGACCACTTCGCCGACCAGCCAGCCCGCCCCCACCGACGGGATGGCGAGCAGGACCAGGGGCAGCGTGATCACCGTCGGCGACTCGTGCGGCGGGTGCGCCACATCGAAGCGCGGCTTGCCATGGAAGGCCATGAACACCAGACGGAAGGTATAGGTGGCGGTGACGAACACCGTCACCAGCACCAGGAGATAGGCGATGCCCGCCCCCGGCGTACTCGAGCGGTGCACCGCCTCGATGATCGCGTCCTTGGAGAAGAAGCCGGCGAAGCCCGGAATGCCCGCCGAGGAGATGGCGCCGATCAGCAGGGTCCAGTACGTGATCGGCATGTAGCGGCGCAGCCCGCCCATGCGCCGCATGTCCTGCTCATGGTGCAGCGCCACGATCACCGAGCCGGCGGCGAGGAACAGCACCGCCTTGAAAAAGGCGTGCGTCATGAGGTGGAACATGGCCGCCGAATAGGCGGTGGCGCCGAGCGCCGCGGTCATGTAGCCGAGCTGCGACAGCGTCGAGTAGGCCACCACGCGCTTGATGTCGTACTGCGTCAGCGCCACCAGCGCCATGGAGAAGGCGGTGATGGCGCCGATCGCCAGCACCACCGACAGCGCCGTCGGCGACAGCTCGTAGAGCGGCGACATGCGCGCCACCATGAAGATGCCCGCGGTCACCATGGTCGCGGCGTGGATCAGGGCCGAGATCGGCGTCGGGCCTTCCATCGAGTCGGGCAGCCAGACGTGCAGCGGAAACTGCGCGCTCTTGCCCATGGCGCCGATGAACAGGCAAATGCAGATCACGGTAAGCGTGGACCACGAGGTGCCTGGAAGTATTTCGATGGTTTTTTCGGATAAAGAACTTGCTTTCGAAAAAACCAGGCCATAGTCCAGCGTGCCGAAGCAGGCCAGCACCAGGGCGATACCGAGCAGGAAGCCGAGGTCGCCAACGCGGTTGACGAGAAAGGCCTTGAGGTTGGCGCGGATCGCGCTCTCGCGTGTATACCAGAAGCCGATCAGCAAGTAGGACACCAGGCCCACCGCCTCCCAGCCGAAAAACAGCTGCAGGAAATTGTTGGCCATTACCAGCATCATCATCGAGAAGGTGAACAGCGAGATGTAGCTGAAGAAGCGCTGGTAGCCCGGGTCGCCGGCCATGTAGCCGATGGTGTAGACGTGCACCATCAGCGAGACGAAGGTCACCACCACCATCATCAGCGCCGACAAGCGGTCGATCAGGAAGCCGACTTCGAGGCGCGTGCCGCCGCTCGACGCCCAAGTGTAGATGGTGCCGTTGAATCCTTCCCCGCCCAGCACGCCGGACAGGATGACGCAGGAGCACAGGAACGACAGCAGCACCGAGAAGATGGCGGCGGTGTGGGCGTTGGTGCGGCCGATGCGCGCGCCGCCCAGGCCGGCGATCAGGGCGCCGACCAATGGAGCGAAGGCGGCGAAAATTGAAAGCTCTTTCATATACGGGCCAGTTCTTTCATCAGCCCTTGAGGGAGTCGAGGTCTTCGACGTCGATGGTGGACAGGTTGCGGAACAGCACCACCAGGATGGCGAGGCCGATCGCCGACTCCGCGGCGGCGACGGTGAGAATGAAGAACACGAACACCTGCCCCGCCAGGTTGCCGAGGAAATGCGAGAAGGCGATGAAGTTCAGGTTGACGGCGAGCAGCATCAGCTCGATCGCCATCAGCAGCACGATCAGGTTGCGGCGATTGAGGAAGATGCCGACCACGCTGATGGCGAACAGCACCGCGCCCAGCGTCAGGTAATGGGGAAGGCTCATTCCTTCTCCGAAGGCATGGAGACCAGGCGCACGCGGTCGGCGCGCCGCGCCCGCACCTGCGAGGACGGGTCCTGCGCGCGCGTGTCCTTGCGCCGGCGCAGCGTGAGCGCGATGGCGGCGATGATCGCCACCAGCAGGATCACGGCCGCGATCTCGAAGGCGTAGCCGTAGTCGGTGTACAGCACCCGGCCGAGCGCCTTGGTGTTGCTGTAGCCGGGCGGCGGCTCGGCCGGCGTGCCGGCGCCCCAGTAGCGATAGGCGACCACGGTGATCATCTCCCACACCAGGATCACGCCCACCACCAGCGCCAGCGGCAGGTTGCGCCAGAACCCCTCGCGCACCCGCTCGATGTTGATGTCGAGCATCATCACCACGAACAGGAACAGCACCATCACTGCGCCGACGTACACCACCACCAGCGCGATGGCGAGGAACTCGGCGCGCAGCAGCAGCCAGAGGGCGGCGGCGGTGAAGAAGGCGAGCACCAGCCAGAGCGCGCCGTGCACCGGGTTGCGCGCGGTGATGACGCGCAGCCCGGCCAGCAGGAGCACCGCCGCGAAGACGTAGAAGATCGCGGATTCGATCATGGTCCGGGGTCGCTCAGCGGTAGGGGGCGTCGGCCGCCCGGTCGCGGGCGATCTGCTCTTCGTAGCGGTCGCCGACCGCGAGCAGCATGGGCTTGGTGTAGTACAGGTCGCCGCGCTTCTCGCCGTGGTACTCGAGGATGCGCGTCTCGACGATGGCGTCGACCGGGCAGGCTTCCTCGCAGAAGCCGCAGAAGATGCACTTCACCAGGTCGATGTCGTAGCGCGTGGTGCGGCGCGTGCCGTCGGCGCGGCTCTCGGACTCGATGTGGATGGCGAGCGCCGGGCACACCGCCTCGCACAGCTTGCAGGCGATGCAGCGTTCCTCGCCGTTGGGATAGCGGCGCAGCGCGTGCAGGCCGCGAAAGCGCGGGCTGATCGGCGTCTTCTCCTCCGGGAACTGCACGGTGATCTTGCGCGCGAACAGGTGGCGCCCCGTCAGCGCCATGCCTTTGAGCAGTTCCAGCAACAGAAAGCTCTTGAAGAACTCGAGCACGCG
>DASWEU010000012.1:0-1557 GCA_036394595.1 Burkholderiales bacterium | reverse complement strand
CAGCGGCGTGTCGGGCCGGGCGTCGAAGCTGCGCACTTCCCCATTCACGTCGAGTTGCATTGGCTATTCCTTTGTAGGACGAGTGGCCTCGAACAGGAACCAGACGCGTGTTTCGGCCTCGTCGATCCAGACCTCGAGCAGGCTCGCGCTGGCGACGTCGCCGTGCTCTTCGCACAGGCCATGCGTCTCGCGCATGCGCACCGCGAGCTGCGCGTTGTCCTCGCGCAGCTCGGCCAGCATGTCGAGCGGCGTCACATAGTCGGCGTCGTTGTCCAGCACGCGCTGCAGGCGCCCGACATGGCCGATCGAGCGCAGCGTGCCGCCGCCGATCTTGCGCACGCGCTCGGCGACCGTGTCAGTGATGGCGAAGATCTGGCCAGCCTGCTCATCGAGCAGCAGGTGGTAATCGCGGAAGTGCGGCCCCGACAGGTGCCAGTGGAAGTTCTTGGTCTTGAAGTACAGGGCGAACAGATCGGCGAGCAGCAGGTTCAGCGCGCCGGTGAGGTCGCGCGTTGCGTCAGGGTGCAGGCCGCTCGGAGTCTTCAGGCTGGGTTTCATGCGTTCAGGCTAGGCAGGGGCGATTAACGCGGTGTGTCGCGCGAGTTACACGTGTAATCGGACTGACACCGCGGGGCCACGCGCGGCTGGAAAACTGGCGCCATGAAAATCGGATTCGTTGGACTCGGCGCCATGGGCAGCCGGATGGCGGCAAACCTTCAGAAGACTGGCGTCCCGCTGGTGGTCTACAACCGCAGCCGGGAAAAAGCCGCGTCGCTGGCAAGCAAGGGAGCGCTTTGGGCCGACACGCCGGCGGCGCTCGCCGAGCAGGTCGACATCCTCTTCACGATGCTCGCCCATCCGGCGGCGGTGCGCGAAGCGGCGCTCGGCCAGGACGGGTTCCTCGACCGGCTGCGCCCGGGCGCGCTATGGATCGACTGCAGCACGGTGAACCCGTCGTTCTCCCGCGAGATGGCGTCGGCGGCGCAGGCGCGGAAGCTGCGCTTTCTCGATGCGCCGGTCGCCGGCTCGCGCGTGCCGGCGGCTAAAGGCGAACTCGTGTTCTTCGTCGGCGGCAATGCCGCGGACGTGGAGGCAAGCGGTCCCTGGTTGCGCGCGATGGGCAGCCGGACCGTGCACGTCGGCGGCCACGGCATGGGCGCGGCGCTCAAGATGGTCAACAACCTGCTGCTCGCCTCCTCGATGGCGGCGTTCGCCGAAGGCCTGGTGCTGGGCGAGGCGCTCGGCATCTCCCAGGAGAGGCTGTTCGATTTCCTCATGGGCACGCCGCTGGTCGCGCCGTACCTCGCGACCAAGCGCGAAAAGATCCAGCACGGCGATTACGCGCCCGAGTTTCCGCTCGAATGGATGCAGAAGGACCTGCACCTCGCGGCGTTGAGCGCGCAGGAAACCGCGGTGGCGCTGCCGCTGACGAGCGCGGCCAAGGAAACCTACCAGCTCGCCGCGCGCGACGGGCATGCACACGACGATTTCTCCGCCATCTACCCGTTCCTGAAAACGCCATGAACGCCGAATCCGATAGCCGCGCGCTCAGCGCCA
>DASWEU010000011.1:0-31200 GCA_036394595.1 Burkholderiales bacterium | reverse complement strand
ATACCGGCAGCAGCTGCTTCGACACCACCCGCGTCACCGGGTAGAGCCGCGAGCCCGAACCGCCCGCCATGACGATGCCCTTCACGCGCTCACCCCGCCGCCTGCAGGAGTTTCAACTCGGCACGCCATTCATCAGCGTAGTCGCATTTTCGATATTCCGGAAACCAGGGACCCCCGAGCGTGTAATGAATGATCCGCGCCTTGGCATTGTGCTTGTACTCGCCGACCAGCCAGTTCCAGGCGATGGGCAGGCTACCAATGGCTTGCTGGTCCTTCAGCCAATTGAAGCGATGCAGATCCAGCCCGCTCGCGGCATTTACGTAGTCGGCCGTCAGTGCCTTGCATCGCGCATTGTTGAAGATCATGAAACTCGACCAATTCTTTCGCGGGTAAACGGTCTGTATGTGATTCAGGAATTTCCGCCTTCGACTTGGTTGGTAGTCGTGCTTGCAAACCAGGACTGCCTTGCTGGACTGGCGCTGTATTTCCCGTGCGACAACGGCGAAATCCAATTTGCACAGCATGTCGCAGTCCATGAATACCGACCAGCCGCGGAACTCTGATAGTGCCGGGACCAGGAACCGCGTCAGACTGAATTCGGTCGACTCCGTCGGTCCGCGCTTGCGCGTATACATTTCGCCCAGCAACTTTCGTTTAAGCGGAACGATCGATACCGGAATAGACGAGCGTCGAAGAATCGAATGCGCAAGCACGTGGTAGGCGACCGGCTCCTGCCGGTCATAGCCGATAAAAACGCGGAGCACGCTAGACCCGGTAGGCGACCGTCGTCATGACTTTGGCAGCGAGCTTCATCGCCTCGCGCACTGGCGTCGGCAACTCCGCCGCGCCGAGGCGCAGCGCGCTGGCGCGGTGCCGCGCCTCGTCGGCGCGCATCGACTCGACGACCGCGCGCGTGCGGCGGTCTGCCTCGGGCAGGCGCGCGAGGTGACCTGAAAGATGCGCCTCCACCTGGCGCTCGGTCTCGGCGAGGAACGCCAGGCTCCAGCGGTCGCCGAGCGCGCCGGTGGCGGCGCCGATGGCAAGCGAGCCCGCATACCACAGCGGATTGAGCAGGCTCGGCGTGCCACCGAGCTCCCGGATCCGCTCGGCGCTCCACGCGAGATGGTCCTGCTCCTCGCGCGCGGCCTGGTTCAGCGCCTGGCGCGCCGCGCCATCGCGCGCCGCCAGCGCTTGGCCCTGGTAGAGCGCCTGCGCGCACACTTCGCCAGCGTGGTTGACCCGCATCAATGCCGCGGCGTGGTCGCGCTCCGCCGCGCTCAACTCAACCTCGGCAACGGCGGCCGCCGGCGAGGGCCGGGCGGCCTCCGCCACCCCGGCGACGGCGCGCAACGCGCGGTCGAATTCGATGATGCTGCGCTCGAGTAACTTCACCTCTACAGCCTAGCAGAAAAAAAACGGGCGCCCGAAGGCGCCCGTCTGCATTGCAACGACTTGCTGCTTAGAAGCGGTGAATCATGTTGACGAACCAGGTGCTGATCGACGAGCCACGAGCCGGTGCGTTGACCGCGCCACCTTGGTTCGGCGGCAGGCCAGTCCAGTTGTGCGCGCCGTCCGCATCGTTCCGGATCGTCGCGTAACCGACACCGATCTGCGTGCGCTTCGAGAAACGATGCTCGTAGCCGAGGTTGAACTCGGTCGCGCCGTTGTTTCCAGAGAGCGAACCCGCCGGGTTGATCGCGATCTGTGCCCCAGCCGCACCAAAGCAACCCGGGTCGTTCAGGTCACCCGCCACGGACCACGAACCGCGGATGGTGCCCGTCGCAACCGGGAACGCCAACGCGACGCCGTAGTTGGAACCTTTGCAATCACCGAAGGTGCTCCGATAAGTCATCTGCTCCCAAGCCAAGCCCAGGTCGACGACGCCGAAGTTATAACCACCCTTGACGGATATGCCGGTATCGGCGCGATCCTTGGTGGTGAACTCCGTGTGACGGTCGTAGGCAGCGCCGATGCGAGCGTTTCCGCCCATGCCGGTCCACTGCACCGAGATCGACCACAGCGAGGCGTTGGACGCCACCGACGCGAGCGTCGCGTTGGCGACCGAACGGCCCTCGTTGGTCTGGTAAGCCACTTTGGCTTGCAGGCCATTGACGACCGGCGACTGGTAGAACGCCGCGTTCGACAGACGGCGCCAGAACGCGTGGCCAATTCCGCCACCGCCTTCGAGAGCGTCGCAAGGAACAGCGCCGCCGGCCGTACCGGGAGTCACGCCACCGGAGGTCGGAACGTTGACGCAGTTCGCGTTCGGCGCGGTACCCGTGGTCTCGCGGCGGCCGATGATCGAGGTCACCGGACCCCAGCCACCCACCGTACCGATCGCCCACAGCGCGTCCAAGTCGGCCCAAGGCGAAGTCCACTGGCCGATGAACACGTTACCGAAATCGCCCTGCACACCGACCGCGGAGTTACGCGACGCTGGGGTGATGGCGATGTTGCCGGAGCGCTCCATCGGGGTGTTGGTCTCGATCTGGAACCATGCCGTCAATCCGCCGCCAATGCTCTCCCGGCCGCGAACGCCGTAGTTCGACGCGTGTTGCGCGACGTCCCACTTGGCCAGGGAAGGCGCGCCCTGCGTGGATGCGCCCCACTTCACATTGCCGAACGACATGTTGATCGTGCCGTAGACCTCGGCGCTCGATTGCGCGAGCGCCACGCCGGGCGCTCCCAGCGCGCCGGCTACTGCCAGAGTAAGAAGTTTCTTCTGCATGCGTTGCTCCTCTCGTTTTAAATCAGGCGCAGCGCCGATTGGCCCCCCGCCAACCCCTCAATCGAGAAGTCCCCCGCAGTGTGCCGAAATACACAGGCTCCGACCATGAAAATGCCCGGATGGAGCACGAGCTATTGGCGCCCGAGTTGCAAATACCCCACACTATTTTTGGTGCAGCGCACCATAAACCGCGCCGAGATCACGCCCGAGCCGCTCCAGGACAAAGGGCCAATCATGATCTTTAGACTGCCGATAGATTTCAAATCCTGGAAACCAGACCGACGCAGCGCCGGTGCCAGCCCAGCGCCATTCCGTCGGCGTGCGGACAAGGACCCGCGCCGGCTTGCCGGGCAGCCCGGCACGCAAGTGCATGTTCGTGTTGCTGACGCCGATGTACTCGTCCAGAAGCGAAAGCAGCGCCAGTGCGTCAGGCAGCTCGTCGTTGACCGCGCTGAGATCCAGCACGCCGCGGCCGAGACCGCGCTCGAACATTCGCACGTCTTCAATCGAAGGCCGGCGCTGCAGCAGCACGACGCGCGCGTCGATCGGGCGAAGGGCGCGTCCCATGAGGTCGGCGGGAAGATGCTTCATCAGGTAGCTGCCGCGCTCGGGCTTTGCCTCGTCGGGCAGATAACCGGAGCGCCAGGTGACGCCGACGTAAGGCGGCGGCCCGAACTGATGCAGCCGGGCCGCGATGGACGCACGGCGCCCGGCGTCGACCGCAAGCGGAAGCGGCGGCGCGATGTCCAGTCCGGAAGCGAGCGGCAGATCGCCTGAGCACAGCGTGATGTCGGGCTCGCCCGGCGAATTCACCCCCTCCAGCAACTGCGGCAGCGCAGCGAGGACACCGGCGAGCTTGGGCTCGCAGTCCACGCTCAGACGGTGGCCGCGCGCACGCAGGGCGACGGCAAAGCGCAGAAAGAAAAGCTCATCGCCGAGCCCCTGCTCGCTCACGATGCGGATGCGCCGCGGCGCCTCGACCGCGGCGACCGCAGCTGGGTCTTCCAGCAGTTCCGGATGCGCGCGCCGCAGCCGGGTGCGGGGATGGCGCCAGCGGTAGGCCCGCCAGCCCCCGGCGTAGCGACCGAGCGCGAGCAACGCGGTCGCCTCCTGCAGCTTCGCGTCCTCATACGCCTCGCCCGTGGGGTCGCCGGCGCGCTCGACCGCGACGCGAAACGCCTGCAGGCCCTCCTCCTCGCGACCTTGGCGCCAGAGCGCCGTTCCCAGGCGCGATGGGTACTGCGGCGAATCCGGGTGCAGGACCATCGCCTCGCGGCAGAATCGCTCCAGCTCGTCGTAGCGCTGCTCGTCCAGCAGCAGGCGCATCAGGCGCTCGCGCGCATCGCCAGCGCGGGGCTCGCGCTCCAGCAGCGCCTGCAATTCGGCGATGCTCGCCGCGCCATTACCCTGGGCCGACAGTGCGCCGGCCAGGTTGAAGCGCGCGTCGAGGAGCGCCGGATCGAGGTCGAGCGCCCGCCGGTAGCGCTCCTCGGCCTCCGCGTACCGGCCGGCCTCGATCAGAAGATCGCCGACCGCCTGGTGCACGCGCGCCTCGCCCCAGTCGGGGCGCAGCCGTGTCACGCGTTCAATCGCTTCGCGGGCACGCGGCGCATCGCCCAGGCGGCGATAGATCTCGGCAAGCAGGGCGTGCGCTTCGACCAGATCGGCGCGCAGCTTCAACGCCCGCTGGCACGCGCGCCGAGCCTCCTCCAGCCGGCCGGACAGGAACAGCTCGACCGCCTTGGCGAGTCCGCTCACGCCGCGAACAGCTGCTGCAGCGCCTTTCCGGGATCCGGCGCGCGCATGAAGGCTTCTCCAACCAGGAAGGTATTGACGCCTCGGCCGCGCAGGCGCGCCACATCCGCGCTCGAAGCGATGCCGCTCTCGGTGACGACGATGCGATCCGCGGGGATGCGCGGCAGCAGGTCGAGGGTCGTTTCCAGGCGCGTCTCGAAGCTGTGCAGGTTGCGGTTGTTGATGCCGATGAGCGGCGTGCGCAAGGCAAGCGCGGCCTCGAGTTCGGCGGCGTCGTGCACTTCCACCAGTACCGCCATGCCGAGGTCCTGCGCCAGCGCCTCTAGCGCCACCATCTGCGCCTCGGCGAGACAGGCCGCGATCAGCAGGATGCAATCCGCGCCGAGTGCGCGCGATTCGAGCACCTGGTACGAATCGATGACGAAGTCCTTGCGTAGCGCCGGCAGCGCGCAGGCCTCCCGCGCCTGGACCAGGTGCTCGGACGATCCTTGGAAGAACTGTTCGTCAGTAAGCACTGACATGCATGCGGCGCCGCATTTTTCATAGCTTCTTGCAATATCCGCGGGACTAAATTGAGGACGAAGGAGACCTTTCGATGGGCTTGCCCGCTTGATCTCCGCGATGACGGCCGGGCGCATCTTCCGCAGCGCGGCAACGAAGGCGCGCGGCCGCGGCGCGGCGCGAGCACGCGCTTCGAGTTCGGCCTGCGGCAGGCGCGCCTTGGCGGCCGCGACCTCTCCGCGCTTCACTTCCAGGATGCGATCGAGGATGGTCACGCCTTCAACTTGTGAGTGAAGGCGACATAGTCCTCGAGCTTTTGCTTCGCCGCGCCACTCTTGATCGCGGCTTGCGCGCGCTCGACGCCGGCCTTGAAGCTCGGCGCGACGCCGGCGACGTAGATTGCCGCGCCGGCGTTGAGGGCCACAATGTTGTGCGCCGGCCCGGGCTGGTTTTCCAGCGCCGCGAGGATCATGGCCTTCGACTCCTCTACCGTATTGACCTGGATCGAGCGACGATCGAAGAGCTCGAGGCCGAGATGCGACGGATGGAAGATGGACTCGTTGATCTCGCCCTTCGCCAGCTCGCCGATCATGGTTTCGCCCGAGATGGAAATCTCGTCCAGGCCGTCGAGACCATAGACCACCATCACGTGGCGCGCGCCCAAGCGCTGCAGCACCCGCACCTGGATGCCGACCAGATCCGAATGGAACACGCCCAGCACCTGATTTTTCGCGCCCGCAGGGTTGGTGAGCGGCCCGAGAATGTTGAAGATGGTGCGCACGCCGAGCTCCTTCCTCACCGGCGCAGCGTGTTTCATCGCCGCGTGGTGCGCCGGCGCGAACATGAAGCCCAGGCCGAGCTGGTCGAGCGCCTGGCCGGTCTGCGCCGGCGTCAGGCCGATATTGGCGCCGAGCGCCTCCAGCACTTCGGCGCTGCCGGAGGACGAGGACACCGAGCGCCCCATGTGCTTGGCGACCTTGGCGCCCGCCGCGGCGGCGACGAAGGCTGCGCAGGTCGAGATGTTGAAGGTGTGCGCCGCGTCGCCGCCGGTGCCGCAAGTATCCACCAGGTGCCGGTCGTCCTTCACCTCGACCGGCGTGGCGAGCTCGCGCATCACCTGCGCGGCGGCGGCGATTTCGCCGATGGTCTCCTTCTTCACCCGCAGTCCCATGATGAACCCGGCGATCTGCGCCGGGCTCAGCTCGCCGCGCATGATTTGGCGCATGATGTGCAGCATCTCGTCGTGAAACACCTCGCGGTGCTCGACGGTGCGCTGGATCGCTTCCTGGATCGTGATCTGCTTCATGACCCGTCCCCTTGTATGAAATTCTGCAGCATGCGGTGGCCGTGCTCCGTGAGCAGGGCCTCGGGATGGAACTGCACCCCCTCGACCGGCAGTTCGCGATGGCGCAGCCCCATGATCTCGCCGTCCTCCGACTCGGCGGTAACGGCGAGGCAGGTGGGTAAGCTGGCGCGCTCGACGGCGAGCGAGTGATAGCGCGTGGCGACAAACGGATCGGGAATGTCCCGGAACACCCCTTTGCCGTCATGACGCACGCGCGACACCTTGCCGTGCATCACCTTCTGCGCGCGAACTACTTTGCCACCGAACGCCTGCCCGATGGCCTGGTGACCGAGGCAGACGCCGAGGATCGGCATGCGCCCGGCGAGCTGCGCGATCGCCTCCAGCGACACGCCCGCCTGCTCGGGCGCACAGGGCCCGGGCGAAATGACCAGCGCCCGCGGCGCCAAAGCGGCGATGTCCTGCACGGAAATCTCGTCGTTGCGAAACACCTTCACCTGCTCGCCCAGCTCGGCGAGGTACTGCACGAGGTTGAAAGTAAATGAATCGTAGTTGTCGATCATCAGCACCATGGCACGGCTATCCGTTTGATTCGAATGAACTTCGGGGGCTGCACTGCGATCGCCGATGGGCCCGGCGCGGCCGAGGAAGGTCAGGCGCTTGGCCAGCGCCAATGCCAGAGGAGGTGCGGATATGCCTGAGGTGACATGCGTCGTGACTTCACGCGCCGGATTCTAGCCGAGATACTAGGCTGATGGCGACGGGGCAGAACGACATCGCACTCTCGCATGCCCGCTTGTCGGCGCGGCAGCAGGCGCAATCCGCTTTCGGCCCGGCGCTGGAAAGCATCGCCACGGCGCTGCGCCTTGCGCCGGCCGTCGATGCCCTGTGGGCGCAGTTTTCGGAGCTGATCCGCTTTTTCAATTTCCGCCATCCGGTCGACCCCTGGCTGCGCGAGCTCCTCGGCCGCGCACTCGAGCACCCGGCGGTCGATCCCGGCAACCTGGTGCGGCCAATCAGCAGCCTCGCGCTCTCGCGTCCCGCCGGCGAGGCACTGCGCGATCCGCTCCTGCTGCGTCTGCTCGAGGACGCGCTGATCCGCGACGCGGCGCTCGAAGCGCTGATCGTCGCTGCGCGCCGCGCCGCTCTCGAGAGCCGTACGGCCTTGCTGCCCCTGGCTTCGATGGCAGCGATAGCGCATCAATGCTTCAACTCGGAATATCTCTACGACGAATCCGGCGACGAGACCGCGCGGATCCTGCAGTTGCATCCGGCAAATCCGGAGGAATTTGCCCTGTATGCCTGCTATCGCCCGCTGCACACGCTGCCTGACGCCGAGCGGGTAGCCGATGAGCTCGCTCGCACGGCCCTCGCGTCGCTCGCGCGGCGCCAGATCCTCGAGCCGCTGGAGGAGCGGCGCCTGCGCGACGCGCTGCCGCGTGCGGACGTTGCCGCGGGCGGTGCCTCGCAGGCGGTCCAGGCCCAGTACGAGGAACATCCGTACCCGCGCTGGCTGCGCACGCAGACCCGCTTCGAGGCCGCCTCGCCCGCCGCATTGCTGCGCGAGCTTTTCCCACACGCCCCGCTCGAGGGCCTGTCCGAAAGCGCACCCCGCCTGCTGGTGGCAGGCTGCGGCACCGGCCAGAACGCAATCGCCTGCGCGCTGCGCTTTCGCGACGCGCGCGTCCTCGCAGTCGACCTGAGCCGCGCCAGCCTCGCTTACGCCATGCGCAAGTCGCGCGAACTGGGCCTTGAGCGCATCGAGTACCGCCAGGCCGACCTGCTCGCACCCGACGCAATCCCCGGCCGCTTCGACCTGATCGAAGCCTCGGGCGTGCTGCACCACCTCGCCGAACCGTTCGCCGGCTGGCAGGCGCTCGCCGCGCGTATCGAGCCGGGCGGCCTGATGCGCGTCGGCCTCTACAGCCGCACCGGCCGGCGTAACGTGGCGCGCGCCCGCGAATTGATCGCGGCCGAACGCCTGGCGGCGACGCCCGGGGATATCCGGCGCTGCCGCGCCGCGATCCGCGCACAGAGGCAGGATCCGCTGCTCGCGAGCATCGCCGGCAACGAGGACTTTTTCAGCATGAGCGGCTGCCGCGACCTGCTGTTTCACGTGCAGGAGAGCGCGTTCGACCTGCCGCAGATCGCCGAGATGATCTCGCGCCTCGGCCTCGCCTTCCTCGGCTTCGAGTTTCCAGACAGCGGCGCGACGGCCGGCGCCTATCGCGCGCGCTTCCCCGCGGATGCGGCGATGACCGATCTCGCGAACTGGCACCGCCTCGAGCAGGAGCGGCCTGACAGCTTCGCGCGCATGTACCAGTTCTGGCTGCGCGCGCCGCGCTAGGGCGCGGCGAGCTCGGCGGCGCGCAGCATTGCGCGCGCCTTATGCAGCGTTTCCTGCCACTCGGCCTGCGGGTCGGAATCGGCGACCACACCGGCGGCAGCCTGCGCGTGCAGCCGACCGTCCTTGAGCACCGCCGTGCGGATGGCGATCGCAACGTCCATATCGCCGTTGAAGCCAAGGTAACCCACCGCGCCGCTGTAGATGCCGCGCTTGACCGGCTCGAGCTCGTCGATGATCTGCATGGCGCGCACCTTGGGCGCGCCGGTCACGGTACCGGCCGGGAAGGTTGCGCGCAGCACGTCGAGCGCGCCCAGTCCCGGGGTGAGCCGGCCCTCGACATTGGAGACGATGTGCATGACGTGCGAGTAGCGCTCCACCGCCATCTGCTCGGTCACGCGCACGCTGCCGGCGGCGGATACGCGTCCGACGTCGTTTCTGCCGAGGTCGATGAGCATCACGTGCTCGGCGCGCTCCTTGGGATCGGCCAGCAGCTCGGCCGCGATCGCGGCGTCCGCCTCGGCGGTCGCGCCCCGCGGCCGGGTGCCCGCGATCGGGCGCAGCGTGACGGTGTCGCCCGCGAGCCGCACCAGAATCTCGGGCGAGGCGCCGACCACGTGATGGTCGCCAAAGTCGAAGTAATACATGTAGGGCGACGGATTGATGCCGCGCAGCGCGCGATAAAGCGCGAGCGGCGGCGCAGCGAAGGCCCGCGAGCTGCGCTGCGACACCTGCACCTGCATGACGTCGCCCGCCAGGATGTACTCCTTGGCGCGCGCCGCCGCGGCGATGAAGCGAGCCTCGCTGAAGCTGCGCTCGAGCGCTGGCGTCTTTTCCGCATCACCATCGATTTTTTCCAGGACAAATTTTTCGGGCAGCGGCCGCAGCAACCGCGCGCGCAGGCGCGCCAGGCGCTCCTCGGCGACACGCAGGGCGCCGGGCTGGGCCGGGTCGGCGTAGACCACGAAGTAGAGCTTGCCGAGCACGTTGTCCACCACCGCCAGCTCGTCGGAGACGAGCAGCAGCATGTCGGGCGTGCCGATCGGATCGTCTTTTGCGGCGCCGAGCGCCTTCGGCTCGATATGCCGCACCGTCTCGTAGCCGAAATAGCCGGCGAGCCCGCCGCCGAAGCGCAGCGCCGCCGGCAGCGGCGCCACGCGGTGGCGGCCGAGCCAGGCGCGCACCACCTCGAAAGGATCGGCGTCCTCGTGCGTCTCGAGGCAGACGTCGCCGCCGCGCGCGTCGCGCAGCAGCCGGCGCACCGTGCAGCCGCGCGCCGTGCATCGCGCCTCAATCCGCTCGGCGCACGGCAGGCCGATGAACGAATAGCGGCCGAAGCGCTCGCCGCCGACCACGGATTCGAGCAGGTAGGAAAATGCGCCGCCGGCGAGCGTCAGGTAGAGCGCGAGTGGCGTGTACAGATCGGCGCGTGCCTCGGCCACCAGCGGAATGCGGGTGTAGCCCGCCGCCGCGAGCCGGCGAAATTCGGCCTCGGTCACGCCGCGGCGGCGAGCCGCGCGCGCATGTCGCGGATGGTCGCGGCGTAGTCCTTCGAGCCGAAGATGGCGGAGCCGGCGACGAAGGTGTCGGCGCCCGCGCGCGCGATCTCGGCGATATTGTCGGCCTTGACGCCGCCGTCCACCTCCAGCCAGACCGGCCGGCCGCTGGCGGCGATGCGCTTGCGCACCTCGGTGATCTTGGGCAGCACCGAAGCAATGAACTGCTGGCCGCCAAAGCCCGGGTTCACCGACATCAGCAGCACCAAGTCGAGCTTCTCCAGCGTGTGGTCGAGCCAGGACACCGGCGTCGCCGGATTCAGCACCAGGCCGGCCCTGCAGCCGTTCTCCCGGATCAAGCCGATGGTGCGATCGACGTGGTCGGAGGCCTCGGGGTGAAAGCTGATGATGCTGGCGCCCGCCTTGGCGAACTCGGGAATCAGCCGGTCTACCGGCTTCACCATCAGGTGCACGTCGAGCGGGAGCTTGACGTGCGGGCGCAACGCCGCGCACACCAGCGGACCGACCGTCAGGTTCGGAACGTAATGGTTGTCCATCACGTCGAAGTGGATCAGGTCGGCGCCGGCGGCCGCCACCGCGCGCACTTCCTCGCCCAGGCGGGCGAAGTCCGCGGAAAGAATGCTGGGGGCGATGCGAAAGGTCATGGCGCCGCGAGTTTACAATGCGCGCATGGCGCAGTCGAAATCGCACGAAGTGAAGGTCTCAGCGCGCACGCAGTACCTCGCCGACCGGTCCGACGAAGCGGCAGGCCGTTACGCCTTCGCGTACACCATCACCATCCGCAACGCCGGCAGCGTCGCCGCGCAGCTGATCAGCCGCCACTGGATCATCACCGACTCGCAGGGACTGGTGCAGGAAGTGCGGGGGCCCGGCGTGGTAGGCGCGCAACCGCTGTTGCAACCCGGCGAAAGCTTCGAATACACGAGCGGCGCGTCGATCGCCACGCCGGTCGGCACCATGCGCGGCAGCTACCAGATGGTGGCGGAGGACGGCGCGCGCTTCGAGGCGCAGATTCCCGAATTCACGCTGTCGATACCGCGCGTGATTCACTGATCCTTGTCGCGCGCGTCCTTCCGGTCCCGCGGCTTGGGCCAGGTCCACCAAACGATCAGCACCGCCAGCGCCAGCGCGACGGCAACTTCCAGGTAGATGACCCACATAAGGTTCGCGCTGATTGTACTTGTGGCGGGTTGCGCCCAGGCGCCGCAACGGCCGATCGAGCGGCCGGTCGACGGCAACGCGCGCTACGTTGCGGTTTCCTTCACCATGCTGCCGGGGTGGAGTGAGGCGCGACACGCCGCGAGCCTGCAGGCCTTCCTCGCCGGCTGCCCGCGGCCAAGTTTGGCGCGCGCGTGCGCGGCGGCGTCAGCGGTGCCGGCGGGCGACGACGCCGAGGCGCGCCGTTTCTTCGAGAGTACATTTGACGCGTACGCGCTGCGTGCGCCGGACAGCGGCGACACCGGCCTCATCACCGGCTACTACGAGCCGGTGCTCGACGGCAGCCGCGCGCCGAGCAGTACCTTTCGCTACCCGGTCTATGGCGTGCCCGACGACCTGATCGTGGTGGACCTCGCCTCGACCAACCCCGACCTGCGCAATTCGAGGCTGCGCGGGCGCGTCGACGGGCGGCGGCTGGTGCCGTACTACACGCGAGGTGAAATCGATGCGCGCGGCGCCGCATTCGCGGCGCCGGTCATCGCCTGGGTCGCCGATCCGGTCGAGCTCTTTTTCCTCCACGTGCAAGGCTCCGGCCAGCTGAACCTGCCGAGCGGCGAGCGCATGCGCGTCGGCTACGCCGACTCCAACGGGCATCCCTACCGCTCCATCGGCCGCGCGCTGGCCGATCGCGGCGAGCTCGCGCTCGACCAGTCTTCGATGCAGGGAATCAAGGCCTGGGCGGCCGCCAACCCGCGCAAGCTTGCCGGTGCGCTCGCCGCCAACCCGAGCTACGTGTTCTTCCGCGAGCTACCTGCCAGCGGCGGCCCGATCGGCGCGCTCGGCGTGCCGCTCACGGCGGAATACAGCCTGGCAGTCGACCGGCGCTACGTGCCGCTCGGCGCACCGGTCTATCTCGCCACCACCTTTCCGCTGTCGGACGAGCCGCTCGCCCGCCTGATGGCGGCGCAGGATACCGGCGCGGCGATTCGCGGCGCGGTGCGCGCCGATTTTTTCTGGGGCAGCGGCGCGCAGGCCGGCGCGCAGGCCGGACGCATGCGGCAACAGGGACGGATGTGGCTTCTATGGCCGCGCGGTGAGGCGCTGCCCGGCGGCGCCTAGCCCGTGGCGGACGCCTCGTCCTACTGGCGCGCGGCGGCCGGCTGGTCGAGCAGCGCCTTCAGGTCGTCGGCCGCGAGCCCGCCGCTGACGCGCTCGCCGCTGGCGAGGATCAGTGTCGGCGTGGCGTTTACCCGCAGCGTGCGGCCGGCGGCGAGCAGCTTGTCGACCGGATTGGCGCAGTTGGGACTCGCCGTCGGCACCTTGGGCTGCGCCGCGGCGGCGAGCTCGAGCCAGGCCTTGGCGCGATCGGGCGAGCACCACACCGAACGCGAGTGGCTGGCGTTCTCCGGCCGGATCACCGGGTACATGAAAACGTAGATCGTGATGTCGTCGATCTGGGCGAGCGTGCGCTCGAACTGGCGGCAGGCGGGGCAATAGGGATCGGAAAACATCGCCATCACGCGCTTGCCGTTGCCGCGCTGCACCTTGATCGCCAAATCGAGCGGCAGCGAATCGAATCGAATGGCGTTGAGCTTGCGCAGGCGCTCCTCGGTGAGATCGCGGTCGGCGGCCAGGTCGAAGATGCGGCCCTGGATGACGAGCTTGCCGGCCGCATCGGTGTAGAGAATGCGCGTGCCGTCCTCGCCGCGGTAGCGCACCTCCCACAGCCCGGCCATCGGCGCCGGCTGGATGCCCTCGATGCGCCCGCCGTCGAGCTTGCCCTCGAGCGCCTTGCGGATCGCCGCTTCGTTGGCGGCGACCGGCAGCGCTGCGAGCAGTAGCAATCCGGCGATGAATCTTTTCATGGTCCCCTTCAATTCATGGCGTGCCGCACCAGCACGTTCTTTAAGACCGCCATGCGGTCGGCAAGGTTCAATCCCGCGTTGCGCAGGCGGCCGGTCAGCGGATGGCTCCCGGCAAACAGCGCGTACAACCCGTCGACCACGGTATCCATTCCCAGTATAGGCTCGGCGCGACTGCGCTCATATCGGCGCAGCAGGCGCGCCTCGCCCGGATCGCGCCCCGGCTCACGCGCGCCAAGCACGGCGGCAAGCGCGCGGGCATCCTGCAAGCCGAGATTCAGGCCCTGTCCGGCGAGCGGGTGAATGACGTGCCCGGCATCGCCCGCGAGCGCAATGCGCGGCGCGACCAGGCGGCGCGCCGCAAGCCGCCGCAGCGCATAGCTGCGCGGCGCGGCCGCGAGGCGTAGCGCGCCGAGCCGGCCGCGCGAGGCCGTTTCGACTTCGCGGCACAGCGCCCCGGCGTCTAGGGCGCAGACGCGCGCCGCCTCGAGCGTAGGCAGCGACCACACCATGGACACTTGGCCGTGCGGCAACGGCAGCAGCGCGAGCACCGGCCCGCCCTGGAACCATTGCCACGCCATATCCTCGTGCGGTTTCTCGCAGCGGAAATTGGCCACCACTGCCGACTGGCCATAGTCGGATTGCGACGCCGCAATGCCCACGGCCTGCCGCACGAACGAGTCGGCGCCATCCGCGCCGACCACCAGCAGGGCTTCCAGGGAGCGTCCATCGCGCAATGCCGCGGCGACGCTTTTTTCCGAGACGCGAATACTTTCCAGTTCCGCCACGATCGGATCCAGGCCCTGCCACAGGGCATCCTGCAGCGCCGCGTCCTCGACGATCCAGGCGAGCTCCCGCACCCCCGCGCGATAGGCGTCGAAATCGAGCTCCGACGCGCCGTCGTCGCCGAACACGCGCATCGCGCGCACCGGGTTGAGGCGCTCGCGGTCCAGCGCGCGCCAGACACCGATCTCCTGCAGGAAGGCGACGTTGCCGGGGCTCAGCGCGTACACGCGAGCGTCGAACGCGCCGGCCGCCGCCGCGCGCGCGGCGCGCCGCTCGTGCGCGACGAGCGCGACGCGCAGCCCCGGCGTCGCGCGCGCGAGGCACGCGCCCACCGGGCCCCCGCCTACTACGATAAGGTCGTGCCGCAGAGGTATAATCGGTCGGTCCGATACGCGGATTGGCGAATTAGCTCAGCTGGTTAGAGCAGCGGAATCATAATCCGTTTGTCCGGGGTTCGAGTCCCTGATTCGCCACCATTTCCTTTCGACCCGATGAGATACCTTCTCGCCTTCGTTCTTCTCGCCGGGCTCGCCGCCCAAGCCACGGCGCAAATCCAGGTGCGCACGCTGCCGACAGAGGCAGCGCGCGCGCAATTGCGCTTCCTCTACGACACCACCGTCTCCCTCGACGGCAAGGAGCGCAAGCTCGCGCCGGGCGCGCAGATCCGCGACGATTCCAATCGCGTGGTGGTGCCCTCCGCCGTCCTGGGCACGGTGACGGTGAAGTACCTCGCCGATCCGGACGGCGCGCTGCGCCAGGTCTGGATCCTGACCGCCGACGAGGCCGCGCAGAAGCAGCCGTGATAAAGCTTGCATGAATGTGAAGAAATTTTTTCTCCGCACCTACGGCTGCCAGATGAACGCGTACGACTCGGAGAAAATCGCCGACGTGCTGCGCGTGGCCGAGGGGCTGGAGCCGGCCGCGCAGCCCGAAGACGCGGATGTCATCGTCTTCAATACCTGCTCGGTGCGCGAGAAGGCGCAGGAAAAAGTGTTCGCCGACCTCGGCCGCGTGCGGCATCTCAAGCAGGCGCGGCCCGGCCTGATGATCGCGGTCGGCGGCTGCGTCGCGAGCCAGGAAGGCGCGGGCATCGTCGAGCGCGCGCCGTTCGTCGACGTGGTGTTCGGGCCGCAGACCCTGCACCGCCTGCCCGAGCTGCTGGCGCGCCGCCGCGCTACCGGCGAGCCACAGGTGGACACCAGCTTTCCGCTGATCGAGAAGTTTGACCATCTGCCGGCGCCCAAGGTCGACGGCGCATCCGCGTTCGTCTCGATCATGGAGGGCTGCAGCAAGTACTGCAGCTTCTGCGTCGTGCCCTACACGCGCGGCGAGGAGGTGTCGCGGCCCTTCGACGACGTGGTGGCCGAGGTCGCCGCGCTGGCTGCGCAAGGGGTAAAAGAAGTGACGCTGCTCGGCCAGAACGTCAATGCGTGGCGCGGCGAAATCGATGGCGCCGCTGCTGATTTTTCCGAATTGCTTTTTTACATCGAAGAATTTCAAGCCATCGAGCGCATCCGCTACACCACGTCTCACCCCCGCGAGTTCACGCAACGCCTGATCGACGCGCACGCGCAGCTCGACAAGCTCGCGCCGCACGTGCACCTGCCGGTGCAATCGGGGTCGGAACGGGTGCTGGCGGCGATGAAGCGCGGCTACACGGCGCTCGAGTACCGCTCCATCGCGCGCCGCCTGCGCCAAGCCTGCCCGGAGGTCAGCCTGACCTCGGACTTCATCGTCGGCTTTCCCGGCGAAACCACGGCCGATTTCGAGGCCACGCTGCGCCTTGCACGCGAGCTCGCCTTCGACGGCTCGTTCGCCTTCCTCTACAGCCCGCGGCCGGGGACTCCGGCGGCAGATCTTCCCGATGAAATTCCCCTGGCTGAAAAATCCGCAAGGCTGCAGCGGCTGCAGGCGCAACTCGATGCGCAGGCGCGCGCCGTAAGCGAGCGGATGGTCGGTGGTGTCGAGCGGGTCCTGGTTGAGTCTTTTTCGAAAAAAGACCGCACCGAGCTCGCCGGCCGAACGCCCAACAACCGCATCGTCAATTTTCCCGGCGCAGCGCGGCTGATCGGCACGTTTGCCGGCGTGCGTATTTCCGCTGCGCTTTCGCACACGCTGCGCGGCAAGCCGGTCTGAATGCGGGCCCGGCCCGTCGAAATCAGCATCGACCCGGTGGACAATGCGCGCCTGGCGCGGCTGTGCGGTGCGCTCGACGCCAACCTGCGCCAGATCGAGAGCGCGCTTGACGTCGTCATCGCGCGGCGCGGCGCGCGCTTCACGGTGCGGGGCAAGCAGGCGCAGCGCGCCGCCCAGGCCCTGGAGCATTTCTACGATCGCGCTGCGGGGGAGCTGACCCTGGACGAGGTGCAACTCGGCCTGGCCGAAATATCGACCAAGAAATTGCCGGTCAAGGACGAAGGCGTTCAGCTGCTCACCCGCCGCCCGGACCTGCACGGCCGCACGCCGCACCAGATCGAGTACATCGAGAAGATCGTGACCTCCGACCTGACCTTCGGCATCGGCCCCGCCGGCACCGGCAAGACCTATCTCGCGGTCGCCTGCGCCGTCGACGCGCTCGAGCGCGACAAGGTGAAGCGCATCGTGCTGGTGCGGCCGGCGGTCGAGGCGGGCGAGCGTCTTGGCTTCCTGCCCGGCGATCTGGCACAGAAGGTCGACCCCTATCTGCGGCCGCTGTACGACGCGCTCTACGATCTGATGGGTTTCGAGAAAACCGGCAAGTTGCTCGAGCGCGGCACCATCGAATTGGCTCCGCTTGCCTATATGCGCGGCCGCACGCTCAACCACGCCTTCGTCATCCTCGACGAGGCGCAGAACACCACGCCCGAGCAGATGAAAATGTTTCTCACGCGCATCGGCTTCGGCGCCAAGGCAGTGGTCAACGGCGACGTGACGCAGATCGATCTCGGGCGCGGCCAGAAGAGCGGCCTGATCGAGGCGCGCCGCATCCTCGACCGCGTGCGCGGCATCGCCTTCGTGCAGTTCGGCGCCCAGGACGTGGTGCGCCACCCGCTGGTGGCGCGCATCATCGATGCCTACGAGAAGCAGCCGCAGGGCTAGCGTCGCGGTGCAATTCGCGCTGCCGCGCCGCGGTCTGCCCAGCGCGGCTTCGCTGCGCCGCTGGGCACTGGGGTTTTCGGGAATTACCCTGAGGCTCGTCGGCGAGCGCGAAGGCCGCCGATTGAATGCGTTATTCGGAAAAAAGAATAAAGCGACGAATGTGCTTTCATTTTCTTATGGCGGCGGTCGTGGCGACGTGGTGCTGTGCCATCCGGTGATCGCGCGCGAGGCGCGCGCGCAGGGCAAGACGTTGCGCGCGCACTACGCTCACCTGGTGGTGCACGGCGTGTTGCATCTGCGCGGGCACGATCATCTGAACCGGCGCGCGGCCGCGCGCATGGAGCGCAGGGAAATCCGCCTGCTCGCGCGCTTCGGCTTCGCCGACCCCTACAAGGTAAAATGAGGCTGCTGTTCACCTTCCGCTCCCGATGAACGACCCCTCCCGGCCGAGCCTGCTCGAGCGCCTGTCGCTGCTGCTGATGCGCGAGCCGGGCGACCGCGAGCAGCTGGTGAAGCTGCTGCGCTCTGCGCATTCGCGCAACTTGCTCGATGCCGACGCGCTGTCGATCATCGAAGGCGCGCTGACCGTCTCGGAGATGCAGGTGCGCGACATCATGATCCCGCGCGCGCAGGTGGATTTCATCGACATCAACGAGCCGGTGGAGACGTTCATCCCGCAGGTCATTTCCACCGCCCACTCGCGCTTCCCGGTGATCGACCAGAACCGCGACGATGTGATCGGCATCCTGCTCGCCAAGGACCTGCTGCGGCACTACGCCGGCGAGGAGGAATTCAACGTGCGCGAGATGCTGCGCCCGGCGGTATTCGTGCCCGAGGCGAAGCGCCTCAACGTCCTGCTGCGCGAATTCCGCGCCAGCCGCAACCACATGGCGATCGTCGCCGACGAGTACGGCGGCGTCGCGGGCCTGGTGACCATCGAGGACGTGCTGGAGCAGATCGTCGGCGAAATCGAGGACGAATACGACTTCGACGAGGCGTCCGACAATATCCTGCCCGAGCCGGGCGGGCGCTTTCGCGTCAAGGCGCTCACCCAGGTGGCCGACTTCAACGCCGCGTTCAACACGCGCTTCTCCGACCAGACCGCCGATACCGTCGGCGGACTGGTGATCGCGCACCTCGGGCGGCTGCCCAAGCGCGGCGAATCGATCGTCATCGAGGGCCTGCGCTTCCAGGTGCTGCGCGCCGACAGCCGGCGCGTCTACACGCTGGTGGTGGACAAAGCGAAAGCGTGAACGCCGTTCCAGCGTGCGTGATCGCCCTCGTCGCAGGCGCGGCGACGGTGCTTGCCTTCGCGCCGCTCGGGGCTTGGCCAGTGGCGCTGGTGGCGCTCGCTTACCTCGCGCACCGCTGGATGGCGGCGCCGCGGCGCTGCTTCATCGACGGCTTCTGGTTCGGCCTCGGCCTGTTCGGCGCAGGCGTCTCGTGGATCTACATCAGCATGACGCAGTTCGGCGGCATGCCGCCGGTGCTCGCCGCCATCGCCACCGCAGCCTTCTGCGCTTTCCTCGCGCTTTTCCCCGCCGCCGCCGGCTGGCTGCAGGCGCGCGTGCCGGCCGGGCCGCGGTTGCGCGCGCTGCTGCTCATCCCGGCCGCCTGGACGCTCGCCGAGTGGCTGCGCATCTGGGTGCTGACCGGCTTTCCCTGGCTGGCGGTGGGCTACGCCGCGGCCGGCTGGCCGCTGCAGGGTTACGCGCCGCTCGCCGGCGTGCTCGGCGTGTCGTTCGCCACGCTCGCCCTCGCCGGCGCGCTGGCCCTCCTCGTCACGCGCCGCCCCCGCACGCTCGCCCTGGCGCTCGCGCTCGCCATCCCCGTCGCCGGCGAAGCGCTGCGCCATGTGCGCTGGACCGAGCCCGCCGGCGCGCCTTTCAGCGTCACGCTGCTGCAGGGGAATATCCCGCAGGAGATGAAATTCCGGCCGGAGCGCTACCAGCAGACGCTCGACGCCTACGCCCGGCTGGTGGAGTCGAGCAAGGCGCGCCTGATCGTGGCGCCCGAGACCGCGATCCCGAATTTCCTCGACCGCATCGATCCCGCCTACCTGGCGCGGCTCGAAGCCGCGGCGCGCGCCAATGCCGGCGACCTGCTGCTTGGTGTGCCCTCGCGCAGCGCCGCCGGCGAGCTCTATAACAGCGTCATCTCGCTCGGCAGCGCGCCGCGGCAGCTCTACCACAAGGCGCACCTGGTGCCGTTCGGCGAGATCGTGCCGCCCGGCTTTGCCTGGTCGCTGCGCATCGTCTCGATCCCGCTGTCGGATTTCTCGCGCGGCGCGCCCGAGCAGCCGCCCCTCGCCGTCGCCGGCCAGCGCGTCGCCGTCAACGTCTGCTACGAGAACGTGTTCGGCGACGAGATCGCCGGCGCCGCGGCGCGCTCGACGCTGCTCGTCAACCTGTCGAACGTGGCCTGGTTCGGCGACTCGCTCGCCCCGGGTCAGCACCTGCAGATCGCGCGCCTGCGCGCGGTCGAATCCGGCCGCATGCACCTCGCGGCCACCAACACCGGCGTCACCGCCGCCGTCGACCGCGACGGGCGCGTGCTCGCGCAGCTGCCCCAGTTCACCGAAGGCGCGCTCGCCGTCACGGCACAGGGCTACGCGGGCGCCACGCCTTACCTGCGCTGGCGCGACTGGCCGATCGTGCTCGCGTCGCTCCTCATCCTGGCCGCCGCGGTATTCGCCGCGCGACGCAGTCGGTAGAATCCCCCGGGATTCATGCCGACCTTCCAGCAGCTCATCCTGCAGCTCAACGCGTTCTGGGACCGCCGGGGCTGCGCGCTGCTGCAGCCCTACGACATGGAGGTCGGCGCCGGCACCTTCCATACCGCCACCTTCCTGCGCGCCATCGGCCCCGAGCCGTGGCAGGCCGCCTATGTGCAGCCCTCGCGCCGCCCCAAGGACGGCCGCTACGGCGAAAATCCGAACCGGCTGCAGCACTACTACCAGTACCAGGTCGCGCTCAAGCCTTCGCCGCTGGACATCCAGGACATCTATCTCGATTCCCTGCGCGAGATCGGCATCAATCCGAAGCAGCACGACATCCGTTTCGTCGAGGACGACTGGGAATCGCCCACGCTGGGCGCCTGGGGCCTCGGCTGGGAGGTGTGGCTCGACGGCATGGAGATCACGCAGTTCACCTACTTCCAGGAGGTTGGCAGCCTCGCCTGCAAGCCGGTGCTGGGCGAGATCACCTACGGCCTGGAGCGTCTGGCCATGTATCTGCAGGGCAAGGAGAGCGTGTTTGACCTTGTCTGGACGCCAGGCATTACTTATCGCGACGTCTATCATCAGAATGAAGTCGAGCAGTCGCGCTACAACTTCGAGCTCTCTAATACGGAAATGCTGTTCCGGCACTTCGGCGATTTCGAGGGCGACGCGAAAATGCTCATTGAAGAGCAATGCGTGCTGCCGGCCTACGAAAAGGTGCTGAAGGCCTCGCATACCTTCAACCTGCTGGATGCACGCGGCGCTATCTCGGTCACCGAGCGCGCCGCCTACATCGGCCGCGTGCGGGCACTCGCGCGGGAGGTGGCAAAGGCCTACTACGAGTCGCGCGAAAAACTCGGCTTCCCGATGGTGCAGGCATGAGCGCAAGCCTGCTGGTCGAGCTGCTGACCGAAGAGCTGCCGCCGAAGTCGCTGCGGCAGCTCGGCCAGGTATTCGCCGACGAAATCGGCAATGGCCTGGTTCAACATCAGCTGAAACTCCGCGAGCCGGATTGGATGCCGTTTGCGACCCCCCGGCGCCTGGCGGTCCTGGTTCCCGGCGTGAAGGAGAAAGGCGAGGACCGGGCGATGGAGGTTGCGGGCCCCTCGGTCAAGGCGCCGCCCGAAGCGGTGACGGGATTCGCGAAGAAGCAAGGCGTCGAGGTCAAAGACCTCGTGCGCCACGAAACAACCAAGGGCCCGGTGTGGATGGCGCGCGTCAAGGTAAAGGGCGCGGTGCTCGATGCCGTGCTGGCCGAAATCGTCCAGGCGGCCATCCGGAAGCTGCCGGTCGCCAAGCTGATGCGCTGGGGCGCGGGCGAGGCGCAGTTCGTCCGACCGGTGCACGGCCTGGTGATGATGCACGGCAAGCGCGTCATCAAGGGTGCGGTGCTCGGCCTGTCCTCCGGTAACGTCACGCGCGGCCACCGGTTCCTGAGCAAAGCCCCGCTGCGACTTTCCCTGGCCGACCAATACGAATCCCAACTGCGCAAGAAAGGCTGGGTGATCGCCGATTTCGAGATCCGCCGCACCGAGATCAAGCACCAGCTGAAGGCCGAAGCCAAGAAATACAAGGCGAGCCTCGGCAGCTACCACGACCTGCTCGACGAAGTGACGGCGCTGGTCGAGTACCCGGCGGTCTACCCGGGGCAATTCGACGCCGGCTTCCTCGACGTGCCGCAGGAGTGCCTGGTGCTGACCATGCGGCAGCACCAAAAATACTTCCCGCTGTTCGACGCCACGCGCAAGCTGCTGCCGCGCTTCCTCATCGTGTCGAACATGAAGATCGCCGATCCGCGGCACATCATCGGCGGTAACGAGCGCGTGGTGCGCCCGCGCCTGCAGGACGCGCGCTTCTTCTACGACCAGGATCGCAAGCAACGGCTCGAGGAGCGCGTGCCGCAGCTCGCCAAAGTCGTCTACCACAACAAGCTCGGCAGCCAGCTCGATCGAATGAGGCGCGTGCAGGAACTCGCCGCCAAGATCGCTGGCCAGCTCGGCGCCGACGTGCGGCAGGCGAAGCGTGCAGCGGAGCTCGCCAAGGCCGACCTGTTGACCGGCATGGTGGGCGAGTTCCCGGAGCTGCAGGGCGTGATGGGGCGCTGCTACGCCCTGCACGACGGCGAGCCGGCTGCGGTGGCCGACGCCATCGAGCAGCATTACCGCCCGCGTTTTGCCGGCGACCGGCTGCCGGAGAGCCCGCTAGCCTGCGCCGTGGCGCTCGCCGACAAGCTCGACGCCATTGCAGGGCTTTTCAGCATCGGCCAGCAGCCCACCAGCGACAAGGACCCCTATGGCCTGCGCCGCGCCGCCCTCGGCGTGGTGCGCATTCTCGTCGAGCACAAGCTGCGACTGTCGCTGAAGGAACTGATCCACGCCGCCTTCGAACCGTTCGCCGAAAAGCTGCATACGCAGATGCGCGATTTCTTCTTCGACCGCTTTGGCGGCTACCTGAAGGAGCTGGGCTACTCCACACTGCAGGTGGAGGCGGTACTCAGCAAGATGCCGGTAAATCTCGGCGTGGTGCCGCAGCAGCTCGAAGCGGTAAAGGCGTTTGAGGCGCTGCCGGAAGCGGGGAGCCTGGCCGCCGCCAACAAACGCGTCGCCAATATCCTCAAGCAGGCGGAGGCGAAGGGCGAAAAGTTCGAGCATGCGGAGTTAAATGACCTCACGGATCCCGCGGAGCGTGCATTGCACGAGGCGATCCATGCCACTGCCGCGACGGCAAAGCCTCTCTATGAGAGCGGCGACTACACCGGCTATCTGAAGAGCTTCGCCGTGCTGAAGGCGCCGGTCGATACGTTCTTCGACAAGGTGATGGTGATGGTCGAGGACGACAGGCTGCGCAGCGGCCGCCTCGCGCTGCTGCGCGACCTGCGCGAAGCCATGAACCGGGTGGCCGATCTCTCGCGGCTGGCGAAATGAGACTCGTCATCCTCGACCGCGACGGCACCATCAACCACGACAGCGCAAGCCACATCCGCTCGCCGGAGGAGTGGAAACCGATCAAGGGCAGCCTGGAGGCGATCGGCCGGCTGGTGCAGGCGGGCTACCGCGTGGTGGTGGCGACCAACCAGTCGGGCATTGCGCGCGGGTTGTTCGACACCCAGGCGCTGTTCGCCATCCACGACACGCTGCAGCGCGCCGCCGCGCAGGTCGGCGGGCGCGTCGACGCGTTCTTCTTCTGCCCGCACGCGGCGGATTCGGCCTGCATGTGCCGCAAGCCGCAGCCCGGCATGCTGCTCGAAGCGGCGCGGCGCTTCAATGTATCGCTCAAGGATGTGCACATGGTGGGCGACGCGCTGCGCGACCTCGAGGCCGCGGCCGCCGCCGGCGCGAAGCCGGTGCTGGTGCTCACCGGCAAAGGCAAGAAGACGCGCGCCGCGGGCGGGCTGCCGCCGGGCACGCAGACCTTCGCCGACCTCGCCGCCTTCGCCGATAAATTGGCCGAATGAGCTTCGCGCGGTCGGCGCTGTTCGCCCTGGCCCTGCTCGCCGTCACGCCGCCCTACGCGCTGCTGGCGCTCGCCACTTTTCCGCTGCCGCGCATGCTGCGCTACCGGATGATCTCGGGCTGGTCGCGCCTGGTGGTGCTGCTGGCGCGGGCGATTCTCGGCATCCGCTGGCAGGTCGAGGGCGGCGAGCGCCTGCCGGGGCGGCCGGCGGTGATCCTCTCCAAGCACCAGTCGGCGTGGGAAACCATGGCCTTCCAGCTGATCTTTCCGCCGCAGGTGCACGTGCTCAAGCGCGAGCTGCTGTGGCTGCCGTTCTTCGGCTGGGGGCTCGCCCTGATGAGCCCGATCGCCATCGACCGCCGCCGCGGCATCGCGGCGCTGCGCAGCATCGCGCGCCGCGGGCGCGAGCGGCTGCGCCAGGGATTTTGGGTGGTCGTGTTTCCCGAAGGCACGCGCGTCGCCCCCGGCGAGCGCCGCCCCTATCAGTTGGGCGGCGCTTGGCTCGCGGCGGAAAGCGGCGCGCCGGTGGTGCCGGTCGCGCATAATGCGGGCCTGGTGTGGCCGCGCAACGCGTTCGTGAAGCGGCCCGGCACGATCACCGTGCGCATCGGCCCGGCCATCGAGTCGGCGAATCGCGACCCGCAGGAAATCAACGGGCTCGCCGAGGCCTGGATCGAAGAGCAGCAGAAGCTCTTGTGTCCGTAAGGAGAAAGCGACGATGAGAATCCTGCATACGATGCTGCGCGTCGGCGACCTGCAGCGCTCGGTGGATTTCTATACCAAGGTGCTCGGCATGAAGCTGCTGCGCACCACCGACCGGCCCGAGCAGAAGTACTCGCTCGCCTTCGTCGGCTACGACGGCGAGGAGCGCTCGGCGGTGCTCGAGCTGACCTACAACTACGGGGTCGAACGCTACGAGCTGGGCAGCGCGTTCGGGCATGTCGCCGTCGAGGTGCCCGACGTGAAGCAGGCTTGCGAGCGCGTGCGCAGCGGCGGCGGCAAGGTGACGCGCGAAGCGGGACCGGTGAAAGGCGGCACCTCGGTCATCGCGTTCGTCGAAGACCCCGACGGCTACAAGATCGAGTTCATCGAGCGCCGATGAAGGGCTACCAGCCGGTCGTCGCGCGCTTGCTGCGCGACAGGCGCCCGGCCACGGTGCTCGATGCCCCCTGCGGCTCGGGATGGCTGGCCGACCAGATCGGCTTCGCGTGCGAGCTTGACGGGCTTGATCTGTTTGGAGAACGGCCAAGCAAATACCGCCATTTCCAGGTCGCCGACCTCGATCAAGGGCTGCCCGGCTCCTTAGGCGCCTACGAAGCCGTGGTCTGCTGTGAAGGTCTCGAGCATTTCTCCAATCCGGACCTGTTCCTGCGCTCGGCGCACCTTCATCTCGCACCGGCCGGCATGCTGATCGTCACCACGCCGAACACCTGGTATCCGGCAGCGCGCCTGCAGTACCTGCTGCGCGGCTTCCTTCCCGGCTTTCCTTCGCTCGCCGGCAGGATGAAGCGCGGCACGCACATGCATCTGCTGCCCTGGTCGTTTCCACAGCTGCATCTGTTCCTGACGCTCAGCGGTTTCGGCGACATCCGGCTGCACCAGGTTGACGAGCCGCGGCCCAAACACTTTTACGAGTGGCTGGTCGGCCTGCCGCAATTTCTTTATTGCGCTTCGAAGGCGCGCGGCGCGCCGAATGCCGAAGAGCGCGACTACTGGACGCAGGCCGGCTCGCGTCAGTCGGTGTGGGGCCGGCGCCTGGTGGTCTCGGCGATGCGCGCGTAGTCCGCGGGCGAGAGGTTTTCCGGGCGCAGCCCGGCGTCGATGCCGAGCGCAGCGAAGTCCACGTCGGGCAGCGCGTTGCGCAGCGTCTTGCGCCGCGCCGAGAACGCCCGCCGCAGCTGGTCCTCGTCGATGGCGAGAATCGTCGCCAGCGGCTCCAGTCGCACCACCGCCGACTCGACCTTGGGCGGCGGCCGGAACGCGCCTTTCGCGACATTGAACAGTTTCTTCATGCGGAAGCGCGCCTGCAGCGCGACCGAGAGGCGGCCGTATGCCGGCGTCGACGGCGCGGCAACCATGCGTTCGACCACTTCCCGCTGCAGCATGAAATGCATGTCGCGCACGCGATCGGCGAAGCGCGCGAGGTGGAACAGCAGCGGCGTGGAGATGTTGTAGGGCAGGTTGCCGACCACGCGCACGCCGCGCGGAAACACGGAATAGTCGAACCGCAACGCGTCGGCGACATGGACTTTGATGCCCAGAGCATCCAGGCCCGCCGCGAGATCGCGATCGATCTCGATCGCTTCGACCGTTGACGTCTTTTGCAGAAGGTGCCGTGTCAGCGCGCCTTCGCCAGGCCCGATTTCAATTACAACATCGGAAGACTGAAGCGAAAGAGCGTCGACAATCCTTTCCTGCACCCGAGGGTCGTGCAGGAAATGCTGCGCGAACCGCTTACGCGGCTGATGCGAGCTCGACGGCAAGCTGGATCGCCTCGATCAGGCTGCCGGCGTCGGCCTTGCCCGTGCCCGCGATGTCGAGCGCGGTGCCGTGGTCGACCGAGGTGCGCACGAACGGCAGGCCGAGCGTGACGTTCACGCCGCGGCCGAAGCTCGCGTACTTGAGCACCGGCAGCCCCTGGTCGTGGTACATCGCCAGCACGC
The DNA here is from genome assembly GCA_036394595.1 of Burkholderiales bacterium. Classification (GTDB taxonomy): domain Bacteria; phylum Pseudomonadota; class Gammaproteobacteria; order Burkholderiales; family SG8-39; genus SCGC-AG-212-J23. The sequence goes on along the minus strand of DASWEU010000011.1, from coordinate 5,333 downwards.
AATCGGCGCCGGCGAGGCGCTCGGGAACGAACAGCGTGTCGGCCGGCAGCGGCCCGCGCGCGTCGATGCCGGCGCGCTTCGCCGCTTCGACCGCGGGCGCCACGACCTCGGCGTCCTCGCGGCCGAGGTAGCCCGCCTCCCCGGCATGCGGATTGAGCCCCGCCACCAGGATGCGCGGGCGTGCGATGCCGAAGCGGCGCCGCAGGTCGCCATCCAGCACGCGCAGGGTCCGCTCCAGGCCCTGGCGGGAGAGCTTCCTGGAAACCTCGGACAGAGGAAGGTGCGTGGTGGCGAGCGCCACGCGCAGGCCGCCGCCCACCAGCAACATGACCACGTGTTCTGCCCGCGCCCGCTCGGCCAGGAACTCGGTGTGGCCGGTGAAGGCGATGCCGGCGTCGTTGATGGTGCTCTTCTGCACCGGCGCGGTGACCATGGCGTCGTACTCGCCCGCAAGGCAGCCGCGCAGCGCGCGCTCGAGCACCGCCACCACGTAGGGCCCGTTGGCGGGATCGAGCCTCCCCGGCACCGCCGGCCGTACGAGCGGCACGTGCTCGATCACCGGGCAACCGCCGAGCAGGCCGCGGTCGCCGATCGTCACCAGGTGCGCGGCGAAGCCTTCGCGCGCCACACGGCGGCAAAGCTCCGGGCCGATGCCGGCCGGCTCCCCCGACGTGAGCGCAATGACCGGCTTATCTTTCGTCAAGCCGGAGCTCGACGTAAACCTGGTCGCGCAGTTGCCGCAGCCATTCCTGGTAGGCCTCGTCGGCCTTGCGCTCGCGCAGCGCCTGCCGCGCCACCAGCCGCTGGCGCTCGGAGCTCAGGTCGGCCGAGCGCCGCTCGAGCACCTGGATGAGGTGGAAACCGAAGGGCGTGCGCACCGGCTCGCTCACCTCGCCAAGGGCGAGGCCCTGCAAGGCGCGCTCGAACTCCGGCACCGTATCGCCCGGGTAGACCCAATCGAGTTCGCCGCCGCGCGCCGCGGTGGCGTCGTCCGATTGCGCGCGCGCCACTTCGCCGAAATCAGCGCGGCCGGCGGTGATGCGGCTGCGCAAATCCGTCAGGCGCCGGCGCGCATCGGCCTCGGACACCGTTTCACTGACGCGGATCAGGATGTGCCGCAGCCGCGTCTGCTGCACCCCGGCTACCGCCGTCGCGCCGCGCCGGTCGTTCAGGCGCAGCACGTGCATGCCGGCGGCGCTGCGCACCACGTCGCTCACCTCGCCGGGCTTCATTCGCTCGAGGACGACCGCGAACGCCTCCGGCAGCCGGTCGTGCGTGCGCCAGCCGAGGGTGCCGCCTTGCAGCGCGTCGAACGCCTCCGAGTAGGAGGCGGCCAGGCGGCCGAATTCGCCGCCGGCGCGGGCTTCGGCGATGATCTTGTCCGCCTTGGCGCGTGCCGCCTGGATGCGCTCCGGGCTCGCCTGCTCCGGCACCCGCACCAGGATGTGCGACACGTTGTACTCGGCGCTCGCGCCGCGGCGCGAGCGCTGGTCCTCCAGGAACAAGTCGACCTCGGTGTCGCTCACCTGGATCTTTTCGTCCACCTCGCGCTCGCGCAGCCGCGACAGCAGGATCTGCTCGCGCAGCTCCTGGCGCCACAGATCGAAGGGCACCCGATCGCGCTCCAGCGCCTGGCGGAACTCCACCAGCGTCATCTTGTTGCTCTCCGCCACGCGCTGCACCGCGCGATCGACCTGCAGCTCATCGACGCGGATGCCGGTGTCGCGCGCCATCTGCAGCTGCGCCCGGTCGAGCACCATGCGCTCGAGCATCTGCCGCTCCAGCACTTCGCGCGGCGGTGCCTGCGTGCCCTGGCGGCGCAGCTGGCGCTCGGCCGCCGCCACCGCCTCGTTCAGTTCGGAGAAGGTGATCACCTCCTTGGCGACCACCGCCACGATGCGGTCGACCAGGACGATCTTCTGCGCCCCGGCGGCGAGCGGCAGGACGGCCAGGACAACGAGGGCGACGAGATTGCGCATGTCTCTAGTAAACCTGCTCAAAGGGCAGCTTCGGCCGGGCGCTCGGCGGCGTCAGCATCGGGTCGCTCGGCGTCGTCAGCGAGTAGCCCGGCACGTTACGCTTGAGCAGCTGCACCGTTTCGTCGGTGCCGAGCTGCCCGACGCCGCGCAGCTCGAGCTGGACGTAGAGCGCGGAGGAAGCCACGTTGGTCGCCGCCTGCACGCGCTGCCAGACCGTGCGGAACGACCAGCATCCGGCGTTGTACTCGAAGCCCGCCAGGCCCTCGACCAGGCGCCCGTCCAGCAGGGAGTAATTGTACCGCCCTACGGCGTACCAGCCCGGCGCCACCGGCCACTGGGTGGAGAGGTCGATCTGCTTGAGGAGCGCGCGGTTATAGCGGTAGGTGAAATTGATCACCTTGGCGCGCTCCGGCGCATAGCGCATGGCGGTGGAGTAGCGCTCGGCGGTGTGGTCGTAGCGGTTGTACTCGGTCGTCGCATCGTAGCTGAAGGAGTCGAATACGCGGCCGCCGATGGAGGCCAGCACGTTGGACTGGGCGTTGGTGCGCGGCGTCGAAGCATTATTCAACAACACGCGCTCATCGCTGAAGTAGAAGCGCTGGCCGAGAGTCACGCGAAACGCATCCTGGCCGCTCGCCTGCAGGAAGCGCGAGCTCACCGCCATGGTGAGCTGGTTGGCGTCGCCGAAGCGGTCGCCACCGACGAAACGGTTCTCGTTGAACAGCTGCGGGTAGTTGAAATCGGCCAGCGCGGTGTCGAAGGTCGGGATCTGGTCCTGGCGGTGGAAGGGCGCGTAGACATAGAACAGACGCGGCTCGAGCGTCTGCGTCAGCGACGTGTCGAACCAGCGCGCGTCGCGGTCGAAGATCAGGCCGCTGTCCACGCTGAAGAACGGGATGGCCACGCCATCGCCGTTGGATTGACCCGGAACGGTCCTTTCGTAGCCGTAGCCGACGGCGCGCAGGCCCATTTTCGGCGTCACGTACCAGCCGGGCGAGACGAAGGCGGCGGCGACGGTCGGCGTCATGCTGGCACGCGACGCGTCGATCTTGGAGGAGCAGGCCAATGTCGTGGGATCGATCTGGCAACCATGCGTGAAGCGCACGAATTCGGCCGGCAGGTTGGTGTCGACGAAACCGCCGGCGCCGTAGACGCCGGTATTGAAGCGGATCTGCGGCACGCGGTGATAAGGCGAGACAACCTGCAGCAGCGGGTCCTGCAGCGTCTGGAAATGCTGCACGCGCGCGTCGAGGGTGTAGGGCGTGTCGCCGAAAGTATCCTTGTAGGCGAGCGCCATTTCCTGGTTCACGTTGCCGGTGGTGATCTGGCGCACGCCGCTGCCGAGGTCGACGAAGTAGCGGTTGTCCGAAACGCGGTTGTAGTCGACGTTGGCCTTGAGCCCCGCGCCCAGGGTCTGCGCGTGTTGCCAGGAAATCTGGTCGCGCGTCTGGCCGGTGACCTTGTCCTCGGGCAGGTAGTCGAGCTTCAGCTCGCCGAGGTAGTCGGTGCCGAGATAGCGCGACAGGGTTTTCAGCTGCGTGCCGCGCTTGGCCATCGCGACCGGCGTGAGGACCATGTCGGCCTCGGGCGCGATGTTCCAGTAGTAAGGCAGGCCGAATTCCAGGCCGCGCGTCGAGGACTGCGAATAGTAAGGTGTCAGCAGGCCGCTGCGGCGGCGGTTCTCGAGCGGGAAGCTGGCGTAGGGCGTCCCGAGCAGCGTGGTGTCGAAGAAGCGCAGGCGCGCGCCGCGCGCCACGCCTTCGTCGTTGGCGTAGTCGAGATCGAGTTCGCGCGCTTCGAGCGTCCAGTCCTCCTGCCCCGGCTGGCAGGTGGTGAAGCTCGCCTTGCGCAGCCGGTAATGATCCTTGCCGACGAATTCGAGGCGCTCCGCCTTGCCGCGCGCCGGCAGCTCGCGTTGCAGCAGGAAGCTCGGCTCGTCGAGAAAGCCGGTATCGTCGAGCGTGTTGTATTGCAGCTTCGGCCCGGAAAAGCGGTCCGGCCCCGACTGCAGGCGCACGCCGCCCTCGCCCTCGATCACGCCGAACTGCCGGTTGTAGCGCAGCTCCTCGCCGAACACCGTGAAATCGTCGCGCTTGATCTCCGCGGCGCCGCGCGCGACGACCTCGAGATCGCTCACGCCCTCGATGGCGCGCGCATCGATCGTGATGGGTCCCTTCTCGGGGACGGCGACCTGCGCCAGGACCGGCGCGGCGCTAACGCATGCGACCGCCAGCGTCGCAAGTCGGTGCAGCATGGAGCGGGCCGGGGCGCTGTTCGCGGATGTTAGAATTTTCAATGATACACGCCGATGATCGGCGCGCCGAACTGGAGCGCTGGATCGGAAGCCAACTCAGAGCCGCACCCTTCGCTCTCGCCCCTGCGTCCGAGGACGCCAGCTTCCGCCGTTATTTCCGCGCCACGCTGCACGACGGGCGCAGCTTCGTCGCCATGGATGCGCCGCCCGGCAAGGAAGACTGCCGACCCTTCGTGCGCATTGCCGCGATGCTGCGCGAGGCCGGCGTGAATGCGCCCGCCGTGATCGCGCAGGACTTCGAGCGCGGCTTCCTGCTGCTCGGCGATCTCGGCACGCGCACCTACCTCGCCGAATTGACCGCAGCGAGCGCGCCGCGCCTGATCGGCGAGGCGAGCGACGCCTTGCTGCGCTGGCAGCTCGCCACGCGCCCGGGCGAGTTGCCGCCCTACGACGAGTCGCTCCTGCGACGCGAGATGAATCTGTTTCCGGAATGGTATGTGCAGCGCCATCTGCAAAAATCTCTTTCTTCCGGACAAAAGCAGATCCTTGATAACACCTTCTCGCTCCTGGTGAACAGCGCCCTCGCCCAACCCGCTGTCTACGTGCATCGCGACTATATGCCGCGCAACCTGATGGTGTGCGAGCCTAATCCGGGCGTGCTCGACTTTCAGGACGCCGTCATCGGCCCGATCAGCTACGACATCGTCTCGCTCCTACGCGACGCGTTCATCAGTTGGGATGAGGAACGCGTCATCGACTGGAGCGTGCGCTACTGGGAAAAAGCGAAGCAGGCGAAGCTACCGGTGGACGCGGATTACGGCGAGTTCTGGCGCGCGCTGGAATGGATGGGCCTGCAGCGCCACCTGAAGGTGCTCGGCATCTTCGCGCGCATCCGCTACCGCGACGGCAAGCCGCGGTACCTCGAGGACGCGCCGCGCTTCCTCGGCTATGTGCGCGCGGTCGCCGAGCGCTACAGCGCGCTCGCACCGCTCGCGCGGCTGCTGGACGAGCTCGCATGAAGGCGATGATCCTGGCCGCCGGGCGCGGCGAACGGCTGCGGCCGCTTACCGAGCGCCTGCCCAAGCCGCTCACGCCGGCGG
>DASWEU010000010.1:0-1893 GCA_036394595.1 Burkholderiales bacterium | reverse complement strand
CCTGCGCCGGCCGGGCGGTTTGATGTGGCGGCAGAAGGAATTGTTCGACGCTCCGGTTTACTACCTCGCCTTTCACGGGCGGCCTGCCGCGGTGACGCCGGTGCTAGGGCGCGTTACCGGGGAGCAGCTGTGCGAGGCCTTTGCCGGCTACGGAGCACATGGCTATCGCAACCTGGTCTATTTCGCCGCTTGCAGCGTGTTTCGCGGCAAGCGCGGCGAGCAATTCGCCAGGCAGTTCCTCAAGGCGACCGGCGTGCGCGCGGTGATCGGCTACGGCACGCCGGTCGGCTGGATGGCGAGCCTGGTGTGCGACCTGCTTTTCCTGCAGCGCTTCTACAGCGACCCGTCGCCGTGGAAGAACCTGCGGCGCATTTTCAATTCGGTGCAGCGCGACTATCCTGTCGCGCGGCGCCTGAAGCACATGCTCTTTACGCGGAAAGAACTGCGATGACGCTGAACATCCGGCGGGTGATCACCGACCACGAGAAGGACGGCAAGGCGGTGGTCGCCATCGACGAGCGCTGCACCAACGTGATTTCGCGCCGCCAAGGCCACCAGAGCTGCGTCGTCTGGACCGGGGAGGACGGCACCATCTTCCGCATCGTCGAATACAAGCCGGGCGTCGCGCCGCGCATGCACCGCACCGAGACGGTGGATTACGCCGTCGTCCTCTCGGGCGAGATCGAGATGCGGCTGGACGATGCGACCGTGCACCTGCGCGCGGGCGACGTTCTGGTGCAGCAGGGCACGCTGCACGACTGGATCAACCGCGGCACCGCGCCCTGCGTCATCGCGTTCGTCCTGGTGCCGGCCAAGCCGGTCGAGCGCGACGGAAAGGCGCTCGGTGCGGTGGGCTAACGCGGCGCTCATCGCCTGCCTTTTCATCGGGCAGGCTGCAGCGCAGAACTACCCCGTGCGCCCGGTGCGGATCATCGTGCCGTCGCCGCCGGCCGGCGGCACCGACATCGTCGGCCGCGTGCTCGCCGATCATTTCACCAAAGCCTTCGGCCAGCAGTTCTTCGTCGAGAACAAGCCCGGCGCCGGCAACCTCATCGGCATCGAAGCGGCGGCGCGCTCGGCGGCCGACGGTTACACGCTGCTGATGACGGCGAGCACGCTGGTGCTGAACACCGTGCTCTACCACAAGGTGCCCTACGATCCGGTGCGCGACTTCGCGCCGATCACGCTCGCCGCGACCGCGCCGAACATCCTGATCGTCAATCCCAGCGTGCCGGCGAAAAATGTCGCCGAGCTGCTCGCGCTGGCCAAGGAGAAACCGGGCGCGCTGAGCTACGGCACGCCCGGCATCGGCACCTCGCCGCATCTCTGCATGGAGCTCCTCAAGACGATGGCTGGCATCGACCTCCAGCACGTCCCGTACCGCGGGACGGCTGCAGCGGTCACCGACGTGATCAGCGGGCAGATCGCCGTCGCCTTTGCCACCGCGCTCACCGCCAAGCCGCACGTCGATTCGGCCCGCGTGCGGGCGCTCGCCGTTTCGGGGCCGCGGCGCGTTGAAGCGTTGCCGAACGTGCCCCCGGTTGGCGACGCAGTGCCGGGCTACGAGGCGATGCAGTGGTACGGGCTGCTCGCGCCCGCCGGGGTTTCAAATTCCGTTGTGGAAAAACTGAACGCCGAGGCCCTCGTTGCGCTGCGCTCGAAAGAGATGAAGCAGCGCCTCGCCACCGACGGCGCCGAGCCGCTCGGCAGCACGCCGGCGGAATTCGCGGCCTTCATCCGGCGCGAGCTCGACAAGTGGAGTCGCGTCGTCGAGCTCGCGCGCATCGAGCGGCAGTAGTTACACGCGCCGCACCATAGCCGGGTTGAGCTGCTTGATGCTCGGCGCGCCGAGCTGCTGCATGATCGCGTAGAGCTCGACGCGCTGGAGCTCGA
>DASWEU010000009.1:0-12742 GCA_036394595.1 Burkholderiales bacterium | reverse complement strand
CGAGCCACTCCGAAAAGGCGATCTCGGCGCGCACGCCGGACAGCGGTTTCACGAAGTACTCGATCATGCCGTTGGTCTGCGGGTGGTCGACGTCGAAGCGGCCGAGCTCGCCGTCGCAGACCAGGTCGATGCCGGCCTGCTCCTGGGTGTGGATGACGACGCGCATCGCGTCGGTGAGCGCCTGCTCGCTGGGCGCCGCCGCCAGCCAGTCGGGCAGCGGGTAGGAGCCGACGACGGTGGTCCGGATGCTCATGGCGCGCCAGTATAATTCACCAGAAGGTTAATTCATGAGCGTTTCGCGCGATCCCGAACGCACCCGCCAGAAGATTCTCGACGCCGCCACCGAGGAATTCGCCCGCTATGGGCTCGGCGGCGCGCGCGTCGACCGCATCGCCGAGCGCGCCGGCACCAACAAGCGCATGCTGTATTACTACTACCGCGACAAGGACAACCTGTTCCTCGCCGCGCTCGAGAGCTGCTACGCGCACATCCGGGCGGCGGAACGCGAGCTGGATCTCGAGCACCTCGCGCCGCGCGCCGCGCTGGCGCGCCTGGTGCAGTTCACCTGGGATTATTTCCTCCAGCACCCGGAATTCATGACGCTGCTCAACAGCGAGAACCTGCACAAGGGGCGGCACGTGCAGCGCTCGCCGCGCGTGCCGCAGCTGCATTCGCCGCTGGTGGAGACGCTGCGCGCGATCCTCAAGCGCGGCGAGCGCGCCGGCGAGTTCCGCCGCGGCGTCGACCCGGTGCAGCTCTACATCTCGATCGCCGGCGAGGGCTACTTCTACCTCAGCAACCGCTATACGCTGTCGCAGATCTTCAAGCGCGACCTGATGGCGAAGCGGGCGCTCGCCGCGCGCGCGCGCCACAACGTGGCGATGATCGTGCATGCCCTCGCACCCTCGACACCCGCACGACTTAACCGTATAGTTAAAACGTAAATGGGAGAGAGGATCGCGCGGGTGGAGGTGGGACGCTTCGACTATCCGCTGGTCGGCGAATTCAAGTTCTTCAAGGCCGGCGCGCGGCCCTCGCTGCTAGTGCGACTGACCGACGCGAGCGGGGTGCAGGGCTGGGGCCAGTCGGTGCCGGTCGAGTCCTGGAGCTACGAGACCGCCGCCGGCGCCGAAAGCACGCTGCGCGAGCACCTCGCCGGCGCGGTGACCGGCGCCGACCCGGCCGACCTCCCCGAGGTGCACGCGCGCATGGAGCGCGCGATCCGCCCGTCGTTCTCCGTCGGCCAGCCGCTCGCCAAGGCCGCCATCGACCTCGCCTGCTACGACCTGTGGGGCAAGCAAGTCGGGAAAAGGGTGTGTGATCTTCTCGGCTCAACCAGAATGACTGAATTCAAGCTGAGCTGGACGGTCAACGCGGCCAGCCTTGAAAAGGCGGAGAAGACCCTCGAGGAAGGCCGCGCCGCGGGCTATGACAGCTTCAACGTCAAGATCGGCCCGCCGCAGACGCCGGCCTACGACCGTGAACTGATCCGGGCGGTGCGCGACTTCGCGCCGCGCGGCTTCCACTGGGCGGATGCCAACACCAGCTACGACTTCGACACGGCGTGCGACATGGCGCACCGGCTTGCGCATGCGGGATTCCGGGCGTTCGAGTCGCCGCTGCCGCCGAACCGCATCCGCGACTACCAGAAGCTCCGGCGCGTCGGCGCGCTGCCGATCCTGATGGACGAGGGCATCGTGTCGCCGGTGGAGGCAGAAGAGTTCATCGAGCTCGGCATGCTCGACGGCATCGCCATGAAGGTCGCCCGCTGCGGGGGGCTGTGGCACGCAAAACGAATCATTGAATTGTTGAGAATGAGGGATCTGTACGTATTTGCGTCGGGCCTTACCGACCCGGACCTGTCGCTCGCCGCCTCGGTTCATCTTTTCGCCTGGGCCGGCCTGGAATTTCCGGCGGCGCTCAACGGCCCGCAGTATCTCGCCGGGCGCGGCACGGGCGACGCCTCCTTCCGCGCGGTGCGCGACCGGGTGCGCGTTCCCGCGGGACCGGGATTGGGCGTGACGATGGACGCGCGCGCCGAAAGCGCGCTGGCTGCCGCATGAAGAAGGAGAATTTCTGGACCGGAAAGCTGGCGCCGCTGCTCGGCATCGTCCTGTTCCTCGCGGTCTGGGAATCCGGCGTCAGGCTGTTCAAGGTACCGACCTACCTGATGCCACCGCCCTCGGCGGTCGCCATCGTGTTCGTCAACGAGCTGCCCCGGCTGCTGTTCCATGGCTGGGTCACGACCTACGAGATGCTGCTCGGCTATGCCCTGGCGGTGGCGATCGCCATTCCGCTCGCCATCGCCATCACCGCCTCGCAGCGCTTCGACCGTTTCGTCACGCCGCAAATGCTGTTTTTCCAGGTGGTGCCCAAGGTGGCGATCGCACCGCTGTTCCTGGTTTGGTTCGGCGTCGGCACCACACCCAAGGTGCTGGTCGCCTTCCTGATCTCGTTTTTCCCCATCGTCATCGACGCTGCCGTCGGCCTGCGCTCCATGTCGTCGGAGATGCGCGACCTCGCGCGCTCGATGGGCGCAAGCCGCTGGCAGGTGTTCGCCCGCTTCCGGCTGCCGACCAGCCTGCCCTACCTTTTCAGCGGGCTGAAAGTCGCGGCCACGCTGGCGGTGGCCGGCGCGGTGGTCGGCGAATTCGTCGGCGCCGACAAAGGCCTCGGCTACCTGCTGCTGGTGACCAATTCGAACATGGAGACCGCGCTGATGTTCGCCACCATCGTGGCGCTCACCATCATCGGCCTCGCGTTTTTCTACGCCGTCGAGTTTATCGAGGCGCTGCTGATTCCCTGGCACGTGACGCATCGCGTGCGCGAGGATGTCGGAACCATGTAGGGTTTTTCCACTCGAGGAGGAAATGTCATGAGATTCATCGTTGGCTTGATGGCGCTGCTGCTGGCCGCGCCCGCATTGGCGCAACCGAAGCTGGAGAAGTTCCCGTTCCGCCTGAACTGGACGCTGTACGGCGAGCACGCGCCGTTCTTCGTCGCGCGCGAAAAGGGTTTCTATGCCGCCGAGGGGCTGGAGGTCGAGATCCAGGAAGGTAGCGGCTCGACCACCGTAGCCCAGCTGGTCGCCAACGCGACCAGCCCGGTGGCCTACGTCGATGCCGCCACCATGATGCGCGGGGTGACCAACGGCATGCCGGTGAAGGCGGTTGGCGTGACGCTGCAACAGAGCCCGATGTCGTTCATCTACCGCGCCGATGCCGCGCGGCCGACCAAGATCGCCGAGATCAAGGGCAGCCGCATCGCCATCACGGCGGGCGACGCGAGCCTCGCCATCTTCACCGCCTTCATGGGCAAGCTCGGCATGAAGCTGGAAGACGTGCAGATGATCACCGTCTCCAACCCCGCGGCGAAAGAGCAGGCGGTGCTCGCCAGGCAGGCCGACGCGCTGCTCGGTTATTTCATGGACCAGGGCCCGCGCATGCAGCTGCAATCCGGCGTGAAGATGGGCTGGACGCGGCTCTACGACATGGCGGGCGTCACCACCCTGTCGAGCGCGATCATCGCCAACAACAACTGGATGCAGGACGCGAAGAACCAAGACCTGCTGCGCCGCTTCCTGCGCGCTTCGCAGCGCGGCTGGCAGTACGCGTTCGACAACCGCGCCGAGGCCGCCGACATCTTCCGCAAGGCCGCACCGGTGTTCACGCAGGAGATCGCGCTGCTTGAGGTCGACGGCACGATGACCATCATCCGCACCGAGCGCACCAGGGGTAAGCCGATCGCCTGGTCGGACATCGGCGACTGGAAGGACTCGCAGGACCTGCTCTCCACGTTCGCCAAGCTCAACCCCCAGGCCGACCTGAACGTGTACTTCACCAACCAGTTTCTCTCCGACGCGCCGTATATGCCGCGTAAATGAGTCGCCGCAAGTAATGGCAGAGGCCTACATACGGCTGGAGGGCGTCGGCAAGGTCTACGAGACCGAGGGCGGGGTAGTGGAGGCCTGCGCCGACGTCAATCTCGAGGTGCGGGAATCGGAGTTCGTCGCCATCGTCGGCCCGAGCGGCTGCGGCAAGACCACCATCATGAAGATGGTGGCGGGCCTGGTGCCCTATAGCGCCGGGACCATCGAGGTCGGCGGTCGGCGGGTCGATCGCCCGCAAACGGACGTCGGCATCGTGTTCCAGGAGTCGATCCTGCTGGATTGGCGCGATGTCCTCGCCAACGTGATGCTGCAAGTGGACATCCGGCGCCTCGACCGCGCGAAGTACGAGCCGGTCGCCCGGCACCTGCTGCAGGCGACCGGCCTGGAGGGCTTCGAGGACAAGAAGCCTTTCGAGCTCTCCGGCGGCATGCGCCAGCGCGTGTCGATCTGCCGCGCGCTGGTGCACGATCCGCCGCTGCTGCTGATGGACGAGCCCTTCGGCGCGCTCGATGCGCTGACGCGCGAGCAGATCTCGATGGACATCCAGCGTGTCTGGATGGAAAAGCGCAAGACCGCGCTGCACATCACGCACAGCATTCCGGAAGCCGTGTTGCTCGCCGACCGCGTGGTGGTGATGGGCCCGCGTCCCGGGCGCATCGTCGAGATCATCGATATCGACCTGCCGCGCCCGCGGCGGCTGGACAAGCTGCCGCCGCGTTTCAACGACTACGCCGGCCGTATCCGCGACATCTTCAAGGCCAAGGGCGTGCTGGCGATGGATTGATGCGCTTTTCGATCAAGGAACTGCTGTTCTTCGAGCGCGACGTGCGCCTGCGCATGCCCTTCCGCTTCGGCATCGTGACGCTGACGCAGGCGCCGCAGGCCTTCGTGCGGGCGCGCATCGCGTTCGCCGACGGCAAGGATGCCTGGGGCGCCGCCGCCGAACTGCTGGCGCCGAAGTGGTTCGACAAGGACCCGGCGCTCTCCAACGAGCAGAATTTCGACCAGTTGCGTGCTGCGCTACGCATCGCGCGCGAGGGATACCTGGCCAGCGGCCAGAACACGGCATTCGGGCACTGGTCTTCTCTTTATGAAACGCAAATTGAAAAATGCAGGGGCCAGAACCTCAATTCTCTGACCGCCTGCTTCGGCCCGGCGCTCATCGACCGCGCGGTGCTCGATGCGCTGTGCCGCGCGCTCGGCGTGTCGTTTTACGACGCCATTCGCCGCAATCTCGTGAGCTTTGCACCGGCGGCGGCGGCGGAGCTGCTCCGTTCGTCCGGGCTGCCCGCGTCGATCGCCGCGCGCCACACCGTCGGCCTGGTGGACGCCATCACGGCTACCGACGTGAAGGAGCGAGTTAACGACGGCCTGCCGGAAACGCTCGAGGAAGTGGTAAGGCACTATGGGCATCGGTGGTTCAAACTCAAGGTGGGCGGCGACGTCGCGGCGGATGTTGAACGGCTGTCCGCCATCGCAGCTGTGCTCGACCGTATTCCGGAGCCGTATAGGGCGAGCCTGGACGGCAACGAACAGTTCGAGGATGCCGCGTCGGTACTCGACCTTTTACAGAAAGTTTCCGGTGAAAAGCGATTGAAGCGCCTGTCGTCCAGCATCCTGTTTATCGAGCAGCCGATCAAGCGGCAGAACGCGCTGGCCTCGAGCGTGAAGGCGCTGGCGAAGGAAAAGCCGGTGATCATCGACGAGTCCGATGATTCGCTCGATGCTTTTCCGCGCGCCCGGCGCCTCGGCTACACCGGCGTTTCGTCCAAGACCTGCAAGGGGCTCTACAAATCCCTGCTCAATGCGACGCGTTGCAAGCTGTGGAACCGCGAGGAGGGCGCCGAGCGCTATTTCATGACCGGCGAGGACCTCACCAACCAGGCCGGGCTCGCGCTGCAGCAGGACCTCGCTCTGGTGTCGCTGCTCGGCCTGAAGCATGTCGAGCGGAACGGCCATCACTATGTGAATGGCATGGCCGGCCTGCCCGAAAAGGAGCAGGAAGATTTTGTTTCAAATCATCCTGATTTGTATGAACGCAGCCACGGCGCGGTCCGCCTGAAAATCGCCAAGGGGACCATTGCGACAAAAAGCCTGGATTGCCCGGGCTTCGCCAGCCGCGCGATGCCGGACTGGAATGCGATGAGGAGCGTGCATTGAGCGAACGACGCGTCGGCATCATCATGCATGGGGTCACCGGACGCATGGGAATGAACCAGCACCTGATCCGCTCGATCCTCGCGATCCGGCGCCAGGGCGGCGTGGCGCTCAAGGACGGCTCGCGCCTGATGCCCGACCCGATCCTGGTGGGCCGCAACGCGGCCAAGCTGGAGGAGCTGGCGAAGCAGCATGGCGTTGCGCGCTGGACGACTGATCTGGAGAGCGCCTTGCTTTCCAAGGACGAAATCTTTTTTGACGCCGCATCGACGCAACTGCGCCCCCAGCTGCTGACGCAGGCGATCGCCGCTGGCAAGCATGTCTACTGCGAAAAGCCGGTTGCCACCTCTCTTAAGGAAGCAAGCGGCCTGTACCGCGCGGCGAAAAAGGCGCGCATCAAGCACGGCGTGGTGCAGGACAAGCTCTGGCTGCCGGGCCTGCTGAAGCTGAAGAAACTGCGCGACCAGGGCTTTTTCGGAAAGCTGCTTTCGGTAAGAGGGGAATTCGGCTATTGGGTGTTCGAAGGCGACCGGGTGCCCGCGCAACGCCCGTCGTGGAATTACCGCAAGCAGGACGGCGGCGGCATCATCCTGGACATGCTGTGTCACTGGCGCTACGTGCTCGACCACTTGTTCGGCGAGGTGAAAGCGGTCTCTTGCCTCGGCGCGACGCATATTCCGTTTCGCTGGGATGAAAGCGGCAGGAAGTACAAGGCGACGGCAGACGACGCCGCCTACGCCACCTTCCAGCTCGCCGGCGGCGTGATCGCGCATTTCAATTCCTCGTGGGACGTGCGCGTGCGGCGCGACGACCTCCTCACGCTGCAGGTCGATGGCACCCAGGGCAGTGCAGTCGCCGGTTTACGTCAGTGTTTCATTCAGGAATATAAGGACACCCCCAAGCCGGTGTGGAATCCCGACATCCCCCAGCCGATTGATTTCTTCGGCGGCTGGCGGGAAATCCCCGACGAGAACACCGACAACGCCTTCAAGGCGCAGTGGGAGCTGTTCCTGCGCCACGTCGCCGGCGAAGGCAAGTTTCCCTGGGGATTGCTCGAGGGCGCGAAGGGCGTGCAGCTCGCCGAGCTGGGGCTGAAAAGCTGGCGGCAGAAAAAGTGGCTCGACGTGCCGAGGCTCAAGCCATGAAGCGCGACGCCATTCAAAGTATTGTCCTTCCGCTTTCAGCGCAGGAAACCGAAACCTATCAAGTCCGGGCACCGAAGGAATTTCACAAACCCTCCAAGCCCTTCACCAGAAAGGCGCTTGCGGCAGCGCACGTCGTCGCCGATCCGCGCTCCACGAAGGAGCCCTGGCTCGATGCGGCGATCGACTGGGACGCGACCCTCGCCTACCGCCGCCATCTCTGGTCCTGGGGCTTCGGCGTCGCCGAGGCAATGGACACCGCGCAGCGCGGCATGGGCCTGGACTGGAAGTCCTCGCTTCTTCTTATAGAGAAATCGGTAGAGGAATCGAAGGGAATTCCAGGCGCCGTGGTGGCGAGCGGTGCGGGCACCGACCATCTTCCCCCGGGAAAAACATTTTCAATTCAGGAAATCATCTCGGCGTATGAAGAACAGTGCGCCGCCATCGAGAAACTCGGCGGCCGCATCATTCTGATGGCGAGCCGCGCGCTTGTCGCGAGCGCAAAGTCGCCTGCCGATTACGGCAAGGTCTACGACCGGATCCTCGCGCAGGCGAAGCAGCCGGTGATCATCCACTGGCTGGGCGAGATGTTCGATCCGGCGCTTGAGGGCTACTGGGGGAAGAGGGATCACCTTGAGGCGATGGACGTTTGCCTTTCTGTCCTACAAGAGAATTCCGCCAAGGTGGACGGCATAAAAGTTTCCTTGCTGGACAAGGAAAAGGAAATCGTGATGCGCCGCAAGCTGCCGAAGGGCGTGCGCATGTATACCGGGGACGATTTCAATTTCGCCGGGCTGATCGAAGGCGACGGCCAGGGCTACTCGGACGCGCTGCTCGGCATCTTCGATTCGATCGCCCCGGCCGCTTCGCAAGCCTTGTCTTTTCTTTCAGAGAAAAATATTTCTCAATATCATGAAGTGCTGGCGCCGACGGTTCCACTATCACGGCATATTTTCCAGGCGCCGACACGCTTCTATAAGACCGGCGTCGTGTTCATGGCCTGGCTGAACGGCCACCAGGAGCATTTCGTCATGGTCGGCGGCCAGCAGTCGGCGCGCCACGTGCTGCACCTGAGCGAGCTGTTCCGCCTCGCCGATGCGGCGGGCCTGCTCGCCGATCCCGAGCTCGCGTGCCGGCGCATGAAGCAGCTTCTGGCGGTGCATGGAATCTAGAAAACTCAGCGCGGGATTCGGCGCGGAAGCGGACCGTATTCCCGGTGATTTCCGCGAGGTGTGGGATACGTTTTTTGCTTCGCAGGTACTGGTATTCCGTGCGCAGAAGTTCACACCGTCCGGTTTTCTCACCTTTGCCCGGAAGCTCGGCAATCCGGAGCCGCACGTGATCGACCAGTTCCACCATCCGGAGCACGCTGACATCCTGATCCTGTCGAACGTGGTGAAGGACGGCAAGCCGACGGGCCTGGCGGATGCCGGCACCTATTTCCACACGGACTATTCGTACCTGGATGTGCCGGCACGCGCGACGACGCTCTATTCGATCCAGGTACCGAAGGTCGGCGGCGACACCCTGTTTGCCAATCAGTACGCCGCCTACGATGGCCTGCCGTCGAAGATGAAGCAGCAGATTGAAAATCTGGTTGCGTTGCACCATTACGGCAACCGCAACGACCTGGACGAGCGCTCGCGCACGGTGGCGTCCGTGCTTTCCGATGAGCAGAAGCAGAAGGTGAACTGGGTCCGGCACCGCATCGCCCGCAAGCACCCGGTGACCGGCCGCACCGCCCTCTATGCGGTGGGCGGCACCTCGTTCGCCATCGAGGGCATGCCCGAGGATGAGGCGCACGCGCTGCTCGACGAGCTGCGCGTTCACTCGACGCAGGAGAAGTACCAGTTGCGGCTGAAATACGGCGTCGGCGACGTGGTTATCTGGGACAATGCTTCGTTACTGCATTCGGCGACGCTGATCGACCCAAACGATCCGCGCACGCTGTGGCGCATCACCATCAAAGAGGAGAGGAAATCATGATGAGGGGAATTGTTTTCGTTTTTTCAGGCATCTTTTTTTCCATTACCGCATTCGCGCAGACCGTCACGCTGCACGGCGCGGTGCAGTTCGCCGACGACCACGCCTTCAACAAGGCGCTGCTCAAGTTCGAGGAGTTGACCAAGAAGTACTACGGCAAGCCGATCAACTTCGTGCTCCACCGCAACAGCGAGCTGGGCCTGGAGAAGGACTACTTCGCCTACATGAACCAGGGCAAGGCGGTCGACTACGGCATCGTCTCGCCGGCGCACATGTCCACCTTCTCCAAGGCGGCGCCGTTCATCGACGCGCCGTTCCTGTTCCGCGACCTCGATCACTGGAACAAGGTGCTGGACGCCGACGTGCTGAAGCCGGTAGCCGACGAAGTAGCGGCCAAGGCCGAAGTGATGCTGATCGGCTACGCCGGCGGCGGCACGCGCAACATCTTCGTCAACAAGCCGGTGCGGAACCTGCAGGAGATGAAGGGCCTCAAGGTTCGCGTGCAGGGCGCGCCGATCTGGTCGAAGACCTTTGCCGCCATCGGCATGGCGCCAACGGTCATTGCCTACAACGAGATCTACAACGCCATCCAGAACGGCGTGATCGCGGCGGGCGAGAACGAGGCGGCTGGCGTCGAAGCCATGAAGTTCTACGAAGTCGGCCCGAACCTGTCCATCACTCAGCACGCCATCACCATCCGGCCGATCTGCTTCTCCGGCAAGACCTTCGCCAAGCTCGACAAGAACCTGCAGGCGGCGATCCTGCGCGCAGGCAAGGAAGCCGGCGCCTATGGCCGCCAGGTGGAGTCCTCGGAGGACGAGCAGAAGCTGATCGCGCTGGAGAAGGCCGGCAAGCTCAAGCGCATCCCGTTCACCGACCGCGCGCAGATGAAGCGGCTGGCTGACCCGGTGATGGTGGAGTACGCCAAGGAAATCGGCGCCGACCAGATCTACGCGAAGATCAACGCGATCAAGTGAAACGTTTCCTCGGGTTTTACCATCGGCTGCTGACGTGGCTGATGGTGGGGACGGTCGCGGTCCTGATCGTCCCCGTCACGCTGCAGATCATCTCGCGCTACACCGCGCTGATCCCGTCCTGGATCTGGACCGAGGAGCTTTCGCGCTTTCTCTTCATCTGGATGGTGATGCTCGGCGCGATGATCGGCGTGCGCGAGAGCACGCACTTCGAAGTGGACGTCTGGCCTGATCTGGGACCCCGGGCCGCGGCGCTGCTGCGCATCGTCTCGAACGTCTTCGTGCTGGCATTCGCGCTGGTGTTCGTCTGGTGGGGCTTCGCCTTCGTTCAGTTCGGCTGGAACCAGGACTCCGAGCTCGCCGAGCTGCCGATGGTGTTCATTTTTGCCGCCTGGCCGGTGGCGGGCCTGACCTGGGTGCTGTTTCTGGGCGAATCATTGGTCGACAACATCCGGATTCTCCGCGGCGGCGGCAGCGCATGATGTCGGCGACGCTCTCGCCGGGGATGGCGGCGCTCGCGATGTTCGGCGCGCTGTTCGCGTTGCTGGTGGCACGGGTACCGGTCGCCTTCGCCCTCGGCCTCTCCTGCCTGCCGATCCTGGTCCTCGAGCCGCGCCTGTCGCCGATGATGCTGTTCAACGAGACCTTCAAGGCCTACAACTCGTTCATCCTGCTGGCGGTGCCGTTCTTCCTGTTGACGGCCAACCTGATGAACATCGGCGGCATCACCGACCGCCT
Organism: Burkholderiales bacterium; assembly: GCA_036394595.1. Taxonomy (GTDB): domain Bacteria; phylum Pseudomonadota; class Gammaproteobacteria; order Burkholderiales; family SG8-39; genus SCGC-AG-212-J23. The sequence continues at coordinate 1,859 of DASWEU010000009.1, read as the reverse complement.
GGTGCGCCTCTCGCGCACCATGGTCGGCAATTTCCCGGGGGCGCTGGCGCAGATCAACGTGCTTCTCTCGGTGTTTTTCGCGGGCATTTCGGGCTCCTCCACGGCGGATGCGGCGAGCCAGTCGAAAATCTTCATCGAGGCGCAGGTCAAGGAGGGATACGGCCTGTCGTTCTCGATCGCCATTACCGCGGTGTCGGCGGTGCTGGCGGTGATCATCCCGCCCTCGATCCTGATGATCGTCTGGGGCGGCGTGATTTCGACCTCGATCGGCGCCATGTATCTTGCCGGCATCCTGCCCGGCCTTCTGATCGCCGCGGCGCAGATGCTGACCGTGCACGTCTACGCCAAGATCTACAACTACCCGGTCTATCCGGCGGCGACGCTCAAGGAATTCTTCGTCTCCGCCTGGCAGTCCCTGCCGGCGCTGTTCACGCCCTTCATCATCGTCGGCGGCGTCCTGCTCGGCTGGTTCACCGCCACCGAGTCGGCGGCGATCGCCGTTCTCTATGCGGCGGCGCTGTCGGTCTTCATTTATCGCGAGATGGACATGAAGCAGCTCTACCACGCGCTTTCGGAGACCGGCAAGCTGTCGGCGGTGGCGCTGTTTTGCGTCGGCACGGCGTCCGCCTTCGGCTGGCTGCTGGCCTATTACCAGATTCCCAAGGCGCTGCTGGAGAACGTCACCACCTGGGGCCTGGGCATCACCGGGGTCGGCTTCTTCATTGCCTTCGTGTTCCTGGTGGTGGGCTGTTTCCTCGACGCGATTCCGGCCATCATCATCGTCGGCACCATCCTGCAGCCGCTGGCGGCGTCGGTGAACATGCACCCGATCCACTTCGCCATCATCGGCATCGTGTCGCTCGCCTTCGGTCTGGTGACGCCGCCCTACGGCCTGTGCCTGATGATCTCCTGCGCGGTGGCCAAGGTGCCGCTCAAGTTCGCCCTCAAGGACACGCTGATCATGCTGGTGCCGATGCTGCTGATGCTTGCCGCGATCATCATCTGGCCCGAGATTCCGCTGATCCTGCCGAGGCTTGTCGCGCCTGAATTGCTGAAGTGAACCTGTCGCTCAACACCGCGACGGTGCGCAAGCAGTGGAACCTCGCCCAGATCATCGACGGCTGCGCGCGCCACCATATCCGCGGCATTGCGCCGTGGCGCGATCAAGTCGCTGCTTTAGGTCTGAAAGAAACAAAAAAACTAATAAGTGAAAACAGCCTGACCGTCACCGGGCTGTGCCGCGGCGGCTTCTTCACGGCGAAGGACTGGCTGGACGACAACCGGCGCGCCATCGAGGAGGCGCACGAGCTGGGCGCGCAGTGCCTGGTGCTGGTGGTCGGCGGCCTGCTGCCCGGATCCAGGGATCTGGTTCTTTCCAGGGAAAAAATACGCGAAGGGATTGCGACCATCCTCCCGGAAGCCCGGAAAGCCGGCATTCCGCTCGCCATCGAGCCGCTGCATCCGATGCAGGCGGCCGAGCGGGCCTGCATCAACACGCTCGAGCAAGCGCTGGATTTGTGTGAGTATTTTCAGGATGGAATCGGAGTCGCGGTCGACGTCTACCACGTATGGTGGGATCCGAAGCTCCAAGGGCAGATCGCGCGCGCCGGAAAGCGCGTGCTCGGCTACCACATCTGCGACTGGCTGCCGGCGACGCGCGACCTCTTCAACGACCGCGGCATGATGGGCGACGGCGTGATCGACCTGCCTCGCATCCGCGGTTGGGTCGAGGCCGCCGGCTACACCGGATTCCAGGAGGTCGAGATCTTCTCCGAGCTCGACTGGTGGAAGAGGGACCCGGACGAAGTGCTGCGCACGTGCAAAGAACGGACCGAACGGTGCGCCTGATCGCGCTGCTC
>DASWEU010000008.1:0-1789 GCA_036394595.1 Burkholderiales bacterium | reverse complement strand
CCGGCGCGACGAGCACGAGGGTGCAGTGGTTTGACTCTCTGTTTTTGACTTCAGTTTTTTATTTGAGGATTTGTACTAAATTGGAGTAGTCATCGGTCCAGGTCCGCCAGCCCGCCTGGTCTTCTGCGACCGATCCGCCCGCCTTCACGATCTCCTCGCGCTGCAGCGCCTCGGGGCTGCGCGACACCAGCACCCAGTCGCTGCGCGAGCGGCGCGAGTCGTCGTCATCGTCGGGGTCGTCGCTGACCAGCACCGCGCGCGCGCCCTCCTCCTCCGCGAGGCGCGCCACGACCGGGATCAGGTCCAGGAAGCGGTTCGAGACGTGGAAGGCGACGATGCCGTCCGGCCGCATGTGCCGCAGGTAGGCGGCGAGCGCCTCGCGGGTGATCAAGTGCACCGGGATGGCGTCGCCCGAGAAGGCATCGACCGCGAGCACGTCGAAGCGCTGCGGCGCCTCGCGCTCCAGGGCAAGGCGCGCATCGCCCACCGCGACTTCGATGCGCGCCGCGCTGTCGGCGAGAAAACTGAACTCGGCTCGCGCGACATCGACCACCCCTGGATCGATGTCGTAGAACCGGTACACGTCGCCCGGGCGCCCGTAAGCCGCGATGGTGCCCGCGCCGAGGCCGATTACGCCTGCGCGCAGCGGGCCCGCGGCCTGCTTCGACCTGATCGCGGCGCCGATGCCCGAGGTTTCCTGGTAGTAGGTAGTGATGAACGCGCGCCACTTCCCGGTCTGGTACTGCTCGCCGTGCATGATCGCGCCGTGGACCAGGCGCCGCAGATGGCCGTCTTCGCCGGGGTAGCCGTATTCCTTGACCCGCAGCACGCCGTAGAAGCTGCGCGACGACAGCCGCACGTCCTCGCGGTAGGTGAAGCTCTCGTAGACCGCGCAGCCCGTTACCCCGAGCAGCGCCGCCAGGCTGGCAAACCGCGCCACGCGCCCCACCGGCCCGAAACGCAGCGCGGCCAGGACCGCTACCGCCACCAGGCTGATGCCGAGCTCGTAGTAGGCGCTGAAGACGAGCGGCGCCACGACCGCCACCAGGAACCCGCCCAGCGCGCCGCCGGCGGACACCGTGAGATAGAACGCCGTGAGCCGGCTCGGCGCCGGCCGCGTCCGGTACAGCTCGCCGTGGCAGAACATGCAGCCCACGAAGAGGCCGGCGAGATAGATGGCGAGCTGCAGCGGCAGGTCGAACTGGAACCTCGAGTCGACCAGCAGCCAGGCCATGCCGCCGAGGCAGACCAGGACGAAAGTCCACAGATAGCGCGGCTGGTACCAGCCGCCGCCCTCGAACGTGAGGATGAAGCTCAGCAGGTAGAGCGTGAGCGGCGCCAGCCACAGCAGCGGCACCGCGGCGACGTTCTGGGTAAGGTGGTTGGTGACGGCGAGCAGCAGCACCGAGCCTGTCGCCGACAGCGCGAGCCAGAGGAGATAGGGGTTTTTCTTTTCCTCCATCGAATTTTCTCGAGGAGAAAGGGAGGCGAAAGGCGTGACCCACGCCACCGCTGCGCACAGAACGGCAAAGCCGGCGAACATCCACGACCAGACGGTCACCTGCTCGTGCGCCGCGAAGTTGGGCTCCACGAGGAACGGATAGCCGGCAAGCGCGCCTAGCGAGGCGAGGTTGGAGAGCGCGAAGAGGCGGTACGGATTGGCCTGCGGCCGGGCGCGCGTGTACCAGGCCTGGATCAGCGGGCTGGTCGAGGCGAGCAGGAAGTAAGGCAGGCCGACCGAGGCGCCCAGCAGGAGCAGGATGCGGCTCACCGGCTCCTCGCCGCCGAG
>DASWEU010000007.1:0-1930 GCA_036394595.1 Burkholderiales bacterium | reverse complement strand
GTGGTCATCGCCCTTGGCGCCCGCTCCAGGCAGGGTGACGTAGGAGGACTGCAGAGCCTTGGCGTGCCAGGTCATCGGACCGCTCGCGCCGGCCACGTGGAAACTCACGGCCAGTTTGCGGCCGCGCAATTCGCTGCCCTTCCTCACGAAGGGGAGCGCCACGGCATCGCTCCACACCGACTCGCCGGGCGCGACGGTTACGCTTTTCTTGCCGCCGAAAGTGATCGCGCGGCTGGTGCCCAGCACCACCGCCGAGCCCGACCACTGCATGCCGACGAATGCGCCGTCGAACGTGACCGGCTGCGTGCCGAGCGCATTGGAAAAACGCATCCGCGCCCAGGCGCCCCAGAACTCGGGCTTGACGATGAGGCGGAACGACTGGTCGCGCGCCCCCGTTTCGGCGGAAGGAAATGCGAGCGAGAGATTGGGCTGCGCCGACGGATTGCCCACCGGATAAGGCCCCTGCACGGAAGCGGCCCAGCTCGTTACCCAATGGATCGGCTCCGCGGCGGTAGCTCCGAACGACGCAGCCATGATCAACAGCACGCGCCTCGCAAAACACAGCATGACGGTCTCCTCCTTTATTGGGTCCGTGGCCTCTCGGGCGCATTATCGTTCGGGTGGCCGATGGACGCGGCGATAGTAACGCGACGATGATCGCCCCGGCGCGCGCTGGTTCGACTAGGCGGGCGCTGGTGAAGGCGCGCCCGCGGCCTCGCGCTCGCGCGGCGGGCGCTCGTCCATCAGCCACTGCAGGGTGAACGCGGTGACGCCGATCACGATCAGCGCGCCCCAGCCGAAGTCGTAGTTGCCGAAGCGGTCGAACACCACGCCGCCCATCCAGGCGCCGAAGAACGAGCCGACCTGGTGGGAGAGGAACACGATGCCGTAGAGCGTGTTGAAGTGCGTGAGGCCGAACACGCGGCCGATGATCCCGGTGACGAGCGGCGCGACGCCGAGCCACAGGAATCCCATCGCGGCGGCGAACACCAGGGTCGAGGCGGCGCTGATCGGCGCCAGCAGGAAGGCGACGATGATGAGCGTGCGCAGCAGGTAGATCAGCGCGAGCAGGTGCTTCTGGCTGTAGCGCGCGCCGAGCAGGCCGAACATGTAGGTGCCGAGCGCGTTGAACAGGCCGATCAGCCCGAGTGCGCTCGCCGCCACGCCCGGCGCCACCCCGCAGAGCTGCAGGTACGCCGGCAGGTGCGTGGTGATGAACACCAGCTGGAAGCCGCAGGCGAAGAACGCGAGCGTCATGAAGAGGTAGCCGCGATGCGCCATCGCCTCGCGCAGCGCCTCGCCGAGCTTCTGATTGACTTTGGACAGATTTCCGTCCGAAACCGGTTGCTCGCGGATCGGCAGCGAAAGGATCGCCATCGAGCCCGCGATCGCAGCGAACGCCAGCATCGCCGCCTGCCAGCCGAAGCCGTCGATCAGCCATCCGCCGAGCGGCGCGATCACCATGGTGCCGAGCGAGCCCGCGGCCGCCACCAGGCCCACGGTCTGGCTGCGCTTCTCGGGCGGCGTCGCGCGCGAGATGGTGCCGATCAGGACGCCGAAGCCCGCGCCGGCGGTGCCGATGCCGATGAGGAAGCCCGCGAGCTGCAGCCCTCCCGGGATTCCCTTGGAGACGATCATCAGCAGCAGCCCCGCGGCGTACAGCAAGGAGGTGACGACCAGCACCGGCCGGGGGCCGTAACGGTCGGCGAGCGCGCCGACGAAGGGCTGCGACACGCCCCAGACGATGTTCTGCAGCGCGATCGAGAAGCCGAAGGTCGCCGCCGAGATCCCGAGGTCGAGCGTCATCGGCCGCATGAACAGGCCCAGGCTCTGCCGCAGCCCCATGCACAGCGAGATGATCAGGCCGCTCAGGAGGATCAAGAGCAGCATTGCGCGTCGATTGCCCGGGGTCGCCATGGGGTTCCTTGCA
>DASWEU010000006.1:0-3695 GCA_036394595.1 Burkholderiales bacterium | reverse complement strand
CGCCTCCAAGCGCGCGCTGCTGTGGATCGACGGCGACCCGGCCCGCGTCGAGCAGGCGTCGAAAGTCTTCAGCAACAGGATGGACATGGTGGCCCGGGACACCTATCCGTTCATGGAGAAGGACTACCCGACGGTGCGGATGTGGGTGTCCCTGCTGGCGGGCGCGCACGTTGCCGACGAGGTGGTCTACAAGTACGTGAAGGCGGTCGCCGAAAACGAGGACCGGGTGCAGAAGATCGGCGGCTCGCTCAAGGTATTCGCTACGCAGGGCATGGCGCGCGATCCGTCGGCTCTTCCCTACCATCCGGGGGCGCTGCGCTACTACAAGGAAAAAGGGCTGGTGAAGTAGGGCTGGCGGTCCGTTGCGCTTCCTGAGAGAGGGAACCCGGCACCGTCCTGGCGGCTATTGGACGGTTCTGATTTCGGCGGGCTCGGTCGCCGCCGCGCTCTACGTTCTCTGGGTCGGCGCGCTCGCCACGATCAGTGGCAACGCGGCGCTGTGGGCCGCAGACAAGCTGCGGCATGCGGAACTTCCGTCCCTCGCGCTCGATGCCTTTGCGACCTGGGCGCGCGCATTCAGCGGCCAGTTCCACCTCGACATCTCGATATTCATCGCGATCACCTTTCCGATCGCATTCCTCACCACTACCGCCACGCCGCAACGCAGGGCGCTCGCGTGGACCGACATCGTGCTGGCGGCCATGGCGCTTGCCGTGGCGCTCTACTACATCGTCTTCAACGACCGGTTCCTCCACTGGAACCGCGGCTTCTCGCAGCCCACGGCGGCGGACATCGTCGCCGGATTGGTGCTGCTCGGCCTGGTGATCGAGCTGTGCCGGCGCTCGGTCGGCCCCGGCCTGACGGTGCTGGTGCTGGTGCTGCTCGCGTTTACCGTACTCGGAAAATGGATGCCGGGCCCGCTGCAACACGACAACTTCGGCGTTCCGTACTTCATCGAGATGATGACCATCATGGAGAACGGGATTTTCGGCGCGCCGCTGGAGGTTGCAGCGACCTACGCGTTCCTGTTCGTCCTGTTCGGCAGCTTCTACGAGAAGGCCGGCGGCGGGAAACTGTTCTTTGACCTCGCCAGCGGCGTCACCGGCCGCATGCGCGGCGGCGCCGCGAAGGCCTGCGTCACGGCGAGCGGTCTGTACGGCTCGGTTTCGGGCAGCCCGACCGCCGATGTCGCCACCACCGGCCCGCTCACCATCCCGATCATGAAGAAGATGGGCATCCCCGCGGCGCGCGCCGGCGCGATCGAGGCGACCGCGTCGAGCGGCGGCGCCATGCTGCCTCCGGTCATGGGCGCCGTCGCCTTCATCATGTCGGACATCACCGGCATTTCCTACCAGCGCATTGCCTGGGCCTCGGTGCTGCCGGCGCTGCTCTACTACATGGCGATCTACATCCTCGTGCACAACGAAGCGGTGAAGAACAACGAACCGCGCCTGCCGGAGGACCAGATTGTTCCCGTCGGGCGCGCCCTCGCCCAGGGCTGGCGGCATATCCTGCCGCTCGGTGCGCTCGTCGGCCTGCTGGTCGCCGGCTACACGCCGACCTATGTCGCCGCCGGCTCGACGGCCGCCGTGATCGTTCTGAGCTGGCTATCGCCGCAGAGCGCCATCGGCCCGCACCGCTTCGTGCAATGCTGCACCGACACCATCGCCCAGCTCGTGCCGCTGGTGGGTGCCGTGGCGGCAGCCGGCGTGGTGATCGGCGCAATCGAGATCAGCGCGCTCGCCGGAAAATTCACGCTGCTCATCAACCTGGTCGCGGGCGGATTGCTGGTGCCGACGCTGATCCTTTCGGCGGTGTTCCTGGTTCTGCTCGGCATGGGCATGCCTACGCCGGCGGTGTACATCACTGGCGCCGCGCTGCTCGCGCCGGTGCTGCGGCAGCACTTCAACCTGCCGGAAATGCAGGTTCACCTTTTCATGCTGTACTTCGCTTGCCTCTCGGCGATCACGCCGCCGGTGGCGGTGGCGAATTTCGCCGCCGGCGCCATCGCCGGCGCCAATCCGATGGCGCTGGGGCCGTACGCGGTGAAGCTCGCCGTCGGCGGATTCGTCCTGCCGTTCTTCTTTCTGTTCAATCCGGGCCTCAACATGGAAGGCGGCGCCGCCCAGATCCTGGTCGCGCTCTTCTTCGGCATCACGCTGGTCAGCTTCGCGTCGCTCGCCCTGCACGGGATGATCGGCCGGCGGGTGATCGCCTGGCCGCTGCGCCTGCTGGTCGCCGCCTGCGCTGTCGCGGTGATCGTGCCGCGGTGGGAGCTGCAGCTCGCCGCGACGGCGCTCGGCACGCTGGTACTAACGCTGGTTCACCTGCGCGGCCGCCCAGTCCAGGTCGACGTTCCCGCCGGATAGAACGATCCCGATTTTCTGTTTTTTACCAGAGTATTTGTTGTTGAAAAGAGCCGCAAATGCCAGCGCCCCCGTCGGCTCGACGACGATCTTCACTCTTTCCCACAAGTAGAACATCCCGCGCAGCAGTTCCTCGTCGGTCACGGTGAGCATGTCGTCGACGTAGCGCTGCACCAGCGCAAACGTGATGTCGCCAGGCGCTTGGGTGCGCGCGCCGTCGGCGATGGTGTCGGGCACCGGGATGGTGACAATTTTTTTGCTCTTGAAAGACAAAAAGACATCATTTCCGGCTTCTGGTTCCACGCCGATAACCCGGCAGGCAGGCGCGAGGCGCTTCGCCGCGACGGCGCAGCCCGAGAGCAGCCCAGCGCCGCCGCAAGGCACCAGCAGCGCGTCGAGCGGCCCGGTCTCCTCGATCAGCTCCTTCGCCGTGGTGCCCTGGCCGGCGATCACATCTGGGTGATTGAAGGGAGGAATCAGGGTTGCGCCTCTCTCTTTTGAGATCCGTTTTGCAATATCTTCGCGGCTTTCACCTGCGCCGTAGGTAACGACTTCGGCACCATAACCGCGCGTCCCATCCAGCTTTACTTTCGGCGCGTCGGCCGGCATTACGATCACGGCCTTGATGCCCAGGAGCTTCCCTGCCAGCGCCACCGCCTGTGCGTGGTTGCCTGACGAGAACGCAACTACGCCCCGTCGCTTCTCTTCCTCGTTCAATTGGGATAAAGCGTTAAACGCCCCTCGGAACTTGAATGCCCCCATGTTCTGCAGGTTCTCGCACTTGAAGAACACCCGGGCGCCGGTGCGCTCATCCACCGCGATGGAGCTCAGCACCGGCGTGCGCACCGCGTGCGGCCGGATGCGCTCGTGCGCGGCGGCGATATCGTCGAAAGTCACCATGGCCGAATTGTAGAATGAGGCCATGAACTATCCCGGATACCAGGACCTGAAAATTCGCCGGCTCGAGCCCGGCATCCTCGAGATCGTGATGGGCGAGGAGGGCAAGCTTGCCGTCGCCACGGCGCGCGCGCACGGCGAGATGGCGCGCATCTGGCTCGACGTCGACCGCGACCCGGACACCAGCGTCGCCATCCTGCGCGGCGCCGGCAAGGGCTTCTCCGCCGGCGGCGACATGGCGATGGTCGAGGAAATGACCAAGGATTTCGCCGCGCGCGCGCGCGTCTGGCGCGAAGCAAGGGACCTGGTCTACAACATGATCAACTGCTCCAAGATCATCATCTCCGCGGTGCACGGGCCGGCGGTGGGCGCCGGACTCGCCGCCGCACTGATGGCCGATGTCTCGATCGCGGCGAAGAATGCGCGCCTGAT
>DASWEU010000005.1:0-43255 GCA_036394595.1 Burkholderiales bacterium | reverse complement strand
CCCCCTCGCGCGTGCACACCGCGGTCAAGATCGCGCCGCATTATTCCGGGCCGGTGGTGTACGTCCCGGACGCCTCGCGCTGCGTGCCGGTAGTGCAGAGCCTGCTCGCGGATTCGAGCCGCGAGGACTACTTGGCGCAGGTGCGCGCCGACTACGAGCGGATACGCGAGCAGCATCTCGCAAAAAAGGGGCAGGGGCCGCTGCTGGCGCTCGCCGATGCGCGGCGCCGGGGATACGCGGGTAACTGGAAGGCTTACGTTCCGCCCGTGCCCGCAAAACCGGGACTGACGGCGCTGCGGGACTATCCCCTCGCGGAATTGGTGCCGTACATCGACTGGTCGCCGTTTTTCCAGGCCTGGGAGCTCTCCGGCGCCTACCCCAAAATCCTGCAAGACCCCGTGGTCGGCGATGCGGCGCGCAAGCTGTTCGCCGAGGCACAGGAGATGCTCGAGCGCATCGTGCGCGAACGCTGGATCGCCGCCCACGGCGTCGCCGGCCTGTTTGCGGCCGCGCGGGTGGGCGAGGACGATATCGAGATCTATCGCGGCGCCGATCGCCGAGAGCGGCTGATGACCTGGCGCAACCTGCGCCAGCAGAACCAGAAGCCCGGGGGCAATCCCAATCTGTGCCTGGCGGATTTTGTCGCGCCGGCGGCAAGCGGCGTGCCCGACTGGATCGGCGCTTTTGCAGTGAGCGCGGGCGGTATCGACGACCGCGTCGCCAATTTCGAGCGCAGCAACGACGACTACAGCGCGATCATGCTGAAGGTCCTCGCCGACCGCTTGGCGGAGGCGTTCGCCGAGCGCCTGCACGAGCGCGTGCGGCGCGAATTCTGGGGCTACGCGCCTGATGAGCGCCTGGGCGCCGCCGAACTCATCGCCGAGGGCTACCGCGGCATCCGCCCGGCGCCCGGCTACCCGGCCTGCCCCGACCACGTCGCCAAAGCGGCGTTGTTCCGCCTGCTCGACGCGGAAGCGAGCGCCGACATGCGCCTGACCGAGTCCTACGCCATGCTGCCGGCGTCTTCGGTCTCCGGTTTCTACCTGTCGCATCCGCAGGCATGCTATTTCGCCGTCGGTCGCATCGGCCGCGATCAACTCGAGGATTTCGCGCGGCGCAGCGCAATTCCCCTCGAGCAGGCGGAAAAGTGGCTCGCGCCTAACCTATAATCCGGCGCATGGGTAAAGGCGACAAGCGTACGCGCAAGGGCAAGATCTACAAGGGCAGCTACGGCAAGAAGCGCCCGCACCGCGCGGCTAAGAAGAAGAAATCCGCCTAGCTTTCCTCGCGCCGGCCGACCGGTAGGCCGAGCGCCTTGAGCTTGCGGTAGAGGTGGGTGCGCTCGAGTCCCGAGCGCTCGGCCACGCGCGACATGCTGCCGTTCTCGCGCGCCAGCAGATTTTCGAAATAGACTCGCTCGAAGGCCTCGCGTGCCTCGCGGTACGGGCGGTCGAACGCCACTTCGGGCAATGCGCCGGGGGTGCCGCGCGCCGCGAGCGAGCGCTCGACGTCCTCGAGCTGGATTTCCTCCTCCAGCGCCGTCAGCGCGAGATCCTTCACCACGCCTTCGAGCTCGGCAATGTTTCCCGGCCAGGCGTGATGTCGCAGGCCGTTGAGCGCCGGGGTGGCGAGGCGCCTTGGCGGACAGGCACGCGTCTCGACCAGCTGCGCCAGCATCTGCAAGGCAAGCTCAGGGATCTCCTCGGCGAACTCGCGCAGCGCCGGCAGCCTGAGGGTCAGCTCGGAGAGCCGGCCGCACAGCTCCGGATCGAATTCGTGTTTCTCGCACAGCGCGCGCGGATCCACCGGCGAAAACGACACCACGCGCACTTTCTGCTTGTCGGCGCGGGGCAGCAGGAACTCGAGGTTGCGCTGGTCGGCGCGTGCCAGGCGGCTCAAGTCCGGCACGAACAACACGCCGCCGCCTGCCTTTGCCAGCAACTCCGTCGGCGGCTCGTTCAGCAACTCCGCGCCGGCGAGGAACGGCGCCCCCGGTGCCACCAGCAGGCGCGCAAACAGCTCCGGGCGCATGCCGCGCTCGCCGCGCAGCAGCAGCGGCGCGGCCGACTGCGCCAGCTGGGCGAGGCGCTTCTTGGCGTCGACCAGAGCCACCGCGCGGCCGAGCGCGGCAAGCGAGAGTTGCGGCGCGGCGGCGATCTCGGGATTGCGCAGCGCGCGCTTCACCGTGGAGAGCAGGCGTTGCAGCGCGATCGGCTTCTCGAGGAAATCGAGCGCGCCGATGCGAGTCGCCTCGACCGCGGTCTCGATGGTGGCGTGGCCCGACATCATCACCACCGGCATGGTGAGCTGCCCGCTCGCCGCCCACTCCTTCAGCAGCGTAATGCCGTCCGTATCCGGCATCCAGATATCGAGCAGCACCAGGTCGGGCCGGGCGCGCTCGCGCAGGCGGCGGGCGTCGCCGGCGCTTTCCGCCAGCACCACCTGGTGGCCCTCATCGGCGAGGATTTCCGACAGCAGCTCGCGGATCCCTACTTCGTCGTCGACCACCAGGATCTGCGCCATCGCTAGGCGGCCTTCGCCAGCGGCAGCAGCACGCTCACCGAGGCACCGCGACTCGGGCGGTTTTCGATGGCGACGCTGCCGTGGTGCTCGTCGACGATCTTCTTGACGATGGCGAGGCCGAGCCCGGTGCCGCGCGGCTTGGTGGTGACATAGGGTTCGAAAATGCGCGCCATCAGTTCTTCCGGAAAACCGCCGCCGTTGTCGGAAATCGCCAGCCTGACGCGGTCGCCCGCGAGCTCCGTACACACTTCGATCAGCGGGCTCGCGGCGCCGGTGGCACGGTGTTCCGGTGACGAATTCTCCAACGAATCCTGCGCGTTCTGCACCAGATTGTGAATCACCTGGCGAATTTGCGCCCCGTCGGCCCAGACCAGGGGCAGGGCGGCGTCGAGCTGCTTGGCCACCGGCACACGCGAGTGCTCGTAAAGCGCCAGCACCTCGGCCACCAGGGCGTTGAGATCCAGGCGCTTGAGCTCCGGAGGCGGCAGCCGTGCGTAATCGCGGAAGTCGTCGACCATCGCCTTGAGCGCTGCGACCTGGTTGACGATGGTCTCGGTAGCGCGCCGCAGGGTCTCGGCATCCTCGCGCGGCAGCCGGTCGCCGAGTTTCATCTCCAGCCGCTCCGCCGAAAGCTGGATCGGGGTGAGGGGATTCTTGATCTCGTGCGCGAGGCGCCGCGCGACTTCGGCCCAAGCGGTGGCGCGCTGCGCCTGCACCAGCTGCGTAACGTCGTCGAAGGCCACAACATAGCCGCCGCCGGTCGCCAGCGGCAACGCGGCGCCGCGCGCCTGCAGCGTCTTGCCGGTGCCCTTGAGCTCGAGCTCGACCTGCCAGCCGGCGTCGCCATGCTCGACGAAGTGCTCGCGCAACTGCTGCGCGAGCGACTGCAGTTCGGCGCCGGCAATCGCCGACGCGCCGTTGTTGAAGACCGTCAGCTCCAGCCGGTGATCGAACACCAGCACGCCGGCCGACAGGTTGGCGAGGATGTTCTCGAGGCGTACCTTGGCCGCCTCGAGCGCGGTGCGGTTGACCTCGGCCACGCGCCGCGCCTCGTCGAGCTGTCGCGTCATCGAATTGAACGACTCCGTCAGCACGCCGAGCTCGTCGCGGCTGGTCACTGCGGGCTGGCGGGAGTAATCGCCGCGCGCCACGGCCTGCATCGCCTGGGCGAGCGCGGCCAGCGGCTCGGCCAGGAGGTTGGACTGCGTCGCCGCCACCGCCACGGCAACGAACAGCGCCATCAGGAGCGCAAAGGTCAGCGTAACGACGTAAATCCGCGTCAGGTCGCCGCGCGCGAGCGCGAGCTCGCGGTAGTCGCGGTAAGCCGCTTCGACCGCCTCGGCGTTGCGCGCAAAGCTCGGCGACACGGTGGACCGCAACTGAAGAAAGCGCGCCTCCTCGGAGAGCGCCGCGGCTTCGATCGGCACGATGACACGCAGCGACAGCGGCCGACCCGCGGCGGCCTCCACCGACGCGTAGCCGCGGCTGGCCCGCGCCTGTCGCAAGGCGTTCACGGGAGGCAGGTCGGGCACCAGCATGGAGAGGTCCTCGGCGGCGCTCGCCAGCACTCGCCCGGCCGGGGTGACGACGACAGCCTCCTGCACGCCGGCTTGGGCGCGCAGGCGCTCGAGCTGGGCGATCACCTGTGGCGCGGAGCGGCCGGCGAGCTCCTGCGCCATGGCACGACCCTTGGTCTGCAGGTCGATGCTCATCTGATCGATCGTCTGCTGGGCAAGGTTGAGGCCGCCCTCTAGGGCCGCATCGACCTTGACGTCAAACCAGGATTCGATCGACCGCGTAATGAACTGTACCGACACGGCGTAGACGATCAGCCCGGGCAGTACGGCAAGCGCCGCAAAGCGGGTCAGCAGCCTGAGTGTGAGGCGCGTGCCGAAGACGCGTGCCCGGTAGCGCCGCGCGAGTGCCAGCAGCTGGTAGGCGACCACGCCGGCGAGCAATGTGGCGAGAATGGCGTTGACCGCGAGCAGCAGCGGATAGTGCTGCGCCAGCATCGCCGTGTCGCTGCTCGCCGTGGCGAGCAGGAACAAACCGACCGCCGCGACGGCGCCGCCGATGATCAGCAGCGGCTTCATCGCTCCGGCGCCTTGTGCGGCTCGCGTGTCTCGACCGGCGCCGGCAGCTGTCGCGGCGAGTGCAGCGAGAAGCGCCGCCAGGACGACTCGAGCTGCAGCTCGCGGCTGGTCAACGCGCTCAGCTGGAAGGGCTTGGGCAGCAGGTGGGTATCGAGGCGCATGCGCACCGCAGCGTCGTATTCCACGTCGGAGAATCCGACGGTACGGTCGACGACCAGCCAGCCGCGTACGCGCTTCAGCACGTTGAGTGCTTCCTCCAACGAGGTGAAATTCTGCTGCAGCAGGCCGGCCGACAGCCGGTACTGCCGCGACAGCGCATGATAGGACAGGCGCAGCTGCAGGCGCGCCGACGCGGTCTGCTCGTCGAACCAGTACCAGCGCCGCCGCCCGAGCTCGAACTCGACCAGGAAATAGAGCGGCACGCCGTTCGACACCACCTCGGCAAGGCGCGGCGTGAGCACAAAGTCGAAATCGGCATCGAGCAGCAGGCCGTCCTCCACCGCGCGCAGTTTCGCCTCGCGCACCTCGATGTCGTTGGCGCGCGCCGCCAGGGGTTCGATCATCAGGACCGCCAGCGCGGCGGCCAGAAGGGCGATGCGGCGCATCGCGCGTCGCTTCACGCCTGCCGCTGGATCAGGGCGAAAAAAAAGCCGTCGTGCTCGGCCGACGGCAGCGAACGGGCCGGGCCGGCATCGGGCAGCGCGAGGCGCGAGGCGCCTGCCGCGCGCGCGACGAAAGCATCGACGACCGCGTCGTTTTCCTGCGGAAACACGGAGCAGGTGACATACAGCAATTTACCACCCGGGCGCAGCGCCCGCCAAAGCGCATCCAGCATCGCCGCCTGGCGCAGCGCGAAGCGTGCACCGTCGCCGGCGCGGCGCAGCCACTTGAGATCGGGATGCCGGCGCGCCACGCCCGACGCCGTGCAAGGCACGTCGGCCAGGATGCGGTCGAATGGCGTGCCGTCCCACCAATCTTCCAGTCGCGACGCGTCGGCCTGCCGGTTGGCAGCGGCCGCGAGGCCGAGGCGCCGCAGATTGCCGTCGATGCGAGCGCAGCGCGCGGCGTCCACATCCAGCGTCGTCAAGGCAATGTCCGCCAGCTCGAGGATGTGCGCGCTCTTGCCACCCGGCGCGGCACAGGCGTCGAGCACACGCTGGCCGGCGGATAGATCGAGGCAATGGGCCGCGCGCTGCGCACCGGCGTCCTGCACTGAGACCTGGCCCTCGGCGAACCCGGGAATGCGGTCGACCGGACGCGGCTGCTCGAGCAGCACGCCGTCGGCGCCGACACCGCGGCCGGCGATGCCGGCCTCTGCCAGCCGCGCAAGGTACTGGTCACGCGCCAGGCGCCTGCGATTCACCCGCAGCGACATGGGCGGCATGGCGTTGCCGTGCGCGAGCGCGCTCTCCCATTCGCCCGGATAGGCGACTCGCAGCGCCTCGATCCACCAGCCCGGATGCTGGTAACGCGCTTCCGGGTCTGCGCCAATGCGCGCCTCGATCGACGCGCGGCCGCGCAGGTAGCTGCGCAGCAATCCGTTGACGTAGCTTTTGGCGCGCCATTTCTCGAGCAGGGTGCAGGCGCGCACCGCCTGGTCGACGACCGTGTACTCGGCGTAGCGTCCGGATTCCAGCGCATAGACCGAGCACCAGAGCAGGGCTTCGACCTGCTCATCCTGGCGCTCGCGCGTCGACAGCGCGCGCACGATGGCCTGCACCCGGCCGTAGCGGCGCAGGGTGCCGTGAGTAAGGTCGATCAGCGCGGCGCGCGACGCATCGGCCGCGCGCGCCCTCTCGGACGGGAACTCGTCGGCGAGGCTGCGGCCCGCGGCGACGCGCGCGATCATCCGGGCGGCGTCGCGCAGCGCCGGCGCGAGCGCGCTCGACGCCTTCATTGCCAGCGCATGCCGGGGCGCAAGGGATGGCCGCGCAGGAACTCCGCCGCGCCGAGCCGCCGACCGCCCGGACGTTGCAGCTCGAGGATTTCAAGTGCCTGCGCCCCGCAGGCCACCACCAGGTCCGGCCCCGCGCGTAGCAATTCGCCGGGAGCGCCTTGTCCATCGATGACGCGGGTCCGCCAGATGCGCAGGCTTTCGCCCTCGAGCGCAGCCAGCGCCGGCAGGAAGGCACGCGCGGCGCGCTCGAGCTCGGCGGCCGGGCGCACCCAATCCAGCCGAGTTTCCTCCTTGCCGATCTTGCGCGCGTAGGTGACGCCCTCTGCCGCTTGCGGCACCGCGCGGGCGCGCCCGGTCTGGCGTTCTACCAGGGCTTCGACGATGGCCTCGGCACCGAGCGTCGCCAGCTTGTCGTGCAGCGTGCGCGCGTCGTCGTCATCGTCGATGATTATTTTTTTTTGCAGTAGCACCGGGCCGGTGTCCAGACCCGCGTCCATCTGCATGATCGACACGCCGGATTCGCGGTCGCCAGCGAGCAGCGCGCGCTGGATCGGCGCTGCGCCGCGCCAGCGCGGCAATAGCGATGCGTGGATATTGAGCGCGCCAAGCGGCGCGATATCCAGCGCCGCCTGGGGCAGGAGCAGGCCATACGCGGCGACGACCAGGGCGTCGGGCCGCGCCGCGCGCAGTCGCCCGACCGCCTCCGGCGGCTTCAGCGATTCGGGCTGGAATACTTCGATGTCATGCTTGGCGGCCAGGCGCTTCACGGCGCTCGCCGCGGGCTGCATGCCGCGGCCCGCCGGGCGATCGGGCTGCGTGAGAACCAACACGACTTCGTGTCCTGCGCCGAGCAGGGCCGCCAGCGCCCGCGCGGCGAATTCAGGGGTACCGGCGAAAGCTAGGCGCAGGAATGGAGGGCGCTTACGCCGACTTGCGGACTTGTTTTGCCAGTTTCGCGCGGATGCGCTGCTGCTTCAGGGGCGAAAGGTATTCGACGAATACCTTGCCCTGCAGGTGATCCATCTCGTGCTGGATGCAGACGGCGAGCAAGCCCTGCGCCTCCAGGGTGAAGGCATTGCCGTTGCGGTCATGCGCGCGCACCTTGACGCGCTCCGCGCGCTCGACGAGCTCGTAGATGCTGGGCACCGAGAGACAGCCCTCTTCGATGTCGGACACGCCGATCGCTTCCACGATCTCGGGATTCACCAGCACCACCAGCGAATCGCGCCGCTCCGAGACGTCGACCACGATCACTTGCTTGTGCACGTCGACCTGCGTCGCCGCGAGGCCGATTCCGGGCGCCGAGTACATCGTCTCGGCCATGTCGGCGACCAGCTTTTTCAAGCCCTCGTCGAATACGGTGACTGGGGCGGCTAGCTTGTGCAGCCGGGCATCGGGATAGAGGAGGATATTCAGTTGCGCCATTCTGGGCAGTAATTCACTTGCAAATTGAATAGATTATATGGAGAATCTCACCCTTCATATAAGCTATTCCAAGGTTGTGCTACATTGAGGTGGACAACTCTAGTGTCGGGCCGGTCCAGGAAGCCGCAAAAAAACGGGGTCGCCATGGTCCAGCAATTGCGTAAGTCTATCACAACACTCGTTTTCTTGGCCATTTCCGGGACGGTTCTGGGGCAAGGAACGAGCGCGCCACTAGCGCTCAAGCCGGACGCGCCGGACCGCTATGTCGTCGTTCAAGGCGACACGCTCTGGGGCATTTCCGAACGCTATACCGACTCGCCGTGGCGCTGGCCGGAACTGTGGAACCTGAACAAGGAGCAGATCCGCAATCCCCACCTCATCTACCCCGGCTACGTAATTCTGCTCGATCGCGCACGCGGCCAGCTTTCGATCGGCAGCGCCGCGGGCGCCGCCGGCGGACCCAGTGGCGCGGGCGATCTGGGCACGGTGAAGCTCGGCCCGCGCGGCCGCGCGGAATCGCTCGCACGCCAGGGAATTCCGAGCATCCCGGCATCGGCGATCGAGCCTTTCCTCAGCCGCCCGCTGGTGATCGAGCCCGATGGCCTCGACAAGGCACCGACCATCATCGCCACGCAAGGCGATCGGGTGATCCTCTCCACCGGCAACTCGGCCTACGTACGCGGCATGGGCGAGTCGAAGGAGGACGCCTGGTACGTCTACCGCCGCGGCGGTCCCTTGGTGGATCCCGACACCAACCGGACACTCGCCTATGAAGCCATCTATCTCGGCACCGCCCAGCTCACGCGCCCGGGCGAGCCGGCGACCATCACACTGACCAGCTCGGTGCTCGAGGTCAACGCCGGCGACAAGCTGGTCGCTGCAGGACGGCCGCAGGTCATCAATTACGCGCCGCGCGCGCCGGCGACGCAGATCAGTGGCCGCATCATCTCGGTCTACGGCAGCGTCGGCAGGGTCGGCGAGGCCGGGCCCCAATCCATCGTCAGCATCAATCGCGGTCGGGCCGACGGACTCGAGGTCGGCCACGTGCTCGCGCTTTATGCCAAAGGGGGCGAGGTTCGCGACACCACCAAGGCGAAAGACGACAAGAACGCGATGATCGCGCTGCCCAACGAACGCGCGGGCCTTGCCTTCGTCTTCCGCGTCTTTGATCGCGTCTCGTACGCGCTGGTCATGAACATTACGCGGCCCATCGGGCCGCTGGATGTCGTCCAGACGCCGTAGCCGCCTCGTGGCTTGGGGCGCCACTTGCCGCCCTATGCCGCCCGCATGACGCTGGATCCGGGGTTGGCGGGCTGGCTGCGCCTCACACTCACTCCGGGCCTCGGTTCCGCAACGATTCGCGCCCTGTTGGGCAAATTTGGACTGCCCGAAGCCGTGCTGGCACAGGGCCGCGCGGAGCTTGCGCGTCACGCCCCGGCCGCAGCGCTAGACGCTCTTCAGTCGGCCGGCGTTGATCAGGCGGTCGAACAGGCACTGGCATGGCTCGCACAACCGCAGCGCGCTTTGCTGACTCTGGCTGACGATACGTACCCGCGCGCGCTGCTCGAGATTGCCGACCCACCGCCGGTTCTCTATGCGCAAGGCCGTCTCGGTCTCCTGCAGCATCCCGCCCTCGCGATCGTCGGCAGCCGCAACGCCACCGCTCAAGGCGTTGCCAACGCCGAGAGCTTCGCCCGCGCCCTGAGCGACGCCGGCCTGACGATCGTGTCGGGGCTCGCGCTGGGCATCGACGCGGCAGCGCATCGCGGTGGCCTGGCCGGCGCGAGCTCGACCATCGCCATCCTCGGCACCGGCATGGATATCGTCTACCCGGCCCGCAACGCTGCGCTCGCCGCGGAGATCGGCGAGCGCGGATTGCTGCTTTCGGAGTTCGCTCTCGGCACCAGCGCGACGACGCACAATTTCCCGCGTCGCAACCGGTTGATCAGCGGTCTCGCGCGCGGCTGCCTGGTGGTCGAGGCAGCGCTCGCCTCCGGATCGCTCATCACAGCGCGCGCCGCGGCCGACCAGGGTCGCGAGGTATTCGCCATTCCGGGCTCGATCCACTCGCCGCTGTCCAAGGGCTGCCACGCCCTGCTCAAGTCAGGCGCGAAGCTGGTCGAATCGGCCGAGGATGTGCTCTCGGAGCTCGCCGGATTCCGGCCGGGCGGCCGCGCCTCGACCGCCGGCGCCGCGCCCGCCAGGGCGAGCGGCCTGCTCGCGCACATGGGCCACGACCCGGTCGACATCGACGCCTTGTGCCACCGCTCCGGTCTGTCGGCGGAGCAGGTTTCCTCGGAACTGCTTCGCCTGGAGCTCGACGGGCGCATCTCGGCCCTGCCCGGCGGTCTGTACCAGCGTCTGGAGAGGGGGTAAACCGGATGGCGCTCGGCGCGTTACTCGACCAAGGACCGGCCATGTACGACATCCTCGTCTACGTCTTCGAGAACTGCCAGCAGGCCGAACTCGCCTACGACCGCGAGCGGGTGGCGAAGAAGCTCTCCGCCGCGGGCTTCGAGCATTCCGACATCAGCGAGGCGCTGCACTGGCTCGCCGGCATGCAGCGCCCGCCGCAGGACGCCGGCGCGGCACTACCCGACGCCAGCCGCGCGTTTCGCGCCTTCGCGCCGCGCGAGCTGGCCAAGCTCGACGCCGCCTGCCGCGGCTTCCTGATCACGCTCGAGCATTCGGCCATCCTGACGCCGCAGACGCGTGAGCTGGTCCTCGAGCGCGCGCTCGCCGCATCAGGCGACGCGCTGACGCTCGAGCAGCTGAAACTGATCGTGCTGATGGTGCTGTGGAACCGGCAGACGCCTACCAGCCGCCTGCTCGCCGAAGACCTGTTTCGCGCCCCCGGCGCGCGCCTGCCGAGCTAGTCTCGCGCGCGCGCGCGTGCGTTACGCACGCGCGATGTGAAGTACGAGGTTGAACCGGCGCGGTGTTTGCACTTATCATCTGCGGCCTTTTCGCCGCATGTCCAAAAAACTCATCATTGCCGAGAAGCCGTCGGTCGCCGCCGATGTTGCGCGCGCGCTCGGTGGCTTCACGCGCAAGGGCGATTACTTCGAGAGCGACCGCTACGTGCTGTCCTCGGCGGTCGGCCACCTGCTGCAGCTCGCGGTGCCGGAAAAGTACGAGGTCAAGCGCGGCAAGTGGTCGTTTGCCAACCTGCCGGTGATCCCGCCGCATTTTGACCTCGCGCCGATCGAGAAGAACGAGGCGCGCCTCAACGTGCTGCTCCGGCTCCTCAAGCGCAAGGACGTCACCGGCCTGATCAATGCCTGCGACGCCGGCCGCGAGGGCGAACTCATCTTCCGCTACATCGTGCAGCACGCGCGCAGCGGCAAGCCGATCGAGCGCCTGTGGCTGCAGTCGATGATGCCGTCGGCGATCCGCGAGGGCTTCGCCGGACTGCGCAAGGACAAGGACCTGCTGCCGCTGGCCGATGCGGCCAAATGCCGCTCGGAAGCCGACTGGCTGGTCGGCATCAACGGCACGCGCGCCATGACCGCCTTCAATTCGAAGGAGGGCGGTTTCTACCTCACCACCGTCGGCCGCGTGCAGACGCCGACGCTGGCGATCCTGGTCGAGCGCGAGGAGAGGATCCGTGCCTTCCAGCCGCGCGACTACTGGGAGGTGAACGCCCGCTTTGCGGCGAAGGCCGGCGAGTACGCCGGCCGCTGGTTCGATCCGGCGTTCAAGAAAGACGAAGATGCGGAGCGCAAGGCGGAGCGCTTCTGGAAGCGCGAGCGCGCCGAGAGCATCGCCGCCGCCTGCAGCGGCAAGACCGGCACGGCGAGCGAAGAAACCAAGCCGCAGACGCAGGCTTCGCCGCTGCTCTACGACCTGACCAGCCTGCAGCGCGACGCCAACGGCCGCTTCGGCTTTTCCGCCAAGGGAACCCTGGGGCTGGCCCAGGCGCTCTATGAGAAGCACAAGGCGTTGACCTATCCGCGCACCGATTCGCGCGCGCTGCCCGAGGACTACCTCGCCATCGTGAAGAAAACCGTTGGCGCGCTGGGCGATGTGAAAGCCTATGCGCCCTTCGCCCGGCAGGTGCTGAAGAACGGCTGGGTCAAGCCGAACCGGCGCATTTTCGACAACGCCAAGATCTCCGACCACTTCGCCATCATTCCGACGTTACAGGTGCCCGGGCACCTGAGCGAGCCCGAGGCCAAGCTCTACGACCTGGTGGTGCGCCGCTTCCTGGCGGTGTTCTTCCCCTCGGCCGAGTACCTGCAGACGACGCGGATCACCGTCGTATCGGGCGAGCAGTTCAAGACCGAAGGCCGCGTCCTGGAGACGCCGGGCTGGCTCGCGGTGTATGGCAAGACGGCGCAGGAGGAATCGGAGAACCTGCCGCCGATCTCCGAGGGCGAGAAGGTCAAGACGCTGGAAGCGCTCGCCACGGCGCACCAGACCCGCCCGCCGGCGCGCTTCACCGAGGCCACGCTGCTCTCGGCAATGGAGGGCGCGGGCAAGCTGGTGGAGGACGACGAGCTGCGCGAGGCGATGGGCGCCAAGGGCCTCGGCACGCCCGCCACTCGCGCGGCAGTCATCGAGGGCCTGATCTACGAGAAATACGTCGAGCGCCTCGGGCGCGAGCTCAAGCCGACCTGGAAGGCCTTCCGCCTGTTCTTTGCCCTGCGCCATTTCGGCGTTGACGAGATTACCTCGCCCGAGCTCACCGGCGACTGGGAGTTCAAGCTCAAGCAGATGGAGCAGGCGAAGCTGCCGCGCGAAAAGTTCATGGGGCACATCGAGAAGGTGACGCGCGACCTAGTCAAGCGCGTCAAGGCCGGCAGTATTCCGGAGGAGGCTTTCGCCACCGTCACCGCGCCCTGCCCGAAGTGCGGCGGCGTGATTCAGGAAACCTACCGCAAATTCCAGTGCCAGTCCTGCGACTTCTATATCTGGCCGGTCCTGCTCGGGCGCGACTGGTCGCCGGAGGAGGTCGCCGAACTGGTGACGAAGAAATACATCGGCCCGCTGACGGGCTTTCGCAGCAAGCAGGGACGACCTTTTTCCGCAGGCCTCAAGCTCACCGCGGAGCATAAGATCGAGTTCGATTTCGGCCAGGCCGACGCCGACGGCGCCGAGGCGCCGGACTTCAGCGGCCAGGAGCCGCTCGGCCCCTGCCCGAAATGCGGCTCTCGCGTCTTCGAGCACGGCGTCGCCTATGTCTGCGAGAAAGCGGTGGGCCCGCAGCGCAGCTGCGATTTCCGCTCTGGACGCATGATCCTGCAGCAGCCGGTGGAGCGCGCGCAGATGCAGAAGCTGCTCGCCAGCGGGCGCACCGACCTCCTCACCGACTTCGTTTCGCGCAAGGGGCGCAAGTTCAAGGCCTTCCTGGTGAAGACGCCGCAGGGCAAGGTCGGCTTCGAATTCCTGCCGCGCGCGGAAAAAAAGGCCAGCCCCGAGAAGCCGCCAAAGGCGGAGAAGGTTGAGAAACCCGCGCGCCGGCGGCGCGCGGCCTGACTAGACGTCGAGGTTGCGCACGCCGAGGGCGTTCAGCTCGATGAAAGCGCGGCGCGGCTCGACTTCGTCGCCCATCAGCTTGGTGAAGATTTCGTCTGCCGCGATGCCGTCGTCGATCTGCACCCTGAGCAGGCGCCGCACGGTGGGATCCATGGTGGTCTCCCACAGCTGCGCGGGATTCATCTCGCCCAGGCCCTTGTAGCGCTGCAGGCTCATCGACTTCTCGACCTCGCCCATCAGCCACTTCATCGTTTCGGGAAAGTCACGCACCGGCTGGCGCTTCTCGCCGCGCTGCACATAAGCATCGGCGGCGACCAGGCCGCGCAGCATTTCCGCCGTCTGCCGGATCTGCCGGTAATCGCCGGAGTGGACGAATTCCGTATCGATGGTGCTCATGCGCACGTTGCCGTGGCGCGTGCGCTCGATCTTGACCTGGTGGCGCTCAGTCCTCTGATCAAAATGCGGCGCCACCGCCACGCCATTGCCGCCGATGGCGGCTTCCAGCGCCTCGGCCGAGGCCTCGGCGGTATCGCGGCGCGTGAGATCGACCTCGACCCCGCGCAGGATCGCCTGCAACGCGTCGCGGTCCACTAGGCGCGACACCCGATCGATCACCGCGATCGACATGAGATAGGACTTGGCGAGCTCGGCCAGGGTTTCGCCCGAGATCGGCCCGCGGCCCGCGCCGGGATGCAGCGCGGCGTCGACCAGCGCCTGGCGCAGCATGAAGCCATTAAGCTCGTGCTCGTCCTTGAGATAGCGCTCTTCCTTGCCGAGCTTCGCCTTGAACAGCGGCGGCTGGGCGATGTAGATGTAGCCGCGCTCGACCAGCTCCGGCATCTGCCGGTAGAAAAACGTCAGCAGTAGCGTGCGGATATGCGAGCCGTCGACGTCGGCGTCGGTCATGATGATGATGCGGTGGTAGCGCAGCTTGTCGGCGTTGTACTCCTCCTTGCCGATGCCGCAACCGAGCGCAATGATCAAGGTGGCGATTTCCGTCGAGGCAAGCAGCTTGTCGAAACGCGCGCGCTCCACGTTTAGGATCTTGCCCTTGAGCGGCAGGATGGCCTGGAACTTCCGGTCGCGCCCCTGCTTGGCGGAGCCGCCGGCTGAATCGCCCTCGACCAGGTAGAGCTCGCACTTGGCCGGATCGCGCTCCTGGCAGTCGGCGAGCTTGCCCGGCAGGCCCATGCCATCCAGCACGCCTTTGCGGCGTGTCATCTCGCGCGCCTTGCGCGCCGCCTCGCGCGCCCGCGCGGCATCGACGATCTTGGCGGTAATCAGGCGCGCATCCGCCGGCCGCTCCGCGAGGTACTCGCGCAGCTTCTCGGCGACGATCTCCTCGACCACCGGGCGCACCTCGGAGGACACCAGCTTTTCCTTGGTCTGCGAGGAGAACTTGGGCTCGGGCACCTTGACCGACAGCACGCAGGCCAGGCCCTCGCGCATGTCGTCGCCGGTGGTTTCCACCTTGGCCTTCTTGGCGAGCTCCACTTCCTCGATGTACTTGTTCAGCACCCGCGTCATCGCCGCGCGCAGGCCGGTGAGGTGGGTGCCGCCGTCCTTCTGCGGAATGTTGTTGGTGAAGCACTGCACGCTCTCCTGGTAGGAGTCGTTCCACTGCATTGCCACCTCGACCGTGAGGCCGTCCTTCTCGCCCACGCCGTGAAACACGTTCGGGTGTAGCACGTTCTTGGCGCGGTTCATGTATTCGACGAAGCCCTTGACGCCGCCGACGAAGGAGAAGTTTTCCTCTTTGCCGTCGCGCTGGTCGAGCAGCATGATCTTGACGCCGTTGTTCAGGAACGAAAGCTCGCGCAGGCGGCGCGCGATGATGTCGTAGTGAAAGTCGACGTTGCCAAACACTTCCTTCGAGGCGAGAAAATGCACCTCGGTGCCGCGCCGCTCGGTGGCGCCTATCGCCTTCAGCGGCGCGGTGGCGCCACCGTTGCGGAATTCCATCTGGTGCACCTGGCCATCGCGCCAGACGGTGAGCCGCAGCCACTCCGACAACGCATTCACTACCGAGACGCCGACGCCGTGCAGCCCGCCGGAAACCTTGTAGGAGTTGGAGTCGAATTTTCCGCCGGCATGCAGCTCGGTCATCACGATCTCGGCGGCCGAGCGCTTCATCTCGTCGTCGTCCTTGATCCCGGTCGGAATGCCGCGCCCGTTGTCGATCACCGACACCGAGTTGTCGGTGTGGATGCGCACCGAGATCTCGTCGCAGTAGCCGGCCAGCGCCTCATCCACCGAGTTGTCCACCACCTCGAACACCATGTGATGCAGCCCGGTGCCGTCGGAGGTGTCGCCGATGTACATGCCGGGGCGCTTGCGCACCGCCTCGAGGCCCTTGAGGACCTTGATCGCGTCCGAGCCGTAGTCGTGGATGCCGGTCAGCGGGCGTTCCGCTTCGGTCACTTCAGATCCTCATCGGCATGACGACGTACTTGAAGTCCTTTTCCGTACCGTAGCTGATCAGCGCGCTGGAGGCCGAATCGCCAAAGGCGCACTCGATCTCCGCGCCGGCGACGTTGTTCAGCACGTCGAGCAGATAGTTGACGTTGAAGCCGATGTCGAGCGCATCGCCGGCATATTTCACCTCCACCTCCTCCTGCGCTTCCTCCTGCTCGGCGTTCGACGAGATGATCTTCAGGCTGCCGTCGGTCAGTACCCAGCGCACGCCGCGGAATTTCTCGTTGGACAGGATCGCGGCGCGTTGCAGCGCCTGGCGCAGCGCCTCGCGCCCGACCAGCAACTTGTTCTTGTGCCCGGTCGGAATGACGCGCGTGTAGTCCGGGAACTTGCCGTCGATCAGCTTCGACACCAGCTCGATCGCACCGAAACTGAACGCGGCCTGGGTCGGCGCGAGTTCGACCTTCACTTCGTCGTCGCTATCGCCGAGCAGCTTGGCAAGCTCGAGCACGGTCTTGCGCGGCACGATGACTTCCTGGCGTGGCAGCTTGCCGCCGATCTCGAGCGAGGCATAGGCCAGGCGATGGCCATCGGTGGCGACCACCTTGAGTTCGCCGCCCTCGGCGACCATCAGGAGGCCGTTGAGGTAGTAGCGGATGTCCTGCTGCGCCATGGCGTACTGCACCAAGCCAATCAGCCGGCGGAAGGCCTTCTGGCTGATGGAGAATTTCGCCGCCTCGCCGGCCGGTTTCGCCAGGCGCGGAAAATCCTCCGCCGGCAGCGTCTGCAGCGTGAAGCGGCTCTTGCCCGCCTTGACCAGCAGGCGCTTGTCCTGCGGCTGCAGCGTTACCTCGGCGCCCTCCGGCAGCGCGCGCAGGATGTCGACCAGCTTGCGCGCACCGACCGTCAGCGAGCGCGCCTCGCCGGTCTTCGCCAGCGGGCTGCGGGCCAGGATCTGGATTTCGATGTCGGTCGCCAGAAACGAAACCGAATTCCCCATGCCATCGATCAGCACGTTGGACAGGATCGGCAGCGTATGGCGGCGCTCGATGATGCCGCTCACTGCGGATAGCGGCCCGAGTATCTCGTCGCGCTTAGCTTTGATCATTATTGGTATACCTAACTAGTAATAACTAATAAGGACGAGGAATTCGCGGGATAACGCGAAAAAACGATTCGCCCCCGGCTCTTGCGCGCATTCGAGCGCCGGGGAAAGCTGTGGGCGAATTCGGTACTCGTGTGGACAGTTTGCGCGGCCGCGGCCGCGAGCTGTCTTGTCCACAAACTGTCCCCCACCGCCGCACAACTTGTTCATCCCTTCAGCACCTGCTCCAGCACTAGGTAGTCGCGGTTGAGTCCGTTGTCGTGCTTGCGCAGGCTGGCGATGGTGCGGCAGGCGTGCAGCACCGTAGTGTGATCGCGGTTGCCGAAGGCCTCGCCGATCTCGGGCAGGCTCATTTGCGTCAGGTCCTTGGCGAGAGCCATGGCAACCTGGCGCGGGCGCGCCAGGTTGCGGCTGCGCTTCTTGGAGTGCATGTCGGCCATCTTGATCTTGAAATACTCGGCCACCGTCTTCTGGATGCCCTCGACGCTTACCTGTCGGCTGTTGAGGTTAAGGATGTCGCGCAGCGCTTCCTTGGCGAGGTCGAGCGACAGCTCGCGCTCGGTGAAGCGGGCGAAAGCCAGCACCTTCTTGAGGGCGCCCTCGAGCTCGCGTACGTTGGAACGGATGTGCTTGGCGATGAAGAAGGCGATTTCCTCGGACACGGCGACTGCCTCCGCCTCGGCCTTCTTCAGCACGATGGCGACGCGCATTTCGAGCTCCGGCGGCTCGATGGCGACCGTCAGGCCCCAGCCGAAGCGCGAAATCAGGCGCTCCTCCATACCGGCGATTTCCTTCGGGTAGGTGTCACAGGTGATGACGATCTGCTTGTGCGCCTCGACCAGGGCGTTGAAGGCGTAGAAGAACTCTTCCTGGGTACGGCCCTTGTTGGAGAAGAACTGGATGTCGTCGATCAGCAGCAGATCCAGCGAATGGTAGTAACGCTTGAATTCATCGAACGATTTCTGCTGGTAGGCCCGCACCACGTCGGTGACGTACTGCTCGGCGTGAATGTAGCGGATACGTGCCTGTGGACGCACGGCCGCGACCTGGTTGCCGATCGCCTGGACCAGGTGCGTCTTGCCGAGGCCGACGCCGCCGTAGACGAACATCGGGTTGTAGGAGGTGCCGGGGTTCTCCGCCACCTGCAGGGCGGCGGCGCGAGCGAGCTGGTTGGCCTTGCCGGTGACGAAGCTGTCGAAGGTAAAGCCGCGGTTAAGGCGCGAGCGCTCGGCCAGTGCGGGCGCCTCGGCCGCGGGCCGCGGCGCGGGCTGCGGCGCTCGCGCGGCGGGCTCGGCGCCGCGCGCAAGCACCAGGCGCAGCGCCAGCGCGCGTCCGGCCGCCTCGGTGGCGAGGCGTTCGATGCGCGCGGCGAAGCGCTCGCGCACCAGCTCGAGCACGAAGCGATTGGGCGCGGTGAGGACCAGCGTATCGCCCGTGTCGCCCGTCTCGGGCGCGAGCGGGCGGATCCACGTATTGAATTGTTGCGCGGGGAGCTCCTGCTCGAGGCGGCGCAGGCAAGCGTCCCAGAGGGTTTGCATCTTTTGATTGGCCTGAAGGAGTCAAAATTTTACTCGCTTCGATTTGGCTTATCCACAGCGGCGCGCTCGCGCACGCGATGCGGCGCAACTATTTGACAACGCATTGATGCACAGGCTCTAATACCGCCCTTTTTCGGATCGGGCGGCGATGGCGACGAGGCGAACGTATCAACCTTCCAAGACGCGGCGTGCGCGCCGCCACGGATTTCTCGTTCGCAGCCGCACCGCGGGCGGGCGCAAAGTCCTGCGCCGGCGGCGCGCCGGTGGCCGTCGCCGCATCGGACTGTAGCCGCGGCGGAGCGAGCGCAAGGCGCTTCGGCCTCGATGGCGGGCGCCGGCTCGCGCGCAAGGCGGACTTCGAGCGGCTGCTGCGCTATGGCGAGCGGCGCGGCGTGGCCGGCTACACCTTCTATATGCAAAGGCGAGAAGCGGGATCTCCCCGGCTCGGCATGCTGGTCACGCGCCGGCACGCTGCCGCCGCGACCGTGCGCAATCGCATCAAGCGTTGTATCCGCGAGGCTTTTCGACTGGAACAGGCGAAGCTCGGCTCGCTCGACCTCCTGGTGCGCCCGCCGTACACGGCGCGCCCGTCGGCCCGCATGATCGTTGAATTGCGCGCGCTGCTCGGCGGGCTCGCCGCGTGAGCACGGACTTGTTGACCGTCCTGCTCAGGCTGCCTCTGCGGGGCTACCGCTATTTCATCAGCCCGATGCTGCCACTCGCCTGCCGCTTCCATCCGAGCTGCTCGGCGTACGCCGACGAGGCGATTGCGCGCCACGGTGCACTGCGTGGCGGCTGGCTCGCGGCGCGCCGCCTATGCCGCTGCGGTCCCTGGCATCCCGGCGGCTGCGACCCGGTTCCATAAGCTATGGATACGCAAAGGCTGATTCTGCTGGTGATCTTCAGCTTCTCGCTCCTGATGCTCTGGGAGGCGTGGGAGAAGGAGCATCGTCCCAAGCCGTCACCGGCGCCCGCAGCGCAGCAAGGGGTCCCGGCGCCGGAAAAAAGCGTTGCGTCGCCAGCCACTGCCAAGTCCGGGGCACCGGCGGCGCCGGCGGTACCGTCCGCTGGCGTTCCTGCCGCGGTGGCCACGGCGGCGGGCGAGACGGTGCGCATCACGACCGACTTCCTCGCTGCCGAGGTGGACACGCTCGGCGGCACTCTGAAGCGACTCGAACTGCTGCGCCACAAGGATTCCAACGACGCGGCGAAGAATTACCTGCTGCTTGGCGAACTGCACCGCTACGAGGCGCAAAGCGGGATCACCGGCGAGGCCGGACCCAACCACCGCACTGTCTGGCGGGTCGAGCCGGGGGAACGCAGCCTGGCGGCCGGCCAGGACACGCTGGAGCTGCGCCTGACCGCGGCCGGCAGGGATGGGCTGCAGGTGCAGAAGATCTATACCTTCAAGCGCTCGAGCTACGTGGTGGACATCGCGCTGGAGCTGCGCAATACCGGCGCCGCGCCGCTTTCCACCTACGCGTATTTCCAGCTCACGCACGACGGCAAGCCGGACTCGAACCGCAATACGGTGGCGGAGACTTTTGGCGCGCAGAGCTTCACCGGCTTCGCCATCTATTCGGAGGAGCGCAAGTTCGAGAAGATCCACTTGACCGATCTGGACAAGGGCAAGACCGACCACGTCAAGCAGGCGACCAACGGCTGGCTCGCCTTCGTACAGCACTATTTCGTGTCGGCGTGGCTGCCGCCGCAGGGGCTGTCGCGTGACTATGTCGCCGAGCGGCGCCAGGACGGCATCTATGCGGCGCGGGTGCTGGTCGCCTCCAGCGTGGCGCCGGGCGGGTCGGCGCGGATCGCAATGCCGCTGTATGCCGGGCCGCAGGAGCAGCGCGTGCTGCAGGCAGCGGCGCCGGGCCTCGATCTGGTGGTCGACTACGGCTGGCTGGCGATCATCGCCTGGCCGCTGTTCTGGCTGCTGGAGAAATTCCACGCCCTCGCCGGCAACTGGGGCGTCGCCATCATCCTGCTCACCGTCACCATCAAGATCATTTTCTTCCCGCTCTCGGCCGCCAGCTACAAATCGATGGCCAAGATGAAGCTGGTCACGCCGCGCCTCACCAAGATCCGCGAGACCTACGGGCACGACCGGACGAAGATGAACCAGGCGATGATGGAGCTCTACAAGACCGAGAAGATCAATCCGCTCGGCGGCTGCTTCCCGATCCTGGTGCAGATCCCGGTGTTCATCGCGCTCTACTGGGTGCTGCTGGCGGCGATCGAATTGCGCCACGCGCCCTTCATGCTCTGGATCCACGACCTGTCGGCGCTCGATCCCTATTACGTGCTGCCGATCCTGATGACCGTCACCATGATCCTGCAGACCAAGATGAATCCGGTGCCGCCCGATCCGGTGCAGGCCCAGGTCATGAAGTTCATGCCGTTCGTGTTCAGCATCTTCTTCTTCTTTTTCCCGGCCGGCCTGGTTCTCTACTGGCTGGTCAACAACATCCTCTCCATCGCCCAGCAGTGGCAGATCCAGCGCATGTTCGATCGCGACAAACCTGCGCATGCCAAGAGATGAGGTAGGGCGCGACACCATCGCGGCGATCGCCACGCCGCCGGGGCGCGGCGGCATCGGCATCGTGCGTTTGTCGGGACCGCGGGTTGCCGAGATCGCGGCGAAGATCCTGGGACAGGTGCCGGAGCCGCGGCGCGCCGTCTACTGCAAATTCCTGGACGTCGACGCGGGCCTCGCCCTCTACTTTCCCGCGCCGCATTCTTATACCGGCGAAGCGGTGCTCGAGCTGCAGGGTCACGGCGGCCCGGTGGTGATGCAGGCGCTGCTCACGGCCTGCCTCGACGCCGGCGCGCGCCTTGCCGAGCCCGGGGAATTCACGCGGCGCGCGTTTCTCGAAGGCCGGCTCGACCTCGCGCAGGCGGAGGCGGTCGCCGATCTGATCGATGCTGCCAGCCGGGAGGCGGCGCGCTCGGCGTTGCGCTCGCTCGGCGGCGAATTCTCCGCCGCCATCGGCGCTCTCGTCGCGCGCCTGACGGAACTGCGAGCGCTGGTCGAGGCGACGCTGGATTTCCCCGAGGAGGAAGTCGACCGGCTGCACCGCGATGCCGCCGCCGCCCGGCTGGTCGAGGTGCGCGCGGCGCTCGACGAGGTGCTGCGCCGCAGCCGGCAGGGCAGCCTGCTGCGCAGCGGCATCCACGTGGTGCTCGCCGGGCGGCCGAACGTCGGCAAGTCGAGCCTGCTCAACCGCCTTGCCGGGGAAGAACGCGCCATCGTCACCGCCGTTCCCGGAACCACGCGCGACGCGTTGCGCGAGTCAATTCAGATAGATGGCGTGCCGCTGGTGATCGTAGACACCGCCGGACTGCGAAATGCGACGGACGAGGTGGAGCGACTGGGCGTCGAGCGGACACAGCGCGAGGTGGAGCATGCCGATCTCGTGCTCGAGGTGCTGGACGCATCCCGGGAAAATGCCCGGATTGCCGTTAGCGCGGCGCACATCGCGGTTTATAACAAGATCGACCTCAAGCCCGCCTTTATCCCGCCGGTCGGCGCGGTCGCGGTCTCCGCGAAAACCGGCGAAGGGATGGATCGGCTGCGCCAGGCGATTCTCGGCGCGGCGGGCTGGTCGTCCACCGGGGAGTCGACCTTCCTCGCTCGCGAGCGTCATTTGCGCGCCTTGGAGTCCGCGCGCGGGCACCTCGCCACGGCGGCGGCAGAACTCGCTCGGGTAGAGCTATTCGCGGAAGAGCTGCGACTGGCACAGGAGGTGCTCGGGGCGGTCACCGGGGAATTTACCGCCGACGACCTGCTGGGCGAGATATTCTCGCGCTTCTGCATCGGCAAGTGAAGGCGGCGCGCGACAGCTGGGTCAATCCGGCGCTCGCCCTGATGATGTGCGCCGCAGCCGGCGCGCTGTTCTCGTGGCTGAAGACGCCGCTCCCCTGGATGCTGGGGCCGCTATTGGCGATGGCGGCCTGCAACTTCGCCGGCAGCGAGCTGCGCGCGGTTGCGGGCGGTCGCGAAGCCGGCCAGGTGGTCATCGGCACTGCGCTAGGGCTCTATTTCACGCCAGTGGTGGCGCGTGAAGTCACGAACTATTGGGTGCTGCTGATCGTCGCGGCGCTGTTTGCGATTCTCCTGGGCGTCTTCGGCGGCTGGACCCTCAGCCGCATCGCAGGAACGGACCGCACGACGGCCTTCTTCGCCAGCGTGCCGGGCGGCGCGACCGAGATGACACTGCAGGGAGAGCGACTCGGGGCGCGGCCCGACCGCGTGGCGCTTGCGCAGTCGCTGCGCATCCTGATGGTG
Source organism: Burkholderiales bacterium (assembly GCA_036394595.1). Taxonomy (GTDB): domain Bacteria; phylum Pseudomonadota; class Gammaproteobacteria; order Burkholderiales; family SG8-39; genus SCGC-AG-212-J23. The sequence goes on along the minus strand of DASWEU010000005.1, from coordinate 20,493 downwards.
GTCCTGCTGGTGCCGTTCGCTCTGACCTATTCCGGCGTACACGGCAGCGACAATTACCAGCCGGTGTCGACGCCGCTGCGCTGGCACAGCCTCGCTCTGCTGCTGACACTGTCCGGCGCCGCGGGCCTTGTGCTGCAGCGCCTGCGGGTTCCCAACGCCTTCATGTTCGGACCGCTGGCCGTCGTCATTCCGCTGACCGTGGCGCAGCTGGAGTTTTCGTCGGTACCCACGGGATTGTCGAGCGCAGCGCAGGTGCTCCTCGGCTGCGCACTTGGCGCGCGCTTCGAGCGGCAGTCGCTTGCCAGCGCGCCTCGCTATGTCGTAGGGGTGCTCGGAGCGGTGGTGGTCGCCATTGCCCTGTCGGCCGGCTTTGCCGCGCTGCTCGCTACACTTTCGGGCATCCCCTGGCCGACGATGGTGCTGGCGCTCGCCCCCGGCGGGATCGCGGAAATGTGCATCACCGCCAAGGTCCTGCAACTCGGCGTTCCTCTGGTCACCGCTGCGCACGTGGTTCGCGTCATCATCCTGATCACCACCACCGGACCGAGCTTTCGCGTGGCGAGAAGGCTGCGGGAACGCCTAAAGTCTGTATAACATTATGAATATAAATGAGTTTTTATCCTGGCGGCGGTGGTAGAATTTTGCTCGGAGGATATCCGCCATCCGACCGGCCCAGCACCACTGGGCCGTTTGCCTTTCTGGAGCCAGAGCTGATGAACGCATCTGTACCTCTCCCCACCGACGCAGCCAACGCTCCCGCCTGGGTCCGCCACCAGGGGCTGCGCCAGTGGGTGGCCGAGATCGCGAGGCTTGCCAAGCCCGAGCGCGTCCTATGGTGCGATGGCTCGCAGGCCGAGTACGAGCGCATGTGCGCCGAACTGGTCAAGGCCGGTACCTTCACCAAGCTGAATGACAAGCTGCGCCCCGATTCCTATCTCGCGCGTTCCAACCCGGGCGACGTCGCCCGCATGGAGGAGCGCACCTTTATCTGCAGCGCCTCCAAGGAGAACGCCGGCCCGACCAACCACTGGATCGATCCGAGCGAGATGCGCGCCACGCTGGCACGCCTGTTCGACGGCTGCATGCGCGGTCGCACGATGTACGTGATCCCGTTTTCGATGGGGCCGATCGGCTCGCACATCGCGCAGATCGGCGTCGAGATCTCCGACTCCGCTTATGTAGCGGTCAGCATGCGCGTCATGACGCGCATGGGCCGTGCGGTCGCCGAGTGGTTGGGCGAGGCGGGAAAATTCGTGCCTTGCGTGCACTCGGTGGGCGCGCCGCTCGCCGCTGGGGAGAAAGGCGCCGCCTGGCCGTGCAACGAGAAGGAGAAATGGATCGTGCATTTCCCCGAAACGAGGGAAATCTGGTCCTATGGCTCGGGCTACGGCGGCAATGCGCTGCTCGGCAAGAAATGCCTCGCGCTGCGCATCGCTTCGGTGATGGCTCGCGACGACGGCTGGCTCGCCGAGCACATGCTGATCCTCGGCATGGAGTCGCCGGCGGGACTGAAGACCTATATCGCCGCGGCTTTTCCGTCGGCCTGCGGCAAGACCAACCTGGCGATGCTGATTCCGCCGCCGGCCTTCAAGGGCTGGAAGGTGACCACCGTCGGCGAGGACATCGCCTGGATCAAGCCGGGTCGCGACGGCCGCTTCTATGCCATCAATCCCGAGTACGGCCTGTTCGGCGTGGCGCCGGGCACCTCGGAGAAGACCAACGCCAACGCGATGCGGATGCTGAAGCGTAACGTCATCTACACCAACGTCGGCCTCACCCCCGACGGCGACGTGTGGTGGGAGGGCATGACCGACCAGCCGCCGGCGCGCCTCACCGACTGGCAGGGCAAGGACTGGACCCCTGACTGCGGGCGGCTAGCGGCGCATCCCAATGCGCGCTTCACGGTGCCGGCCGCGCAGTGTCCATCGATGGATCCGAAGTGGGAGGACCCTGCCGGCGTGCCAATTTCGGCGTTCATCTTCGGCGGCCGACGCTCGTCCACCGTGCCGCTGGTGGTGGAAGCGCCAAGCTGGGAAGAGGGCGTCTACATGGCGGCCACGCTGGGCTCGGAAACCACGGCGGCGATTACCGGCAAGGTCGGCGTCGTCCGTCGCGATCCGATGGCGATGCTGGCGTTTTGCGGCTACCACATGGGCGACTACTTCGATCATTGGCTGAAGATGGGCCGCGCCGTGCAGCACGCGCCGAAAATTTTCCGTGTCAACTGGTTCCGGCGCGATGCACAGGGCAAATTCATCTGGCCGGGCTTCGGCGAGAACATGCGCGTGCTGCAGTGGATCGTCGAGCGCTGCAGCGGCGGCGCGCGAGGCGTCGACACCCCTCTCGGCACCATGCCGCGCTACGAGGACCTCAACTGGTCCGGGCTTGATCGCCTGTCGGTAACGCAGTTCGGCGAGCTGATGCGCATCGACGTCGCGGCCTGGAAAGAGGAGCTCGTGTCGCATGACGAGCTGTTCGGCAAGCTCGCCGGCCACCTGCCGGCGGCGCTGGAAGCGCGCCGCGGCAGCATGCACCAGAACCTCGCCGCCTAGCGCAGCAACGCCCGCGCCGTCAGGGCGGCGAGCAGGGAGGCCGCCGCCGCCGTCGCGAAGGCGGCCTCAGACCGGTTGGTCTCGAGGATCACGCCGCCCACCGCGAGCCCGATTCCGACGCCCGCCAGCAGCGCACTCGCTGACCAGGTGAAGGCCTCGGTCGAAAACGCCGGCCGCGCCGTACGCGCGACCAGCATCGACTGGACGATTAGTGCCGGCGCCATCACCACGCCGGCCAGCAACGACCACGCCGCGAACAACCAAGGTCCCCAGGGCAGCGCAAGCAGCGCCAATCCGCCCGCCATCAACGCGAGCATCGTCGCGAACTGGCGCGCGAGGGGAAAGTGCCAGCTGCGAGTGCCGTATGCGATTCCACCGACGGCGCTGCCGACACTCATCAGCCCGAGGAGAACGCCGGCGAACGCCGGAGCGCCTCGCTCGATCGCGTAGGCGGTAGCACCGATCTCGAGCAGGCCGAATGCTGTGGAGAAGCACAGCACCACTGCAATAAGCGGCACGAAACCGCGCTCGCCGAGCGGGCCGAGGAGACTCGCGGCAGGACGCGGCTCGATTTTCCAGGCGCGGATCGCGGGCGAGCGCGCGAAGAGCAGCGCACCGAGCGAACCGCAGGCGGCGGCAGCGCCGACCGCGGCTGCGGCGGAGGCGTAGGCGACAAACAGCGCAACCAGCATCGGACCGGCGATGAAGATCAACTCGATCAATACCGACTCGAGCGAATAGGCGGTGCCGAGCAGGACGTCGTCGCCAAAGCGCTGCTTGAAGTAAGTGCGCATGCAGACCGTGATGGGCGGGAAGCAGGCGCCGGCGCCTGCCGCCGCGACGAGCGTCAGCCACGCTGGCCCTCCTTGCGCGACCGCGATAGTGAGCAATGCGAGCGCGGCCGGAAACGCGAGCGCACTTGCCAGCAGAATGTAATTCGGACCGTAGCGATCGATCAGCCGGCCGAAGAGCGGCGCGACCAGTGCAAGTCCCGCAACGTAGGCCCCTGTTGTGGCACCGCCAGCGGCGAACGAGCCGCTTGCCGATTGCACCAGGATCAGGACCGCAAGGCCGGTGATGCCGATCGGCAGGCGACCGAGCAGGGAGACGGCGTAAATCTGCCGGACTTCGCGCGCCGCGAGCAGCGCGGCGTAGCGCGCGAGGGAAATCACCGGAGTGCCGAGCTCAAAAGGGCCGAGATTGTCTCACGGCGGCGGTCTTGTTGCGGCGCAGCAAATACCCTGTTCCACGTGGAACCAGATGCTTAGCTGGTTTCACGTGAAACCGTCGCGTAAAATCTGCGCCTCTCATGCTTTTCCCCTCGGAATTCGACGTGATCGTGGTCGGCGGCGGCCATGCCGGCACCGAGGCGGCACTCGCGGCCGCCCGCATGGGGTCGCGCACCCTGCTCCTGACGCACAGCCTCGACACGCTTGGCCAGATGTCCTGCAACCCGTCGATCGGCGGTATCGGCAAAGGGCACTTGGTCAAGGAAATCGACGCGCTGGGGGGTGCCATGGCCATCGCCACCGACGAGGCCGGGATCCAGTTCCGTACTCTCAATTCCTCCAAGGGAGCAGCGGTTCGTGCCACGCGGGCGCAGGCCGATCGGGTGCTCTATCGGCAGGCGATCCGCGGGCGGCTCGAGCGCCAGGACAACCTGGCCTTGTTCCAGCAGGCAGTCGACGACATCGTGGTCGAGGCAGGGCGTGCGACCGGGGTCGTCACACAGCTCGGAATTCGCTTTCGTGCGCGCGCCGTAGTGCTGACCACAGGGACCTTCCTTGGCGGTCTGGTTCATGTCGGCCTGGAGAACCATCAGGCGGGGCGTGCCGGCGATCCGGCGGCTGTTACGCTCGCGGCCCGGCTTCGGGAGCTCAAGCTTCCGGTCGGGCGCCTCAAAACCGGGACGCCGCCCCGGCTGGACGCTCGCAGCATCGATTTCAGCGGATTGCAGGAGCAGCCCGGCGATGTGCCGGAGCCGGTGTTTTCCTACCTCGGTAGCCGCTCGATGCATCCGCGCCAGCTGCCCTGCTGGATAACACACACCAATGCACGTACCCACGACATCATTCGCGCCGGCCTCGATCGCTCGCCCATGTTTACTGGCGTCATCCAGGGGATCGGCCCGCGCTACTGCCCCTCGATCGAGGACAAGGTCCACCGCTTCGCGGGCAAGTCGGGCCACCAGATCTTTCTCGAGCCCGAAGGGCTCGCCACGACAGAGATCTATCCGAACGGCATCTCGACCAGCCTGCCATTCGACGTGCAGGTTGAGCTGGTGCGCTCGATTCACGGCCTGGAAAAGGCCCACCTCGTGCGTCCCGGGTATGCCATCGAGTACGACTACTTCGATCCGCGCAACCTGCGCGCGTCGCTGGAGACGAAAAGCATCGCCTCGCTGTTCTTTGCCGGCCAGATCAACGGTACCACGGGCTATGAGGAGGCAGCAGCCCAGGGATTGCTCGCCGGCATCAATGCCGCTTTGCAAGTGCAGGGCCGCGACTCCTGGTGCCCGGGGCGGGAGGAGGCGTACCTCGGCGTCATGGTCGATGATCTGGTGACTCGTGGGGTGTCGGAGCCTTATCGGATGTTCACCAGCCGCGCTGAATACCGGCTGACGCTGCGCGAGGACAACGCCGACCTGCGACTGACCGAGCAGGGGCGGCGGCTCGGCCTCGTGGACGACTCAAGATGGGGAGCGTTCTGCCGCAAGCGAGATGCAATAGGTGCCGAACAGGAGCGCCTGAAAAGTACGTATGTAAGCGCAGGCTTCCGTAAAAAGACATCTGTTTTAGAGCTTCTCCGGCGTCCAGAGATGACTTACGCAGATCTGGTCAAAAACTCCGGCGCGGACCCCGAGGTCGCCGAGCAGGTCGAAGTGCAGGCGAAATATGAGGGCTATATCGAGCGGCAACGCCAAGAGGTGGCGCGCCGCAGCAAACAAGAGTCGCAGCGCCTGCCGGACGAGCTTGACTACGCGCAGGTACGCGGCCTTTCGATCGAGGTGCAGCAAAAGCTCAACCGCTACCGGCCGGAAACGATCGGGCAGGCCTCGCGAATCTCGGGCATCACGCCGGCCGCCATCTCGCTGCTGCTGGTACACCTGAAACGAGGCTTCCAGCCGCCACAGAAGAAGAGCGCATGACACCGCGCGGTGCGCTCGACCGCGGACTCGGCGAGCTTGCGCTTGTACTGCCGGCCGCCGCGCGAGACCAGCTGCTCGACTACATCGCGCTGCTCGCGAAATGGAACCGCACCTACAACCTGACCGCGATCCGCGCGCCGCTCGCCATGGTGAGCCACCACTTGCTCGACTCGCTCGCCGTGCTTCCGCATCTGCCGATGCCGGCGGGTGACGCGTCGCTCGCCGATGCCGGCTCGGGCGCCGGGCTGCCGGGAATCCCGCTCGCGGTGGCGCGTCCCGAGTGGCGCGTAGCGCTCGCCGAGGCGAGCCAGAAGAAAGCGGCGTTCCTACGTCAGGCGGCGATCGAGCTGCGCTTGCCGAACGTCGAGGTCTACGAGGGCCGCGTCGAGGCGTGGCGGCCCGCAGCGCGATTCGCCGTCGTCATTTCGCGCGCCTTCGCGCAGCTCACGGAATTTGTCGCCGCCTGCCGCCACCTCGTCGCTCCCGGCGGTGTTCTCGCGGCGATGAAGGGCATTGCGCCGAAGGACGCGGCGGAATGCCAGGTCATTCGTCTCAAGGTCCCGCTGCTCGCGGCGCAGCGCCATCTCGTGCTGTGCCGCGGATGACTCAGATTCTCGCGGTGGTGAACCAGAAGGGCGGCGTCGGCAAAACCACCACCAGCGTCAATCTGGCTGCGGCGCTCGCCCAGGCCGGGCGTCGCGTGCTGCTGGTGGACCTCGATCCGCAGGGCAACGCCACCATGGGCAGCGGCGTCGACAAGCGCGCCGCGGCACGCACCATCTACCACGTGCTGCTCGGACTGGGAGAGATCGGCGCCATCCGCGCGCGCGCGGAGAAGGGCGGCTACGACCTGGTGCCTTCCAATCGCGAGCTGGCTGGCGCCGAAGTCGAGCTGGTCGATCTGGAAAACCGCGAGACGCGGCTGAAAAGCGCGCTCGAGCGCGTCGCCGGCGACTATGACTACATCCTGATCGACTGCCCGCCGTCCCTGAGTCTGCTGACGGTGAACGCGCTGGCCGCCGCGCAGCGCGTGCTGATCCCGATGCAATGCGAGTACTACGCGCTCGAGGGGCTGTCGGACCTGGTGGGCACCATCAAGCGCGTGCGCGCTCACCTCAATCCCACGCTCGAGATCGCCGGGTTGCTGCGCACCATGTACGACCCGCGCAATACGCTCTCGCAGCAGGTGTCGCAGCAGCTCGAGGAGCATTTCGGCGACAAGGTCTACCGCACGCTGGTGCCGCGCAACGTGCGCCTGGCGGAGGCGCCGAGCTACGGCGTGCCCGCCGTGCTATGGGACGCGGCTTCCAAGGGCGCGCAGGCCTATCTCGCGCTCGCCGACGAAATACTTTCCCGGGGACAGCCGGCATGAAACCGAAAGGACTAGGACGCGGGCTCGACGCGCTGCTCGGCGGCGACGAGGCGCCGCGCGACACGCTGCTGCGCCTGCCGGTGGCGCGCATCCGGCCGGGCCGCTACCAGCCTCGCACGCGCATGGACGAGCAGGCGCTCGGCGAGCTCGCTGCCTCGATTCGCGCGCAAGGCCTGATGCAGCCGTTGCTGGTGCGGCCGGTGGATCGCGGCGACTACGAACTGATCGCCGGCGAGCGGCGCTGGCGCGCGGCGCAGTTGGCGGGGCTGGACGAGGTGCCCGCCCTGGTGCGCGAAGTGCCCGACGCTGCGGCGCTCGCCATGTCGCTGATCGAGAACATCCAGCGCGAGGACCTCAATCCGATGGAGGAATCGGCCGGGCTGCAGCGGCTGATCGACGAATTCAAGATGACGCACGAGCAGGCGGCCGACGCGGTCGGCCGCTCACGCAGCGCTACCAGCAACCTGCTGCGCCTGCTCAAGCTCGCGCGGCCGGTGCAGGAGATGCTGATGGACGGCGCGCTCGAGATGGGCCATGCGCGCGCGCTGCTCGCGCTCGACCCGGCGCGCCAGATCGAAACCGGCCATCGCGTTGCCGCCAAGGGACTGTCGGTGCGCGAAACCGAAGCGCTGGTGCAGCGCCTGCTCAAGGGCAGCGCGCGCCGGCGCAAGGGCCGCGCCAACCGCGACCTCGCGCGCCTGGAGCAGGAAGTTTCCGAGCGTCTCGGCACCACGGTGGAAATCCGTGCCGGGCCTCGCGGCGCGGGGAAAGTGCTGCTGCATTACTCGAGCCTCGAGCATCTCGAGACGCTGCTGAAGAAGCTCCGTTGAACGGAAAGTTGCGATATGCTTCACCCGCTGAGCAGGCCGATCCGCATAGTGCTTTGGTGGCAGGTCATCGCCACCGCCGGATTGGCCGTGGTTGCCGCCGGATTCGAGGGGATGCACGGCGCGGTGTCGGCGATGGCGGGTGGCTCGGTGAGCCTGATCGCCGGCACGGCGTCTGCGCTGGTGGCGGCGAGGGGCGGGGCGAAGTCCGCGGGGGGGATCTTGGTTGGCGCATTGGCGGCCGAGGGCGTGAAAATCGGCCTGATCCTGGTCCTGCTGCCAGCCGTGCTGCTCGCGTACCGGGAAATCGTAATGCTCGCGTTTTTCGCGTCGTTCCTGGTGACGGTAACGATATTTGCAATGGCGTTTTTCGTGCGTGAGACCTAGTTGAAAGAATTCAACGCCACCGATTACATCCAGCACCACCTGACCTTCTTCACCCATCCGGTCGGCGAAGGCGGTTTCTGGGCGCTGAACATCGACTCGATGATCACGGCGGTGATCGTCGGCATGCTCGGCATGGGCCTAGTGTGGTGGGTGGTGCACGGCGCCGTCTCGGGGGTGCCGAACCGGCGCCAGGCTTTCGTCGAGCTCGCATTCGAATTCGTCGACGACCAGGTGAAAGGCATCTTCCACCACGAGGGCCGCGACCGCTTCATCGCGCCGGCGGCGCTCACCGTGTTCCTGTGGGTGCTGCTGATGAACGCCATGGACTTCCTGCCGGTGGACATCATGGCTTGGCTACTGGAGAATATTTTCCACGTGCACGCCTTCCGCCTGGTGCCGACGGCGGACGTCAACATCACCTTCGCCCTCGCGCTCTCGGTGTGGCTGCTGATGATCTGGTTCTCGATCGCCGCCAAGGGCCTATTCGGCTGGATCCACGAGCTGTTCTGCGCGCCGTTCGGCTCCAACCCGCTGCTGTGGATCTTCAACCTGATGTTCAATTTCATCGAATACGTGTCGAAGCCGCTGTCGCACTCGCTGCGGCTGTTCGGCAACATGTACGCGGGCGAAATCATCTTCCTGCTGCTGTGGCTGCTGGCGGCCACCGGAATCTTCGGCACCGCCATCGCGGTGGTGCTCGGACTGGGCTGGGCGATCTTCCACATCCTGATCGTCGTGCTGCAGGCCTACATTTTCATGATGCTGACCGTGGTGTACATCTCCATGGCCCACGAGCATCACTAAACCAAAAGGAGAAACATCCATGGAAAAGCTTCAAGCCTTGGCCATGATTCAGGCCTACACCGGGATCGGCATCGGTCTCATGATCGGCGTCGGCGCCGCCGGCGCCTGCATCGGCGTCGGCGTCATGTGCAGCCGCTTCCTCGAGGCGGCGGCGCGCCAGCCCGAGCTCACCAACTCGCTGCAGGCCAAGGTGTTCCTGCTGCTCGGCCTGATCGACGCCTCGTTCATCATCGGCGTCGGCCTGGCGATGATGTTCGCCTTCGCCAACCCGCTGCTTGCCGTAGTGCGATGAGCTTCAACCTGACGCTCATCGCGCAAGCGGTGGCGTTTGCGCTGTTCATCTGGTTCACCATCAAGTTCGTCTGGCCGCCGCTGCTGCGCGCCATCGAGGCGCGCCAGAAGCAGATCGCCGACGGCCTTGCCGCCGGCGAGCAGGGGCGCCAGTCGCTGGAGGCGTCGAAAAAGAAATCCGACGAAGCCATCGCCGACGCGCGCAGCCGCGCCGCCGACATCATCGCGCAGGCGGAAAAGCGCGATGCGCAGATGATCGAAGCGGCAAAAGCCGCCGCCAAGGCCGAAGGCGACCGCGAGAAGGCCGCCGCCAAGGCCGAGATCCAGCAGGAAGCTTCGCGCGCGCGCGAGCAGCTGCGCGGCCAGGTGGCGATGCTGGCGGTTGCCGGCGCGGAGAAGATCCTGCGCCGGGAAGTGGACGCCAAGGCGCACGCCGATCTTCTTGATGGAATCAAAAAACAGCTTTAATGGCTGAACCCAGCACCATTGCACGCCCCTACGCGGAAGCGGCCTTCCGGCTGGCCGACTCGCAGGGCAAGCTCGCCGAGTGGTCGGTGGCGCTCGCCAACCTCGCCGCCGTGGCGGCGGATGCGCGCGTGAAGGCGGCGGCGGGCGACCCGAACCTGCCGGCGGCGAAGGTCGCGGGCCTGTTCATTTCGATCCTCACCGGCAAGTTGTCGGGCGACGCGGAGAACTTCGTGCGCGTGCTGGCCGAGAACGGCCGGCTCGACGTCCTCCGCGAGATCCGCCTGCAGTACGAGGCGCTGCGCAACGAGCGCGAAGGCGTGGTGGAGGCGCAGATCATCAGTGCCTTCGAGATGGACAAGGCGCAGGTCGCCGACCTGGTCGCGCGGCTGGAAAAGAAGACCGGCCGCAAGGTCAAGGCGAAAGTATCCGTCGACCGCGAACTGATCGGCGGGGTCAAGGTCGTGCTGGGGGACAAAGTCATCGACGGTTCCGCGCGCGCGCAGCTCGGCGCGCTCGAGACCGCATTGAAGGCATAGAAGCAGGACGCTTAAGGAGTAGTCATGCAACTGAATCCGTCCGAAATTTCGGAACTGATCAAGAACCGCATCCAGAACCTGGACGCCGGCGCGCAGATGCGCACCCAGGGCACGGTGATCTCGGTGACCGACGGCATCTGCCGCCTGCACGGCCTGTCGGACGTGATGCAGGGCGAGATGCTGGAATTCCCGAGGAACACCTTCGGCCTGGCGCTCAACCTCGAGCGCGACTCGGTCGGCGCGGTGATCCTGGGCGAGTACGAGCACATCACCGAGGGCGACATCGTCAAGTGCACCGGCAAGATCCTGTCGGTGCCGATCGGCCCCGAACTGCTCGGCCGCGTGGTCAATTCGCTGGGCGCGCCGATCGACGGCAAGGGTCCGATCAACGCCAAGCTGACCGACGTCATCGAGAAGGTCGCTCCCGGCGTGATCGCGCGCCAGTCGGTGTCGCAGCCGGTGCAGACCGGCTTGAAGGCGATCGACGCCATGGTGCCGGTGGGCCGCGGACAGCGCGAGCTGATCATCGGCGACCGCCAGACCGGCAAGACCGCGGTGGCGGTGGACACCATCATCAACCAGAAGGGCAAGGATCTCTTCTGCGTCTACGTCGCCATCGGCCAGAAGGCTTCCACCATCGCCAACGTGGTGAGGAAGCTCGAGGAGCACGGCGCCATGGCCTACACCATCGTGGTGGCGGCCTCCGCCTCCGAGTCGGCGGCGATGCAGTTCATCGCGCCGTATTCCGGCTGCACCATGGGCGAATACTTCCGCGACCGCGGCCAGGACGCCCTCATCATCTATGACGACCTGACCAAGCAGGCCTGGGCCTACCGCCAGGTGTCGCTGCTGCTGCGCCGGCCGCCGGGCCGGGAGGCCTACCCGGGGGATGTGTTCTACCTGCACTCGCGCCTGCTCGAGCGCGCGGCGCGCGTCAATCCCGCCTACGTCGAGAAATTCACCAAGGGCGCGGTGAAAGGGAAAACCGGATCGCTCACCGCGCTGCCGGTGATCGAGACGCAGGCGGGCGACGTCACGGCTTTCGTGCCGACCAACGTCATTTCGATCACCGACGGGCAGATCTTCCTCGAGACCGACTTGTTCAACGCCGGCATCCGTCCCGCGATCAACGCCGGCGTGTCGGTGTCGCGGGTCGGCGGCGCGGCGCAGACCAAGATCATGAAGCGGCGCGACACCGGCGGCGGCGTGCGCCTCGCGCTCGCGCAGTACCGCGAGCTGGCGGCGTTCGCGCAGTTCGCCTCCGACCTCGACGAAGCGACGCGCAAGCAGCTCGAGCTGGGCAAGATGGTCACCGAACTGATGAAGCAGCCGCAGTACCGCCCGCTGCAGGTATGGGAGATGGCGGTGACGCTGTTCGCGGTCAACAACGGCTTCTTCAACGACATCGACGTGAAGAAAGCGCTCGCCGCCGAGCGCTCGATGCGCGACTACCTCAAGGGCAAGTACGCCGACCTGGTCAAGCGCATCGAGGAGAAGAACGATCTGTCCGCCGAGGACGAGAAAGCGCTCAAGAGCGCCATCGCCGACTGGAAGAAAAACGGCTCGTTCTAGGTCATGCCCGGCACAAAAGAAATACGCGTCAAGATCAAGAGTGTGCAGAACACTCGCAAGATCACCAAGGCGATGGAGATGGTCGCCGCCTCCAAGATGAGAAAGGCGCAGGACCGCATGCGCCACGCGCGCCCCTACGGCGAGAAGATCCGCAACATCGCGGCGCACATCAGCCACGCCAACCCGGAGTACAAGCATCCGTTCCTGGTGCACCGCGACTCGGTGAAGCGCGTCGGCCTGATCGTCGTCACCACCGACAAGGGCCTGTGCGGCGCGCTCAACACCAACCTGCTGCGCATGGTGCTCGCCCAGTACAAGGCCTGGCAGGCCGAGGGCGAGGAGCTCGACGTCTGCTGCATCGGCAACAAGGGCTTTGGCTTCATGCAGCGGATCGGCGCGCACATCGTGTCGCACGCGATCCAGATCGGCGACCGGCCGCAGATGGACAAGCTGATCGGCGCCATCAAGGTGATGCTCGACGGCTTCACCGCCAAGCGCTTCGACCGCCTGGTGATCGGCTCCACGCGCTTCATCAACACCATGAAGCAGGAGGCGGTGATCGAGCAGTTGCTGCCGTTGACGGGAGAAAAGCTCGGCTCGCCTGACTCGGTGTGGGACTACCTCTACGAGCCCGAGGCGAAGGCGGTGCTCGACCAGGTGATGACACGCTACATCGAGGCCATCATCTTCCAGGCGGTGGCGGAGAACATGGCCTCCGAGCAATCGGCGCGCATGGTGGCGATGAAATCCGCCTCCGACAACGCCGCCGACCTGATCGACGAGCTGACGCTGATCTACAACAAGAACCGCCAGGCGAGCATCACCAAGGAACTGTCGGAAATCGTGGGCGGCGCTGCCGCCGTATAGGGAAAGACTCCATGGCAAACGCACAAGGCACCATCGTTCAATCCATCGGCGCGGTCATCGACATCGAGTTCGCGCGCGATGCGATGCCCGGCATCTACGAGGCGCTGATCCTCGAGGAGCAGGCCGCGGGCAGCCTGATCGAGAAAGGCCTCACCTTCGAGGTCGAGCAGCAGCTCGGCGACGGCGTGGTGCGCTGCATCGCGCTCGGCTCCTCCGACGGCATCCGTCGCGGCATGAAGGTCAAGTCGACCGGCGCGCCGATCTCGGTGCCGGTGGGCTTGGGCACGCTCGGCCGCATCATGGATGTCCTCGGCCGCCCGATCGACGACGGCGGCCCGATCAAGTCGGACAAGCTGCGCTCGATCCACCAGACGGCGCCCAAATTCGACGAGCTGTCGCCTTCGGTGGAGCTGCTCGAGACCGGCATCAAGGTGATCGACCTGATCTGCCCGTTCGCCAAGGGCGGCAAGATCGGCCTGTTCGGCGGCGCCGGCGTCGGCAAAACCGTGAACATGCTGGAGCTGATCAACAACATCGCGACGCAACACAGCGGCCTGTCGGTGTTCGCTGGCGTCGGCGAGAGGACGCGCGAGGGCAACGACTTCTACCACGAGATGATCGAGGCCGAAGTGGTCAAGCTCGACAACCTGACCGAATCGAAAGTGGCGATGGTGTTCGGCCAGATGAACGAGCCGCCGGGCAACCGCCTGCGCGTCGCGCTCACCGGCCTCACCATGGCCGAGAGCTTCCGCGACGAAGGCCGCGACATCCTGTTCTTCGTCGACAACATCTACCGTTTCACGCTGGCGGGCACCGAGGTGTCGGCGCTGCTAGGGCGCATGCCCTCGGCGGTGGGTTACCAGCCGACGCTGGCAGAAGAAATGGGCCGCCTGCAGGAGCGCATCACATCCACCAAAACGGGCTCCATCACGTCGATCCAGGCGGTGTACGTGCCCGCCGACGACCTGACCGACCCGTCGCCGGCGACCACGTTCGGCCACCTCGACGCCACCGTGGTGCTCTCGCGCGACATCGCCTCGCTCGGCATTTACCCCGCGGTGGACCCGCTCGACTCGACCTCGCGCCAGGTGGACCCGAACACCATCGGCGAGGAGCACTACAGCACCACGCGCGCGGTACAGGCGACGCTGCAGCGCTACAAGGAACTGCGCGACATCATCGCGATCCTCGGCATGGATGAACTCTCGCCCGAAGACAAGCAGGCGGTGTCGCGCGCGCGCAAGATCCAGCGCTTCCTGTCGCAGCCGTTCACCGTGGCGCAGAACTTCACCGGCACGCCAGGCAAATACGTCTCGCTCAAGGACACCATCAAGGGCTTCAAGATGATCGTCAACGGCGAGTGCGACGCGCTGCCGGAGCAGTCCTTTTATATGGTGGGCGCAATCGAAGAAGCTTTTGAGAAGGCAAAGACACTTCAGTAGAAGGAATCAGGCAAACCATCATGGCTAACCCGACGATCCACGTCGACGTCGTCAGCGCCGAGGAGGCGATCTACTCGGGCGAGGCGGAGTTCGTCGTCCTGCCCGGCGAGGCGGGCGAGCTCGGCATCTATCCGCGCCACGTTCCGCTCATCACCCGCATCAAGCCCGGCGCGGTGCGCATCACGCCGGCGGGCGGCGGCGAGGAGCAGCTGATCTTCGTCGCCGGCGGCATCCTCGAGATCCAGCCCAAGCTGATCACGGTGCTTGCCGACACGGCGATCCGCGGCGGCGACCTGGACGAGGCCAAGGCCAACGAGGCGCTCAAGCAGGCCGAGGAATCGCGCGCCAAGGCGAAGGACAAGGCCGAGATCGCCGTGGTCGAGGGCGAGCTGGCCATGCTTGTCGCCCAGCTCGCCGCCATCCGCAAGCTGCGCAAGAAGTAGTCAGGAGCGGTATTAGTACCGGCGCTCTGCGCCGGCACTGCGCATAATGCCCTGATAGCAGGGGACCATGGCACTCATCAACGGCACGGCGCTGGACGACGTCCTCGTTTCGCCGGCCGGCGCGGACACGCTGACCGCGCTGGGCGGCAACGACGTCATTGTCGTCGCCGCACCGGCCGACCACCCCGTCGGGGAGAAGATCGACGGCGGCCTTGGCTACGACCGTTTGTGGTTCACCTGGACGACCGACGGTACCCCCCTCGTCCTGCGCGCCACGGACGTCGCGCTCGAGTCGGTCCAGGTCGCCGACGCCGTAGGCTACGCGGGCGGCACTGCCAACATCAATCTCGATGCCTCAGCGCTCACCGTCGGCCTGGCGCTTGGCGGCAACGAAGGCGACAACTCGATCGTCGGCAGCAAGGGCGCCGACCTGATCGTCGGCAACGGCGGCGCCGACAGCGTTAACGGCGGCTTGGGTGCGGACCGCATTGTCATGAGCATCGCGACCGGCGATATCGACGAGATCAATGCGGGCGCGGTGACGGAATTCAATACGCTCGTTCTCGTCGGCGCCGCGACCGGCATGGTGCTGATCGACCTGAATTCCGGGGTTGACCAGCTCACTGACGGCGACGGGAGAAACCAGATCGGCTTCGCCAACGTCGACGCCTCCGGCATGACGGGCTTCGGCGTGCACGTAACCGGCTCCATCCTCAAGAACATCCTGGTCGGCAGCGCGCAGGACGACATTTTCCTTTTCGGCTCGGCGGCCGCGCTCGGCGCGAGCGACGTGGTGGCGGGCGGCGGCGGCAATGACGTGCTGCGCTTCACCTCGGCCGTCGTTGGCGACAAGCTCACGCTCGGCGTCAACGTGACGGTGGAATCCGCGGCCATTGCTGATGACGCCGGCGTCACCACCGGCACGGTCAAGCTCAGCATCAACGCGGCCGCGCTGACCGCGAACATCAACCTGATCGGCAACGACGGCGCCAACTCGCTTACCGGCGGCAGCGGCAACGACAAGCTGAACGGCAATGGCGACGCGGATTCCCTCGCCGGCGGCGCCGGCAACGACACGCTGAATGGCAATGGCGGCGTGGATACCCTGGGCGGAGGCGCCGGCAACGACGTCTACGAGGTGAGCGGCCAGGCCGACCACGGCCTGCTCGAGCAGATCATCGACACCTCTGGCACCGACGACCGCATCGCGTTCACGTCGACTACCGCTACCGAATCCCTCGTGCTCGGCGCCAAGGTCACCGGCATCGAAGCGGCCTACATCTCTGATCTCGCTTTCAGCACCACGGGCACCACCGCGCTCAACATCGACGGCACGGCGCTCCTCGCCAAGATCTCCGTCGTCGGCAACAACGGCGCCAATCTGCTCAAGGGTGGCGCTGGTGCCGATACCATCGTCGGCAACGGCGGCGCCGATACGGTAATCGGCAACGGCGGCGCCGATCGCGTGGAAATGAGCGTCGTGGCCGGCGACATCGACCAGATCAACGCTGGCGCGGCGACGGAGCTCAACACGCTGGCGCTGGTGGGCGCCGCGACCGGAATCGCAAATATCGACCTGAGGGCCGTTGATCAGCTGGTCGATTTCGGCGGCGCTGCCGACACCCTGTCGCAAGGCGGCTTCGCCAATATTGACGCTTCCGGAGTGGATAACCTCGGCGTGCAGATTACCGCGTCGTCGATAAGGAACAACCTGACGGGAAGCGCGCAGGACGACGTCTTCTTCTACGCCGCCGCCGCGGACATAACAGGCGACACCATCGCCGGTGGCGGTGGCAGTGACGCGCTGCGCTTCGACTCCACGCTTGCCGGCGCGTTGATGACGCTCGGCGCCAACGTGACCGGCTTGGAAAGCATCGAGATCGCGAATGCGGCTGGTCTCACCACCGGCTTCGTCAAACTCAGCGTCAGCGCTGCTGCGCTGACCGCCGGAATCGAGCTGGTTGGCAATGACGGCGCCAATACGCTGACGGGCGGTAGCGGCGCCGACACGCTGAACGGCAATGGCGATAACACGCTGGGCGGTAGCGGTGCCGACCTGCTGCAGGGCGGCCTAGGCGATGACGTCTATGTCTACGACTCGCAATCCGATTTCGGCGTTGGCGAAAGAATTTCTGATTCCGGCGGCAGCGACACAGTGCAATTCCTGTCCACGGTGGACGGCGAAATCCTCGCGCTCGCGGGCGTGACCGGCGTCGAGAAATACGTTCTCGACGCCACCGGCACGGCGAACATCGGCATCGATCTTCACCTCGTCACCACCGCGGCGAAGGTTACTGGCAATGACATGAACAACGTCATTACCGGCACCAATGCCGCAATTGGCGACACGCTGCTCGGCGGCCTGGGCAACGACACTCTCAACGGCGGCAGCGGCGGCGACAGCCTCGCGGGCGGCGATGGAAACGACAGCATCGCCGGTGGCGCGGGGGACGACAGCATCGGCGGCGGCGACGGCGCCGACAGCATCGCCGGGGGCACCGGCAACGACACCATCGTCATGTCGACCGACGCCGGCGGAGCGGACTCGATCGACGCGGGCGCCGCGACAGAGAAGAACGTCCTGATGCTGGTCGGCGACGGCACCGCGATCGTGGATTTCACCGTCGCGGCGGGCAGCGACCAGGTGCTGATGGGTGACGGCGGCCTGGTGCAGAAGGGCTTCTTCAGCGTCGATGCGTCCGGCGTCTCCAGCATCGGCGGCGGTGTCGTCGTCATCGGCCGCGACAACAGCATCGGCGATTCCATCGTCGGCAGCGCGGGCGACGACCTGTTCTATCCGGGGCTGGGCCCCGACACCATCGAGGGCGGCGGCGGCAACGACACCTGGGTGATCTTTAGTGCGCAGGAGCTGCTCGGCGACGTGTACCACGATCACGGTGGCACGTTTGGCGACGACCTGTTCATCGACGCCGGCGTCAACGGCACCACTTTTACCTTCACCGACGACAACCTCGACGGCGTCGACGTCGTCGCGCTGGGCTCGCCCGCTCAAGTCGGGGCGAGCTGGACCGCCAATACCAATATCGATGCTTCCGCCAACCTGGAGGCGATCGGCCTGGCAGGCAATGCCGGCAACAACAGGCTCACCGGGACAAACGGCAACGACGCCTTCTTCGACTATGGCGGCAAGGACACCGTCCAGGGCATGGGCGGCAACGACGAGTACATCATCATCGCCCCCTGGGTGGCGGGCGAGCTGATCGACGACAGCGTCGGCACCCTGGACGACGTGTATGTCGCGTACAACGGATTGCTGACCGTGAAACCGGCGGAAATCAAAGGCATCGAGCGCTTCGTGGTCAGCGGCAGCGGCCTGCCCGGACCCGATTCCCCCGACGAATACGAGCGCGACGTCACCGCACTGGTGAACGGCAGCATCGACGCCGATCTCTACGGCTCCGCCATCCATCTTGCCGGCAGCTACGGCAATAACTCCCTGCGCGGCACGGACTTCGCCGACACCATCATCGGCTGGCGAGGGACGGACACCATCGCTGGCGGCACCGGGGCCGACACCATCACCATGGACATCCGGGCGGGCGACCTCGACGCCATCAATGCCGGCGCCATCACCGAGGGCAATCTGTGGATCCTGGTGGAGGCGGCCGCCGGGGTGGTCGAGATCAACCTCGCGGACCCCGTCGATCAGCTCCAATTCATCGGCGGCAACACCGAGAGCCTGCTGCAAACGGGTTTTCAGCACGTCGACGCGAGCGCGATGACCGACTTCGGCGTGATCCTCGCCGGCACCGCGGGCGCCGGCGCCGCGGGAATCAACACGCTGATCGGCAGCGGCAGCGCCGACGTGCTCATCGGCCGCGGTGGCGCCGATGTTCTGGACGCCGGCGACGGCAACGACGCCTTGGTGTTTGCCAGCCAGGTCGAATTCGACGCGGCCGCCAGCATCAACGGTGGCGGCGGCGACGACACGCTGCGCTTCTCCGCGACCTCGCTCACCTCCCAGACGCTGACGGTGACGGCGAACAAGGCCGTGGGTATCGAGGCCGTGGCGATCGCCGATGCGCTCGGCGGCAGCTCGGGTACCAGCCCGCTGAACATCCAGCTGCGCGACTTCACGACGGGAATGAAGCTGATCGGCAACGACGGCGCCAATACGATGTTCGGCACCGGCTTCGCCGACTCGATCGCCGGCGGCGGCGGCGGCGACACTTTGTATGGCCAGGTCGGGGACGACACCCTGGACGGGGGCGACGGCAACGACTCGCTCGACGGCGGTGCCGGCAACGACCTCTACCTGATCGCTTCCGCGGCGGACCTGGACGCCGGCGACCACATCCGCGACTCGGGCGGCGGCATCGACGTGCTGCGCTTCGTCTCGCTAACAGACCACGAGGCCATCGCGCTCACGGCGCTGATGACCGGCCTCGACAAGGTGGAAATCCACAACGGCCCCGACTCGCTCGCCGGGCTGGCGCTCGATGTCGACGCCGCGCTGCTGCCGAACAAGATCGTCCTCACTGGCAACAAGTACGACAACCTGCTCGGCGGCACGGCATTCGCCGACACGATCGACGGCGGCCTCGGCCACGACAGCGTGATCGCCGGAGCCGGCGCCGACGTCATCACCATGTCGGTCGTGGCTGCGGACATGGATGACGTCAATGGCGGCGCCATCGCCGAGGGCAACAAGCTGATCCTCACCGGCGACCCGGGCGGCGACATGGTGTGGGATCTCTCCAGCGGGGCGGACCAGCTGATGAGCGTCGGCGGCGCGGACGAGGGGCATATTTTTCTTGGCGTCACCTCGCTCGATGCCGGGCTGCTGCAGGGCGGCCATGCGCTCAGCATCACCGGCAGCGCCGAAGCCAATGCGCTGATCGGCGGCGCCGGCAACGACGTTTTCATCACCGCTACGCACTTTATCGCCGGCGATATCGTGAACGGCGGCGCGGGCCTGGATTTGCTGCAATTCACCTCGGCAATCCCCGGCGACACGCTGGTACTCGGCGGTCGCCTGAGCAACGTCGAGACCGTCCAACTCAGCGGCGCCGCGGACCTCAACGTCAATGCGACCGGTGTGGCGAACGGCCTGCAGATCATCGGCAACGGCGGCGCGAACGCCATTACCGGGACGGCTTTCGCCGACACGATCGACGGTGGCGACGGCGCCGACACCATCATTGGCCTGGCCGGCGCGGACCTCATTACGGTGGACGTGAGCGAAGCCGACGTTCTGAACGCGGGCGCCGTGAGCGCCACGGAAGCCAACAAATTGGTGCTGGTGGGCGCAGCGACGGGCACCATCGTCGCCAATCTTTCGCTCACCGCCGCCAACGCCGACCAGTTCTCGTCCGAGGCCGGCATCCAGAGCGGCTTTACGCATGTCGACGCGAGCGGCGTAACCGGGATCTTCGGTGTGAATCTCACCGGTTCCGTGGCGGCCAATATCCTCATTGGCACCGCGCAGGCGGACACCATCGTCGGCGGGGGCGGCGCCGACACCATCGGTGTGGATGTCACCGCCGGCGACAGCATCGACGGCGGTGCCGCGACCGAGGGGAACCTGGTGCTGCTGAGCGGCGCGGCCGCCGGCACGCTGACGGTGGATCTCAATCAGCCGGATCAACTGCTCTCTGTTGCAAATACGCAGACGGGGTTCCAGCACCTCGACGCCTCGGCGGTGACCGGCTTCGGCCTCGACGTCACCGGCTCGGCGGCGGCCAACCGCATCGTCGGTACGGTGCTCGCCGACACCATCACTGGCGGGCTCGGCGCCGATACGATAACGATCGACGTCGCGGG
>DASWEU010000004.1:0-2467 GCA_036394595.1 Burkholderiales bacterium | reverse complement strand
CAGTGCCGACATGATCGTCTCCCTCTCATGCCATCTGCTCGGATGCGCGCCGGATCGCGCGCAGGATGCGCGTATGCGTGCCGCAGCGGCACAGGTTCGCCGCCATCGCATCCTTGATCTGGTCGTCGGTCGGCTTCCTGTTGACCGCGAGCAGCGCCGCCGCCTGCATCACCATTCCGTTGATGCAATAGCCGCACTGGACCGCCTGCTCGTCGATGAACGCCTGCTGCACCGGATGCAGCTTGCCGCGTTTCGAGAGGCCCTCGAGCGTGAGGACCTTCTTGTTCCCGACAAACGAAATCGGCACGACGCACGAGCGCATCGCGCGCCCGTCCAGATGCACGGTGCAGGCGCCGCACTGGCCGAGACCGCAGCCGAAGCGCGGCCCGTGCAGGCCGGCGTCGTCGCGCAATGCATAGAGCAGCGGCATCGTCGGATCGTCGGTATCAAGGGTCGCCTTCCTGCCGTTAACGTTCAGCGTGTATTTCATCGTGTCCTCGTCGTAGTGGACGTTCCATGTCGTACTTCATTGCTTTGTCCTCGAAAAATACGTGCTCGATTCACATCAAATCACTCTTTATCTAGCGCCCTCAGCGACCCTGCTGGATGCGAGTGCCTCCGCGTCTGCGACCCAGCCGCCACCGGTCGCTTTGTACAAGCTCGCGTAGGACCGAAACAACTGGGACTGGGTCGCGACGTATGCCAACTGGGCGTTGAACAGCGACTGCTCGGCGTTGGCAACTTCCAGGTAAATGGTTGCCCCTTCGTTGTAGCGCAGCGCGGCGAGGTCGCGGAAGCGCTGCAGTGCCGCGACATTTCTGGCCTGCACCTCACGCGTCCGGCCGAACTTTGTGCGGTCGACCAGCGCGTTCTCCACATCCTGGAAGGCAACGATGATCGATTTTTGATAGGCGGACAGAGCCTGGCGCTGAACGGCTTCCGACTGCGCCACTTGGTTGCTTATCCTCCCGGCGTTGAAGATCGGTAGGGCCAGGCCTGCCCCGTAAGACCAGGTCTTGGAGGGCCCTTTGAAAAGATCCGAGAGCTCGGCGCTCTCCCTACCGAACAGCGCCGTGAGGCTGATCCTGGGAAAGTAAGCGGCCTTGGCCACACCGATGTCGGCGTTGGCGGCAATCAGGTTTTGCTCCGCCTGGCGGACGTCGGGCCGGCGTTCCAGGAGAGAGGCTGGCAGCGCGCTGGGCACCGCCGGAAAAAGCAGCGTGTCGATATCTCTCCCCCGCTCGATGGGGCCGGGGTTCCTGCCGAGCAGAACGCTGATGAAGTTTTCCTGCCGCGCGACCTGACGCTCAAGCTCTGGCACTTGGGCGGCCGCGGTCTCATATTGCGACTCGGCCTGACGGTAGTCGCTCTCGGGTACGGCGCCCTCCTCGAAGCGCACCCGCTGCAGCCTGGCCGCTTCACCCAAACTCTGCGACGTGCGTTGCGCAATTTCGAGCTGCCGATCCAGTGCCCGCAACTGGATGTATCCATCGGCAACCGCGCTGACCAAGGTCAATACCACCGTGCGCCGGCCTTCCTCGCTGCCGAGGAGGCTCGCGCGCGCCGACTCCGTAGCACGGCGCAGCCTGCCCCATACGTCCAGCTCGTAGCTGGCCGAAAGGTTGACGCTGTAATCGTTAAAGGTCTCACGGCCGGATGGAACCGGCACCGGACCGGCGTTTCCGCTCAAGCGCTGCTTTGCTGCACTGGCGCCGGCATCGACCTGTGGCGCGAGCGCGGAGCGAGTAATACCGTACTGGGCGAAGGCCTGATCCACGCTGGCGGTGGTGATCTGGAGGTCCTTGTTGTTCTCGAGCGCCGTGCGCACGAGGGTCGATAAGGCCGGATCCTGGAACTGCTCCCACCAGGCGATGTTGGAGATCTCGCCGGCTTCCGTGGCACCGAGCCGCCAGGCAGGGGGAATCTCGACCTCAGGGCGCTGGTAGTCCGGCCCGACCATGCAGGCGGATAGCGACGCGGCAAGCAACATCGCAAAGGCGTGATTCCCCATGCTTTGGCCGTTCGAGGTTGAATTAATCATGTTTGACCCATTGCTCTAACATCAGCGCAAAGGCGACGCAGGCGCACCCGCGCCGGCACCCGCAGCTCCACCGGCGCCGCCTGCGACCGCAGGCGTTGCGGCATCCTGGCGCCTGAAGGGCCACTGACGCTCGCTCACGCGCTGGAGCATCACGTAGAACACCGGAATGAAAAACACGCCGACCAGTGTTGCAAACAGCATACCGAACACCACCGCCGTGCCGAGCGCCTGCCGCGCGCCGGCTCCCGCGCCCAAGGCGATCGCGAGCGGGACGGTGCCCAGGATGAAAGCGAACGAAGTCATCAGGATCGGGCGGAGCCTCAGCTTCGCGCCGTCCAATGCCGCCTGTACGATGGACTCGCCCTGCTCGCGCTTCAGCTTGGCGAATTCCACGATGAGGATCGCGTTCTTGGCGGCGAGCCCGAC
>DASWEU010000003.1:0-8170 GCA_036394595.1 Burkholderiales bacterium | reverse complement strand
GCGACGGCGTGATGCTGAAGAGCGGCGACCGGCTGCGCCTGACGCAGTCGGCGGTGGTGCTGGAGAACCTCATCAGCCAGTTCCTGTTCAACAAGGCCGCCGAGGGCAAGGACGAGAAAAAGGACGAGAAGAAGTGAGGCGATGGCTTGCCGCGGGATTCGCCGTGCTGGCGGCGGGCTGCGCCAGCGCCAACGTCAACGTCGACCCGCGCGATCCGTGGGAGGGCATGAACCGCGGCATCTACCGCTTCAACGAGAAGCTCGACGACTGGATCGCGCGGCCGGTGGCCACCGCCTACCGCGACGTGGTGCACGCCGAAATCCGCCTGCGGGTGCGCAATTTCTTCTCCAATCTCGCCGACCCCTTCATCGGCGTGAACAACATGCTGCAGGGCAAGTTCGAGGACGGCATCAGCGACTGGGCGCGCTTCGCCTTCAACAGCACCATCGGCCTGCTCGGCCTGCACGATGTCGCCTCCGACATGGGCTACGACAAGCACAACGAGGACTTCGGCCAGACCTTCGGCCGCTGGGGCGTGGGCTTCGGCCCCTACCTGGTGCTGCCGGCGCTCGGGCCGAGCTCAGTGCGCGACGGCACTGGCACCGCGGTCGACTGGGTCACCGATCCGCTCAACCTGGTCGATTCCAACACCGTGCATTACTCGCTGGTGGGCGTGCGCGTGACGCAGCAGCGCGCCGACCTGCTCGACGCCGGCCGGCTGCTCGAGGAGGCGGCGCTCGACCGCTATGTGTTCCTGCGCGATGCCTATTTCCAGCGCCGCCGCAGCCTGATTTACGACGGCCGGCCGCCGCGCGAAGAGGTCAACGATTCCCTCGACTCCACCGTTAAATGAACATGAAAAAATCCCTCGCGATTCTTATTTCGCTTCTACTGTCCCTGCCGCTCCTGGCGCAGGACGCCGGCGCGCCGGACGTGCTGGTGAAAAACGTCACGCTCGAGGTGGTGGACATCATCGCCAAGGACAAGGACATCAGGGCCGGCAGCCGCCAGAAGCTGATCCAGCTGATCGAGGAGAAGGTGCTGCCGCACTTCAATTTCGCCTCGATGACGGCGCTCGCCATGGGGCAGGGCTGGAACAAGGCGAACCCCGAGCAGAAGAAGGCGCTGATCGAGGAGTTCAAGACCCTGCTGGTGCGCACCTACGCCAGCGCGCTGTCGGCCTACAGCGAGCAGAAATTCGAGTTCCGTCCGCTGCGCGCCAAGCCGACCGATACCGACGTCACCGTGCAGGTGCGCGTGCTGCAGCCCGGCACGCAGCCGGTGCCGATCGACTACAGCATGGAGAAGACCGCGGCGGGCTGGAAGGTCTACGACGTGATGGTCGGCGGCGTCAGCCTGGTGGTGAATTACCGCACCGAGTTCGCGAATTCCGTGCGCAATGCCGGCATCGACGGCCTGATCAAGGAGCTGCAGACCAAGAACCGCTCGCTCGACGCGGGCGCCGCCAAGAAATGATCAAGCGCGACGGCAACCGCCTGGCCCTCAGCGGCGCAGTGACGCTGGCGACAGTCGCCGAAGTGCTGGCGGAAGGCCGGCGCCACCTCGACGAGGGCCGCCGCCGCCAGGACGAAGGCGTGCGCGTGATCGACCTCGCCGGCGTGACCGAGATGGACTCGGCGCTGCTCGCGCTGCTGCTCGCCTGGCTGCGCGACGCCCGCCAGCGCGAGCGCACGCTCGAGATCGCCAACCCACCGGAATCGCTGCGCACCATCGCCCGCCTGTACGGGGTCGACGAGGTGCTGGCCGGTGTGGGCGGCCAGCCGGCCGCGGAGTCCCCGGCGGCTCGCTCCCGCTGAACGCCCTGGAAGTACGGCAGGTCGAGAAGCACTACGGGCGCCTGCGCGCGCTCGATGGCGTGAGCCTGGCCGTCGAGGAGGGCGAATTCTTCGGCCTGCTCGGGCCGAACGGCGCAGGCAAGACCACGCTGATCAACGTCATTGCGGGACTGACGCGCGCCGATCGCGGCAGCGCTCGCGTGCTCGGCTCCGACGTGGTCACCGACTACCGGCGCGCGCGCCGACTGCTTGGCGTGGTGCCGCAGGAGCTGGTGTTCGACCCGTTTTTCACCGTGCGCGAAACGCTGCGCATCCAGTCGGGTTATTTTGGCCTGGCGCGCAACGACGCCTGGATCGACGAAGTGATGCACCACCTCGACCTCGACGCCAAGGCCGACGTCAACATGCGCGCGCTCTCCGGCGGCATGAAGCGCCGCGTGCTGGTGGCGCAGGCGCTGGTGCACAAGCCGCCGGTGATCGTGCTCGACGAGCCGACCGCGGGGGTCGACGTCGAGCTGCGCCAGGGGCTGTGGCAATTCGTGCAACGCCTCAACCGCGACGGCCACACCATTGTCCTCACCACCCATTACCTCGAGGAGGCCGAGAGCCAGTGCAAGCGCATCGCCATGCTCAAGGACGGCCGGGTGGTGGCGCTCGACACGACGCAGAACCTGCTCGCCACCTTTTCCGGCCTCGAGCTGCTGGTGCGCGGGCGCGAGGGCGAAGCCTCGCGCCTCAAGCTCAAGGATTACGACGAGCTCGAGGCGGCGCTGGAGCGCCTGCGGCGCGAAGGCGTGCCGCTGCACGACATCGAGCTGCACACCCCGGACCTCGAGGACGTGTTCCTGCGCCTGACCGGTGAAAAGCGAAGTGGACCGACATGACCGGCTTTCGCACGCTGTTCGTCAAGGAGTTGCTGCGCTTCTGGAAAGTGAGCGTGCAGACGGTGGCGGCGCCGGTACTCACCGCGCTGCTTTACCTCGTGATCTTCGCCCAGGCGCTCGAGGGCCGGGTGGAGGCCTACCCCGGGGTGCGCTACACCGCGTTCCTGGTGCCCGGGCTCGTGATGATGAGCGTGCTGCAGAACGCCTTCGCCAACAGCTCGTCGAGCCTGATCCAGTCGAAAATCACCGGCAACATCGTCTTCATGCTGCTGGCGCCGATCTCCACCGTGGAGCTGTTCGCCGCCTACGTGCTTGCCGCGGTGGCGCGCGGGCTGGTGGTGGCGGCCGGCATGTTCGCCGTCACCGTCTGGTTCGTCGGGCTGCCGGTGCGCGCGCCGCTGTGGATCCTGGCGTTCTGCCTGCTCGGCGCCGCGCTCGCCGGCGCGCTCGGCCTGCTCGCCGGGGTGTGCGCCGAGAAGATCGACCAGCTGGCGGCGTTCCAGAACTTCGTCATCATGCCGCTCACCTTCCTTTCGGGCGTGTTCTATTCCATCCACGCGCTGCCGCCGGCGTGGCAGCAGGTGTCGCACGCCAATCCGTTCTTCTACATGGTGGACGGCTTTCGCTACGGTTTCTTCGGCGTATCGGATTTCCCGCCGGGGGCGAGCCTGGCCATCGTCGCCGCCAGCCTCGCCGCGGTCAGCGCGCTGAGTTTGTGGCTGCTGCAGACGGGATATAAGCTGCGCAGCTGATGGTGACGCCGGAAAGCGTGAAGAGCGGCATCGAGGCCGGACTCGCCTGCGAGCGCGTCGAGGTGGCCGGCGACGGCCAGCATTTCCAGGCGCTGGTGGTGTCGAGCGCCTTCGCCGGCAAGACGCGCGTGCAGCGCCACCAGCTCGTCTACCGCGCGCTCGGCGATCGCATGCGCGCCGAAATCCACGCGCTGTCGATGCAGACGATGACCCCGGAAGAGGCCGCGCGCGGTGGATAAGCTGCGCATCACCGGCGGCCGGCCGCTGGAGGGCGAGGTGCGCATCTCGGGCGCCAAAAACGCCGCGCTGCCGATCATTTGCGCCGCGCTGCTCACCGCCGAGCCGCTGCGCCTGTCGAACGTGCCGCGCCTGATGGACGTGTCCACCATGGCGAAGCTTCTCGCGCAGATGGGCGTGGCCGTCGAACGGCGCAGCGATAGCGAGATGGTCCTGGTTGCGAAAAATATTACGGATCCGACGGCGCCCTACGAATTGGTGAAGACCATGCGCGCGTCGGTGCTGGTGCTCGGGCCGCTGCTCGCGCGCTGCGGCCAGGCGCGCGTCTCGCTGCCCGGCGGCTGCGCCATCGGCGCGCGGCCGGTCGACCAGCACGTCAAGGGCCTGCAGGCGATGGGCGCAACCATCGCCATCGAGCATGGCTACATGACGGCGCGCGCCGAGCGCCTGCGCGGCGCGCGCATCGTCATGGACCTGGTGACGGTGACCGGCACCGAGAACCTGATGCTCGCTGCCGTGCTCGCCGAAGGCACCACGCTGCTGGAGAACGCGGCGCGCGAGCCCGAGGTGGTGGACCTCGCGCGCTGCCTCGCGGCGATGGGCGCCCGCATCGAGGGCGCGGGCAGCGACGTGATCCGCATCGAAGGCGTGCGCTCGCTCGGCGGCGCGCAGTTCCGCGTCATGCCCGACCGTATCGAGACCGGGACCTACCTCTGCGCCGTCGCTGCGGCGGGCGGCAAGGTCAGGCTGACCGGCGCCGCCGCCGATTCGCTGGACGCCACCCTGGGGAAGCTGCGCGAGGCGGGCGCCACCATCCGCACGAAAAACGAGGTGATCGAGGTCGAGGCCGCCGGGCGCCCGCATTCGGTCAGCGTGCGAACCGCTCCGTACCCGGGTTTTGCCACCGACATGCAGGCGCAGTTCATGGCGCTCGCCACGGTGGCGAGTGGCACCGCGGTAATTACCGAGACCATCTTCGAGAACCGCATGATGCACGCGCTCGAGTTGCAGCGGCTGGGGGCGAGCATCGCGCTGCAGGGCACCAGCGCCGTGGTGACCGGCGTCGAGCGGCTGCAGGGCGCCAAGGTGATGGCGACCGACCTGCGCGCCTCGGCCGGGCTGGTGATCGCGGGCCTGGTGGCGCAGGGCGAAACGCTGATCGATCGCATCTACCACCTCGACCGCGGCTACGAAGCGCTCGAGCAGAAACTCGCCGCGCTGGGGGCGCGCATCGAGCGCGTAAAGTAGCTGCGCCGTCCTTGAGGTAGAATGCGCCCCGGATATGACCAATGGCGAGCATAAGTATCGCTTTATCGAAGGGGCGGATCTTCGAGGAGACCGCGCCGCTGCTCGCGCGCGTCGGTATCCGGCCTAAAGGCAATCCCGAAACCTCCCGCAAGCTCGTCCTAAGCACCCAGCGGCGCGACCTGCGCCTGATCGTGGTGCGTGCCTCGGATACACCCACGTACGTGCAGCATGGCGGCGCCGATCTCGGTATCGCCGGCCGCGACGTGCTCGCCGAGCACGGCGGCGAGGGGCTGTACCAGCCGGTGGACCTCGGCATCGCCCGCTGCCGCATGGTGGTGGCGGCACGCCGCGGCTTCGACTATCGCGCCGCGGTGCGTCAGGGCGCGCGCCTGCGCGTCGCCACCAAGTACGTGCGCACCACGCACGACCACTTCGCCGCCAAGGGCGTGCACGTCGACCTCATCCGGCTCTACGGCTCGATGGAGCTCGCGCCGCTGGTGGGGCTGGCCGACGTCATCGTCGATCTGGTCGACACCGGGCGCACGCTGCGCGAGAACGGCCTGGTGGCGGTGGAAGAGATCATGCCGGTGTCGGCGCGCCTGATCGTCAACCAGGCGGCGCTCAAGACCAAGCGCGCAGCGCTGCAGCCGCTGATCGACGCCTTTGCCCGCGAGGCGCGGCCATGAAAATACGTCGCCTGTCGACGCGCGACCCCGGCTTCGCGCGCCAGCTCGAGGCGCTCACGCGCCACGACGCCGCGCAGGACCCGGCGGTGCAGAAGGCGGTGCGGAAGATCCTGGCCGACGTGCGCGCGCGCGGCGACGCGGCCGTGCGGCAGTACGCGAGGAAGTTCGATGGCGTGCCGCCAAAGGAAATTGCGGTATCGGAAAAATGCGTCGCGGCGATCCCTCGCGAACAGGCGGACGCGCTGCGCGCGGCGCACGCGAGGATTATTGGTTTCCACGAAAAACAGTTGCAGAAATCGTGGGACTTCACGGATGCCGACGGCACGCGGCTCGGCCAGCGGCTCAGCCCGATCGAGCGCGTCGGGCTGTACGTGCCGGGCGGCAAGGCTGCCTATCCGTCGACGGTGCTGATGAACGCGGTGCCGGCGAAGGTCGCCGGCGTGCGCGAGCTCGTCATGACGAGTCCCAATCCCAATGCGCTCGTACTGGCCGCCGCCGCGCTGGCCGGAGTCGACCGCGTGATCAGCGTCGGCGGCGCGCAGGCCATCGCCGCGCTCGCGTATGGGACGAAATCGATTTCGCGCGTGGACAAGATCGTCGGCCCCGGCAATGCCTACGTCGCCGAGGCAAAGCGCCAGGTGTTCGGCGCGGTCGGCATCGACATGGTGGCCGGGCCCTCGGAGATCCTGGTGATCGCCGACGGCACCGCCAATGCCGACTGGGTGGCGATGGATCTCTTTTCGCAGGCCGAGCACGACGAATCGGCGCAGGCGATTCTGTTGTCGCCCGATGAAAAATTCTTGAGTTTGGTTTTGAATTCGATAAACAGGCTCATCGTAGAAATGCCAAGACGAGCTGTCATTGCGGCATCTCTCAAAGCGCGCGGCGCGCTGATCCTGACACGCGATGTCGAGGAAGCCTGCGCGGTGGCGAACCGCGTCGCGCCGGAGCACCTCGAGCTGATGGTGGAGAACCCCGAGGGCTGGCTGCCGCGGCTTACGCGCGCCGGCGCGGTGTTCCTCGGGCCCTGGAGCTCGGAGGCGATCGGCGACTACTGCGCCGGCCCGAACCACGTGCTGCCGACCGCCGGCACCGCGCGTTTTTCTTCGCCGCTTGGTGTCTATGATTTTCAGAAAAGAACCAGTGTGATTGGCGTTTCCCGTTCGGGGGCGTTGACCCTCGGGAAAGTGGCTGCAGTTCTAGCCGAAGGCGAAGGACTTTCTGCGCACCAGCGTGCAGCGGAGATGAGGTTCAAGTGAAGCCCGCCGATCTCGTCCGGCCCGAGATTCTCGCGCTCAAGGCTTATCCCGTGGCGCCGGCCGACGGCATGGTGAAGCTCGACGCGATGGAGAATCCCTATACGCTGCCCGAGGAGCTGCGCCGCGAGCTGGCCGGCGTGCTCGCGCGCGTCGACGTCAATCGCTACCCGACGCCCGGCCCGCAGAAACTGCGCCAGGCGATCGCGCACCGCATGAACGTGCCGCCCGGCATGGAAATCCTGCTCGGCAACGGCTCGGACGAGCTGATCCAGATCCTGATCACGGCGCTCGCGCGCCCGGGCGCAGTAATGATGTTTCCCGCGCCGACCTTCGTCATGTACTCGATGGGCGCGACCTTCAGCGGCATGCGGGCGGTGCCGGTGCCGCTGCGCGAGGATTTTTCCTTCGATGCCGACGCCTTCATCGCCCGCATGAAGACGGAGAACCCGGCGCTGGTGTTCATCGCCTGGCCGAACAATCCCACGGGCCTGCTTTACCCAGAAGAGGATTTGGTTAAAACAATAAAAGCGTGCAAGGGCCTGGTAGTGATCGACGAGGCCTATCACGCGTTCGCCGGCAAGAGCTTCCTGCCGCGACTGGCGGAGTTCGAGAATCTGATCGTGATCCGGACGGTGTCGAAGCTCGGCCTCGCGGGAATCCGGCTGGGTTACCTGGTCGGCCGCCCCGCGTGGGTCGCGCAGCTCGACAAGGTACGGCCGCCTTACAACGTCAGCGTGCTCACGCAGGCGGCCGCGCTTTTCCTGCTCGAGCGACTCGAGGTGCTGGAGGCGCAGGCCGCGCGCATCAAGTCCGACCGCACGGCGCTCGGCAGCTCGCTTGGCGCGCTGAAGGGCGTGACCGTGTTTCCGTCGCAGGCCAATTTCTTCCTCATCCGGGTGCCGGATGCCGACGCGACTTACCGGGACCTGCTGCGCCAGGGCGTGCTGGTCCGCAATTTGAACAGCCCGGCATTGAAGAACTGCCTGCGCGTCACGGTCGGCACGCCGGACGAAAACCGTATACTCCTGACAGCCCTGAAAGAAGCTCTGCAATGAGAACCGCTGAAGTCTCGCGCAATACCAAGGAAACCCAGATCCGGGTGAAGCTCAACCTCGACGGCAAGGGCGCGGCCCGGCTCTCGACCGGCCTGCCGTTCCTCGAGCACATGCTCGACCAGGTGGCGCGCCACGGCATGCTCGACCTCGAGATCGAGGCGAAGGGCGACCTGCACATCGACGCGCACCACACCGTCGAGGACGTCGGCATCACGCTCGGCCAGGCGTTCGCCAAGGCGATCGGCGACAAGGC
>DASWEU010000002.1:0-37325 GCA_036394595.1 Burkholderiales bacterium | reverse complement strand
CCCACCTTGCGCGCCGGCATCAGCGCGCCGGTCGGGCAGGCCTGCACGCACTCGCCGCAGGCGACGCAGGTCGAGGCGCCCATCGGGTCGTCCAGGTCGAACACGATGCGCGAATCCGAGCCGCGTCCGGCGTAGCCGATGACGTCGTTGACCTGCACCTCGCGGCAGGCACGCACGCAGCGCGTGCACTGGATGCAGGCGTCCAGATTGACCGCGATGGCGGGGTGCGAAAGATCCGCCTTGACCTTTTCCCGCGCGGCAAAGCGGGGTTTTCCAACGCCCATCCGCTTCGCCCAGTTGTTCAGCTTGTTCTTCAGCGTGAACTGCTCTTCCGGCATGTCCGCCAGGAGCAGCTCGAGCACCATCTTCTGCGAGGTCAGGGCGCGCGGCGAATTGGTGGTGACTTCCATGCCGGCCGTCGGATAGCGGCAGCACGCGGGCGCGAGCGCCCGCTCGCCCTTGATCTCGACCACGCAGGCGCGGCAGTTGCCGTCCGAGCGCTGCTCGCCGCCATGGCAGAGATGCGGGATGGCAACGCCGTGTTTTTTGGCCGTCTCGATGATCTTCTCGTCCGGCCGGCCGATCACCGTCTGGCCGTTGAGCTTGAACTCGATCGGCATCATCGCCAGCTGCCGGGTGGTCACTCGTTCCATTTCAGCCCACCTCTTGCGGGAAATACTTCATCACGGTCAACGCGGGATTGGGCGCCGCCTGCCCTAGACCGCAGATCGACGCGTCCATCATGGCCTGAGAGAGCTCTTTCAGCAAAGGCTGATCCCACTTCGCTTCTTCCATCAGGATCACCGCCTTGGCGGTGCCGACCCGGCAGGGCGTGCACTGGCCACAGGACTCGTCGTGGAAGAATTTCATCAGGTTTACCGCCGCTTTCGAGGCCTTGTCCTGGTTCGAGAAAACGACGACGGCCGCCGAGCCGATGAAGGAACCGTGCGGCTGCAACGTGTCGAAGTCGAGCGGAATATCTCCCTTCGACGCGGGAAGGATCCCGCCCGAGGCGCCGCCCGGCAGGTAGCCGTAGAACTCGTGACCATCGAGCATCCCGCCGCAATATTCGTCGATCAATTCCTTCACCGTGATGCCCGCCGGCGCCAGGTGCATGCCCGGCTTTCTCACACGGCCCGATACGGAGAAAGACCGCAAACCCTTGCGTCCGTTCCGTCCCTGGCCGGCAAACCACGCCGCACCCTTCTCGACGATCTCGCGCACCCAGTAGACCGTTTCCATGTTGTGCTCGAGCGTGGGCCGGCCGAACAGGCCGACCTGGGCGACGTAGGGCGGGCGCAGCCGCGGCATGCCGCGCTTGCCCTCGATCGATTCGATCATCGCCGACTCCTCGCCGCAGATATAGGCGCCGGCGCCACGGCGAAGATGGATGGGAGGTAAAGAAAAATTCGCTTTGGCCTTCAAGTTCAACAGCTCTTTTTCAAGAATGGCGCGGCAGCCGGCATATTCGTCGCGCAGGTAAATATAGATTTCGCTCACGCCCGCACACCAGGCTGCGACCAGCATGCCTTCAAGAAAGCGGTGCGGGTCGCGCTCGAGGTACCAGCGATCCTTGAAGGTGCCCGGCTCGCCCTCGTCGATATTGACCGCCATCAGGCGCGGCTCGGGCTCGCCGGCGACGCTCTTCCACTTGCGGCCGACCGGAAAGCCGGCACCGCCGAGGCCGCGCAACGCCGAGTCTTCCATGATCTTGGTGAGCCCCTCGCGCGTGTGCTTGCCCGCAAGGCAATCGGCGATCAATTGGTAGCCGCCCGCCTTCCGGTACGCATTGAACCCGGTGTATTTCGTTTCGGCGCAGGTGATTTGCTTCTTCTCCACCGCGGCCTTCACGGATTGCAGCGTCGCGTTGCCAATAGGGTTCTGTCCCACCACCGCGCAGGGCGCGACTTCGCATCGCCCGACGCAGGGCGCATGGACGACCCGGACGTCCTGGCCCAACGAAAGATTCTTGAAAAGGGTTTCCGAACCGGCGAGCTCGCAAGCGATCGAATCGCACACTCGAACGGTCAGGGCGGGAGGCGGGGTCTCGCCCTCCTTCACCACGTCGAAGTGGTGGTAGAACGTCGCCACCTCGTAGACCTCGGTCATGGCCAGGTCCATCTCCTGGGCGAGCGCTGCGAGATGGGCCGCCGAAAGGTGGCCGTAGCGATCGTTGATGCGATGCAGGTGCTCGATCAGCAGGTCGCGGCGGCGCGGCTCCTTGCCGAGAAGAGCCTGCACTTCCGCCAGGGCCTTCGGATCGACCGACCGGCCCTTGGTCGTCGTGCGGAACTTGTCCTTGCCTTTGCCTTTCATCGCCCGCCTATTATCGGCTGGCCGGCGGGGCGCGCTTCTTGACTGCGGTCAAGTAGACTTAGGCGATGAATTACCGAGCTCTAGGCCGCACCGGCGTCCAGGTGTCGCAACTCTGCTGCGGCACCATGCCTTTCGGCGGCGACGCGGACGAGGCCGCCTCGGCGCAGATATTCAAAGCCTGCCGCGACCTCGGCGTCAATTTCTTCGATACCGCCGACCAGTACAGCAAGGGGCGCTCGGAGGAAATCCTCGGCCAGCTGATGCGCGGCGCGCGCGAGGACCTGGTGATCGCCACCAAGTGCTTCAACGCCATGGGTCCCGATCTCAACGCCAAGGGCAGCTCGCGCCGCCATGTCAGGCGCGCGGTCGAGGCGAGCCTGAAGCGCCTGCAGACCGACCGCATCGACTTGCTGTACCTCCACATGCGCGACCCGCTGACGCCGCTCGACGAGACGATGCGCGCGCTCGAGGACGTGGTGCGCTCCGGCCAGGTGCTCTACCCCGCGGTCAGCAATCACTCAGCTTGGGAAACGCAGACCGCGCTCGCGGCCCAGGAGGCAAACGGCTGGACACGGCTGCAGGCGATCCAGCCGATGTACAGCCTGGTGAAGCGCCAGGCCGAGGTCGAGATCCTGCCGATGGCGGCGGCCAACGGCATTTCGGTCTTTCCCTACAGCCCGGCCGGTGGCGGCTTGTTGTCCGGAAAGTATTTGGAAAAACAAACCGGCCGGTTGACGACGAACAAGATGTACACCGTTCGCTACGGTGAGGAATGGATGCACGAGGTGGCAGCGAAGTTCGCCGCCTTCTGCAAGAAGCAGGGCCTGCACCCGATGAGCGTCGCCGTCGCCTGGGTCGCGGCGCATCCCGCGGTCACCGCGCCGATCATCGGCGCACGCAGCCTGCAGCAGCTGCAGGCCTCGCTCGACTCGCTGAAGGTCGACATGACGCCGGCGCTGTGGAACGAAATCGCCGCTCTGTCGCGCACCCCGCCGCCGGCCACCGACCGGCTGGAAGAGCAGAAGCCGAAGGCCTGACATGTGCCGCGCCCTGCTCTACCTCGGCCAGCCGGTACTGCTCGACAACCTGCTCTACCAGCCCGACTCGGCGCTCATCCGGCAGAGCTACATGCCGAAGATGCTGCACATGCTGAACCTCGCCGGCTTCGGGCTGCGCGCCTGGGACCCCGACAGCGCCGACCCGGAGCGCGCCTTCTCCTACTACTCGCAGTCGCTGCCGGTGTTCGACCGCAACCTGCAGAACCTAGCGCAGAAGATCCGGCCCAGCTGCCTGCTGGCCCACGTGCGCGGCGTCGCCTACTCCACCCGCGTCGAGATTTCGCTGCAGAACGTGCACCCGTTCCACTTCGCCGGCGTGCCGCTGGTGCTCGCGCATAACGGCGACCTCGCCGAGATGGCGCGCATGAAGCCGCTGCTCGCCGCCCACATCAAGCCGCAGATCCTGGCGCAGATCCACGGCACCACCGACAGCGAATGGATCTACGCCCTGCTGGTCTCGCAGATCGAGGATCCGCAGGCCCTGCTTGCGGAAGACGAATTTTTTGAAAGTCTGAAGAAAACCCTGCAGATCATCCGCGAAGTCCGCGCGCAGCTCGGCATCACGCTGTCGTCCTCCGTCAACCTGTTCGTCGCTAACGGCGGCCAGCTGGCCGCGGTGCGCTACTGCTTCGACTTCGGCTGCTACCGCACCGAGGACGCGGCGCGCGTGCACGAAGCCAACCTGAGCTTCCTCTCGCTCTGGTACACGCTCGGCCGCGACTACGCGCTGCACGACGGCGAGTGGAAGATGACCGGCGGCGCCGAGAACGCCGACTCGATCATCGTCGCCTCTGAGCCGCTGACGCGCGACACCTCGGCCTGGGTCGAGCTGCCCGAATATGGCGCGCTGTTCGCCGAGATCCGCCATGGGCGGCCGCGCGTCGCGGTGCGGCTACTCGACTGAATGGGCCCGCAGGATTGAATGGGACCGATTGACGGCTTCAAGCTCGCGCTGATCGTGGTCTCGGCCGTCGCCGTCGTGGCGTCCGTGGTCGAAGCCGCGGTGCTGTGGCGGCTGGGTCGTCCTTACGACTGGCGCGAGGCGGGCGCCTCGCTCGCCATCGCCTTCGGGCGCGAGTTCACCAATCTGCTGCCGCTGGCGGTGGCGCTGCCGGGCGGATTCTGGCTCTACGAGCACCGCGTATGGACTGCTCCGCTTCATACCGCATGGGGCTGGGTGCTGCTGTTCCTCGGCGTCGAGTTCTTCTACTACTGGTTCCACCGCGGCGCGCACCGCATCCGCTGGTTCTGGGCCACGCACGCCGTGCACCACAGCTCGAACCGCCTCAACTTCAGCTCGGCCTACCGCCTTGGCTGGACCGGGCGCATCACCGGCACGCTGCTTTACTTTCTGCCGCTGGCCTGGCTCGGCTTCCCGCCACGCGCCATCGCTGCCGCGTTCACCATCAATCTGCTCTACCAGTTCTGGATCCACGCCAACTGGATCCCGAGGCTCGGGCCGCTGGAGGGCATCCTCAATACGCCGTCGGCGCACCGCGTACACCATGCGGCGAATCTTCCCTACCTCGACGCGAACTACGGCGGCATCCTGATGGTGTTCGACCGCTTGTTCGGCACCTACGTGCCCGAGCGCGACGACCTGCCGCCGCGCTGCGGGCTGGTGGTGCCGCTGCAGAGCTATAACCCGCTGCGCATCGCCTTCTTCCAGTGGATCGCCATGGCGGGCGACCTGCGCCGCGCGCGCAGCCTGCGCGAGGTGGCGGGCTATCTGTTCGGCCCGCCCGGCTGGGCGCCGGACGGCCAGGGCTTGACGACGGCGGAATTGCGCCGGCGCGCGGCCGGCTGAACGCTCAGCCCCGCGCCTCCGCGCGCCAGATCTGTCCGTGCAGTGCTGCCTCGAGCGAGGCGGCCTTGTCGGCCGCAGCCGTCAAGCGTGCGTGGCTGATCAACCGCGTGAGCTGCGTATTGGTGCGCGCAATGGAGCGCATCAGGCTGCGGTGGATGGCGTGATGCAGGCTGACCGTGGCAGCTGAACTTCCGTTGTAGATCGCAAGGAATGCCTCGCGCGGCAACTCGAGCAGGCAGCAAGTCTCGCGCGCGCGCGCGTGGTTGGCGCGCGGCACAGCGTTGATTACCGCCATGAAGCCGACCAGCTCGCCGGGACCGGCGATCGCCACCCGGCGTTCGGTTTTTCCATTGACGGTGAAGATTTCCAGCGCGCCGCGCAGCACCAGGTAGCAAGCCGACGCGGCCGCGCCGGCTTTGAACACGCCGGCACCGCGCTCGAGCTCGGTCACCCGGCCGGCCGATGCCAGCTCGTCGATTTCGCCGGCGTGAAAGCCCTCGAAGAACGGCAGCACCGGCAGGAACGCGCGCCAGTCAAAGGAGATTTTTGCTGGAAACTTCAATTCAATTCTTTGCGGCGGCGCTTCGCTTGCGGGACGGTCCTCCTCCGCCGGATGCGCGCCCACCTGTTCGTTCAGCGCGCGCAGGCGCGCGGCGAGCGCCGCAGTGATGGCGCGCTGGATGCCGAGCCCGGACTGCTCGCGGCTCGCCACCAGCGCGCGGAAATCGTCGCGACCGACGAACCAGGCGTCGACCTTGCCGAGCGCGACCACGGTGGCGGAAACCACGCCGCGCTCGATCAGCGACATCTCGCCGAACATGTCGCCGTCGGCGAAGCGCGCCACGGTGAGCGCGCCGCCGCCGGGCAGCGCGACGCGCGCCTCGACCGCGCCGCGGCGGATGAGGAAGGCGCCGCGCGAGGACTCGCCCTGGCGCACCAACTCCGCGCCCTGCAGGAAGGACATTTCGCGCGCGACCGCCTGCAGTTGTTCGAACGGATTGGCCATTTATCTCAGCAGCAGCAGGTTGTAGCGCGCCTTGTCGTGACGCGGGTCGAGAAACAGCGCGGTCTCGTATTCGCGCC
The DNA here is from genome assembly GCA_036394595.1 of Burkholderiales bacterium. Taxonomy (GTDB): domain Bacteria; phylum Pseudomonadota; class Gammaproteobacteria; order Burkholderiales; family SG8-39; genus SCGC-AG-212-J23. Next base: position 31,061 of record DASWEU010000002.1, on the reverse strand, counting down.
GCGCCAGCGCCGTGCGGCCCTCCAGCTGGTAAGCATAGCCGAGATTATTGTGCGCCCGCGCATTCCAGGGCGAAAGGCGCACGCTCGACTCCCACAGCCGTACCTCGCTCGCGTAGTCGAGCTGGCGGGAGATGCTGACCGATGCGAGGATGGAGATGACGACCGCCATCAGCGGTTTTGAGAAATCATCGAAAGAGAAAAACAGGGCGACGAAGATTCCCCAGCACGCCAAATACAATTGGCGATCGTTGGCGACGTCGACGCGGGGCACCAATGAATTGGTCGGCGCAAGCTGCAGGAAGAACCACAGGATGCCGAAGCCGATCCAGGGGCGAGAACGGATATTTGCTATTCCAAGAATCAGGAGGACAAGCAAAAGCATCGCCTCAAAAACCAACATCGAATCCCAGGCGGAAAGCGTCGGCAGCGCCGGGTCGATGTTGTAGCCGTGCAAGCCGACGAGACGCGAGACGAGGTAGGCGATGCCGCCCACCTGCGTGAGCAGGTTGTCGCCAAGGCTGCGCAAACTGTAGCCGAAGGCGAGATGGTCGAAATAGCGCGGGTTGAGCAGGACGAACAGGCCGCCCGCCGCGAGCAGCGCCCAATGCGCGCCCTGCCGGCGCAGGATTTCCTTCCAGCCGGGCCAGGGACGCGCCGTGAATTCGCATAAAAGCAGAGCGGCAGGCAGCGTGACGGCGGTCTCGCGCACTGCGGCTGCGCAGACGAACAGCAGCGAGGAAAGACTCCAGTGCCCGCCGCGCAGGTAGACGAGCAGCGCGCCGAGGTAGAACGACGCCATCAACGAAGACGAACGGCCGCTGATGTACGTGACCGCCTCGGTGGCGGCGGGATGCAGAGCGAAGAGGAGCGCGGCAACGAAGGCCGCGGAAGGGTTCCTGAACAGATCCCTGCCGATGAAGAACAACAATGCCGCGTTCAGCGCATGCACGGCGATGTTGAAAAGGTGGAAGCCGAATTCCCCGGGGCCGAGCGTCCAGTTGAGGGCGTAGGTCGCCTTGAGCAGGGGTCGCACTCCGCCGCCGGCACGCTCGAGGAGTGTCTGCCACGAGTGCACGGTGTCGTAGTGCACGATGACGTTGTAGTCGTCGAAGTGGAATACGCCAGCGAAGGTAGGCAGGTACGCCAGCACGGCGACCAGCGCGACGACCAGCGCCGGATTCACGGCGCCTCGAAGGCGCGGTTGAGCAGGCCCACGGCGCTCCACCAGCGGTCCGGTGCATGCAGCATCACCACCAGTACGCGCACCCCGTCGCGCTCGGCGAGCGCAATCAGGCAGGACCCGGCGCGTTCGGTGTAGCCGGTCTTCAGGCCGAGCGCGCCGGGATAGCGCCCGATCAGCGCATTGGTGTTGCGCAAGCTGAAGCTGCGTGCGCCGTCCTGCGTGCGGATGGTCGCGCGCTCGAGCGCCGCCAGCCGCAGGTATTCCCCATGGCGCATCACGGCCTCGGCGAGGCGCGCGAGGTCGGCGGCGGTGGAGTACTGGCCTTCGCGGTCGTGCCCGCAGGGCTCGACAAAGCGCGTATCGGCCATGCCGAGCGCCGCGGCACGCAAGTTCATCTGCGCGACGAACTTCGCCGTGCCGGCGCCGAGATGGTCGGCAAGCGCGCGGCAGGCGTCGTTGGCGGAGCGGATCACGCTCGCGGCGAGTAGATCGCGGGCAAGCAGGCGCTCGCCAGGCTTGAGGCCGATGCGCGTGCCGGTTTCCTGCAGTACGCCGCGGCCGACGGCGACGGCTTCATCGAGCCCGCCGCGCTCGAGCGCGAGGAGCGCCGTCATCATTTTTGCCAGACTCGCCGGCGGCAATCGCGTGTCGGCGGCGCCTGCCCAGAGCTGCTTGCCGTCACGCTTCACGACATAGGCCGCGGCGACGGAGGGAAAGGCATTCTCCGCCGCCTGCGCGCTGCAGACGGCGGCAACGGCGAGAAGGAGGCCGAGCCGCAGCGGGCTAGCGCCCGAACAGGCCCTTGATCTTGTCGAGCCCCTTGCCGAAAGTTTGCTCGACCTGCTGCCCGGTCGTGCCCTTCTTCGCTTCGGCGGCTTTCGCTGCCGGCGTCGACGCGGCCGCGGGCCGGCCGCTGCCGTCGTCGCTCACGGAGGCCAGCGAGGTGCACATTCTCGCGACCTTGCGGTCGGGAAGCGCGGTGTACTCGCGGCCGGCGCAGTTCTTTTTAAACAGCGCCTGCGCGTCTGATTTGCAATAGCGCGCCACGTAGCTGTACGCCTCCTTCTTCAGCGCCGCGGGGCACAGGCTGGCGCCCGATTTCGCCGCTTCGCCGGGACATTGGCCCGCCAGGAAATCGAGCGACTCGCGCTGCACCGCGCCCTGGCAAAGCTTCGACTGCACCGAGGCGCGCTTCAGCCCGCAAACCTCCGCGCCGTCGAGCTGGGTGCGGCGGTCAGCCGCGACCGCCTGCACGAAGCCGGCCTCGGTCTGAAACTTCTGGCAGTACTCGGCCTTCTTCGTGTCACAACTCGCGCGCGCCGCCGCCGGAAAAGTGTACTCGGTCAAACGCGGGTCGGTGCACGTGGCGGATTTGGCCATGGGGCTGCCGGGCCGCAGGCAATCGGGAAATTTGCTCGCGTCCATCCCCGATGCCGCCGTGCTGCAAGCGGCGGCGACGGCTTCCGTGGTCTTCGCACGCTGCGCCGCCTGCTGCTGGTTCATCGCGGCGACTTGCGCTTCGCTTTGCGCCTTCATCTTGGCGCCTTTCTCTTCGCGCTGCTGCCGCGCCTGCTGCACGTCGCAGGTGCCGACCTTGCGGCCGGCGGTGTTGATCACCATGTCGCCGTCCTTGCTCTTCATCGTCATCGTGCCCTTGTATTCGGTGCGGGCGGCGTTGTAGGTCTGGTCGATGACCGCCTGCCCATCGGGGCAGGACATGGTCAGGGTCATGCGGGTTGCGGTCTGCTTCAGGTCGACGACCTTGCATTTCTGCATGTCCGGGCGTCGCGTCGCGTCCTCTTTCGGGTCCTTGCCGGCACAGACGCGCTGCGCGCCGCCGCCCATGCCCGCCATGCCCGCGGGCATGCCCGGGATATTCATCTGCGTGGTGACTTCCCACAGCTCGCCGTCGTCGGCGGCAACGGCGAAAAACGGCAACAACAGGCCAAGCACGGATGCTGCGATGCGGACATGCATTTGAATCTCCCCTTGGAACCGCGAGTGTACACTCGCCCGGCTCATGAACCGCGGCGAAATCCCGGTCGATCCTGACAAGCTTCTGGCGGTCGTCGCCGCGGTGGCGCGCGAGGCGCGCCCGCACGTCACGCCGCACGTGTCGCTCGACAGCTCGCTCGAGAAGGAGCTGGGCCTCGACAGCCTGGCGCGTGTCGAGCTGGTGCTGCGCCTCGAGCGCGAGTTCTCCGCCAGCCTGCCGGAGCAGGCGCTCGGCACCAGCGAGACGCCGCGCGATCTGCTGCGCTTCCTTGCGCGCAGCGCCGACGTCGCGCCGCGCGCCGTGGACGCGACCGTCACCAATCTGGCGCTGACCGGCAACGTGCCGCCTCCGGTTCACGCGCAGACGCTCGCCGAAGCGCTCGAGTATCACGTCGAGCGGCAGCCGGATCGCCTCAGCGTCTTCCTCTACGAAACCGACAAGGAAGTGCCGCTGACGTACAAGGCGCTCTACGACGGGGCGCTCACCTACGCGGCGCGGCTCGCTGACGCCGGGCTGCAGCCCGGCCAGATGGTGGCGATCATGCTGCCGACCTGCAAGGAATACCTGTTTTCCTTCTATGGCGTGCTGCTCGCCGGCGGCGTGCCGGTGCCGCTCTACCCGCCGGCGCGGCTCACCACCATCGAAGACCACATGACGCGCCACGTCGGCATCCTGCGGAGCGCCGGCGCGACGCTGATGATTACCATCCCGGAGGCGAAGCCGCTCGCCTGGCTATTGCGCGCGCAGGTCGAGACCTTGCGCATGGTGCTGGTGCCGGAGGACTTCAAGGATTTCACCGACAAGCGGTTTCTCCCGGTGCGCGGCAAGCCGGGCGACATCGGCTTCCTGCAGTACACCTCGGGCAGCACCGGCAATCCGAAAGGCGTGGTTCTCAGCCATACCAATCTGCTGGTCAACGTGCAGGCGATGGGCGCGGCGGTGCGCGCCGGCGCCGAAGACGTGTTCGTCAGCTGGCTGCCGCTGTATCACGACATGGGATTGATCGGCGGCTGCTTCGCCACCATGTTCCTCGGCTTTCCGGTGGTGCTGATGTCGCCGCTGGCGTTTCTCTCGCGGCCGTCGAGCTGGCTGCGCGCCATCCACCGGCACCGCGGCACGATTTCCGGCGGGCCGAATTTCTCCTACGAGCTCTGCATCCGGCGGATCCCGGAGGAGGAATTGGAGGGCATCGACCTTTCCTCCTGGCGCTTCGCCTTCAACGGCGCCGAACCGGTGAGCCCGGAGACGCTGGAAAAATTCTCCCGGCGATTTGAAAAGCAAGGTTTTCGAAAAACCTCCCTGTCGCCCGTGTACGGGCTGGCCGAATGCACCGTCGGCGTAGCCTTCACCACTCCCGGCGAACCGTGGCGCATGGACGTGCTGGATCGCGATGCCTTCGCGAAAAGCGGCGAGGCGATTCCCATCGACGATCCGCAAAGCGCCGCCGCAATGAAGGTGGTCGGCTGCGGCCAGGTCGTCGACGGCCACGACCTGCGCGTGGTCGACGCCGCGGGCCTCGAACTGCCGGACCGCCAGGAAGGCCTGCTGCAGTTTCGCGGGCCGTCGGCGACCTCGGGCTACTACCGCAACCCCGAGGCGACGAGGTCGCTGTTTGCCGGCGAGTGGGTGAATACCGGCGATCGCGCCTACCTGGCCGACGGCATGGTCTACATCACCGGACGCGAGAAGGACATCATCATTCGCGGCGGCCGCAACATCAGCCCCTACGAGCTCGAGCACGCGGTGGGCGACCTCGCCGGCGTGCGCCGCGGCTGCGTCGCGGTATTCGGCAGCCGCGACCCTGCCGCCGGCACCGAGCGCATGGTGGTCCTGGCCGAGATGCGCGACCAGGACGCCTCGCGCCACGACGACCTGAAGCGGATGATCAACGCGCTGGCGGTGAGCCTGACCGGCGGCCCGGCCGACGACATCGTGCTCGCGCCGCCGGCCACCGTGCCCAAGACCTCGAGCGGCAAGATCCGCCGCGTCGCCGCGCGGCAGTTCTACGAGCGGGGGCCGGCGGCGGTGCGGCCGCAGGCGGTCTGGATGCAGCTCGCGCGCCTGGTGCTGGCGGGAGCTGCGCCGCAGCTGCGCCGGGGCGTGCGCGCTGCGGAAGGCGTGCTGTTCGCCCTGCGCGGCTATCTGGCGCTCGGCCTGCTGCTGCCCTTCGCGTTCCTGGCGGCGCTAGTTCTGCCGGTAAAGCAGTGCTGGGCGGTCGGCCACACTCTCGCGCAGGCCATCCTGCGCCTGGCCGGAATTCCGCTGGCAAAACGCGGTGCCCTGCCAGGGCATGGTCCGGTGGTGATCGCCTCCAACCACACCAGCTACTTCGACGCGCTGGTGCTGATCGCGGCGCTTGATCGTGGCAGCTATTCCTTCGTCGCCAAGCGCGAGTTCCTCGGTCACTGGGTGATGCGCACCCTGCTCGCGGGCTTCGGCACGCTGTTCGTCGAGCGCTTCGACGTCGCGAAGAGCGCCGAGCAGGCGGGCGAGCTGGTGGAGGCGACGAAGCGCGGCGCTTGGCTGCTGGTGTTTCCCGAGGGTACGCTACGGCGCGCTCCCGGCCTGATGGCCTTCCGCACCGGCGCGTTCCAGGCGGCGGCGCAGGCCGGCGTGCCGGTGGTGCCGGTCGCGCTGCGCGGCGTGCGCTCGGTGCTGCGCGACGGTACCTGGTACCTGCGCCGCGCGCCGATCACGGTCACCATCGGCGCCGCCATCGCCCCCGACGGCGCGGACTGGGCCGCGGCGGTAAAACTGCGCGACGCGGTTCGCGCGCAGATCCTGCAGGCCTGCGGCGAGCCGGACGTAGCGCGCTGAAGCGGCGCCCCGCTAGGCGACGACGCTCAGCGCCATCAAGCCTTCGATCGCCAGCACCAGCCAGGTGACGCTGCTGCCGAAAGCGCGCGCCTTGAACACGTTCGAGTAGAGCCCCCACGCGTGCGAAGCGCGCGCCACGACCAGGGCGATGCCCAGGCTGTAGATCAGCCAGGGCTTGGTCCCCATCCACTCGAGCAGCGCAAGCAGCAGCAGCGCCATCGGCACGTACTCGATGAAATTACCCTGCACCCGCATGGCCTGACCGAGTTGCTTGTCGCCGCCGTCAAACATGCTGATGCCCTTGGCGGCGCGCAGCATGGTGACGCGGACGCTGATGCCGACCAGCGTCAGCGCAAGCAGCCCGGTGATCACGGTGGTGATCGGAAGCGGAAAGTGGTTCATGATTCTCCCCCTGTTGAAGAACTTGCCCTTTGCCATTCTATGATAATGAGCAGCATGAAAGGCCTTCGCTTCCTGCAGGTCGACGTGTTCACCGACCGGCCGTTCCTCGGCAATCCGGTGGCGGTGGTGATCGGCGGCGAAACGCTGAAGACCGAGGCGATGCAGCGGATTGCCTGCTGGACCAACCTGTCCGAAACCACTTTCCTGCTGCCGAGCAAGGTCGCCGACTATCGCCTGCGCATCTTCACGCCGCGCCGGGAGCTGCCGTTCGCCGGCCACCCCACCATCGGCAGCGCGCACGCCGCGCTGGAAGCGCGCTTCGTCGCCCGCAAGAAAAAGCTCACGCAGGAATGTGGCGCCGGCATCATCGAGCTCGCGGTGCGGAAGGAAGGAATCTTTCTCACGGCGCCGCAGGCCAGGATTTCGCCCGTCGCCGGCGCGCTGCCCTATGCCACGAATCTGCGCAAGGTCGACGTCGGGCCGGTGTGGATTATCGGCGAGGTGGCGAGCGCCAGTGCGCTGGCGGCGCTCGCGCCCGACATGGCGGAGCTCGCGGCATTCACGGACCGGGAGCGCGCCACCGGCGTGACGCTCTTCGCGCCCTCGGGAGAAAAAGCTTCCGCTATCCATGTGCGCTCATTCGCCCCGGCACAGGGCATCAACGAGGACCCGGTGTGCGGCAGCGGCAATATCAGCGTCGCTGCCTACCTCCGATTTCTGAGGAAGCTGGATGCCGTTGGAAATTCCTATGTCGCGCGCCAGGGAATGCAGCTCGGCCGCGACGGCAGCGTGTCAATCCGGGTGAGCGATGGCGCGATCGAGATCGGCGGGCGCTGCGTCACCTGCGTGGAAGGAAGCCTGACCGTTCCTACTTGAGGATGCGCAGCAGGTTGTGATGCGCGTCGGTGAAGGTCGGCAGCTCCGGCCGGTCCTCGATGTCCTCGGCGGCATCGGCGAGGCGCGGCCAGTCGAGCAGCTTCTTGTTGCGCGTGACGATGACCTGGTCGGTTGACGAATACCAGTATTCCGCGCCGTCGGCATTGTCGGGCACGTCGCCGATATTCACCGCCTCGAGGCCGAACTCGCTGGCCAGGCGCTTCACCACCGGCAGCAGGTCGATGAAGCGGTTGGTGGCCTGGAACACGATCACGCCGTCGGGCTTGATGTGCTTGACGTAAAGCGCCATCGCCTCGCGCGTCACCAGGTGCATCGGGATCGAGTCGCCCGAGAAAGCGTCGATGCCGAGCACATCGTAGCCCCGCGGCGGCTCGCGCTCGAGCGACAGTCGCCCATCGCCCAGGATGATTTCCGTTTTTGCCGGGGTATCGCCCAGGAAGGTAAATTCGCGGCGGGCGATATCGACCACCCGCGGGCTGATTTCGTAGAACACCAGCGCGTCGCCCGGTTTCATCCACGCCGCGATCACGCCCGCGCCCAGGCCGATGACGCCGACGCGCAGCGGTTTCCTGGGATGGATCTCTCTTAAAGATGCAAAAACACGTCCATATCCGGAGCCCGGGCTGAAATAGTCCGCTGGCGTATTGCGGAACGCATCGCCGAGCAACTGGCCGCCGTGCATGATGCCGCCGTGGTACATGGAGCGGTAAGGCACCGGCTCGGGGTGGTCGGCAGTGCGCACCACGCCGTAGAAATCGCGCTCCATCACGCGGATGCCCTCGGTGTAATCATAGGCGGAGCGCACCACCAGCGCGGTGGTCGCGGCGACGATCAGCAGCGCGCCCCATTTGGCCTTGCCCGGGGTGCGCAGCACGCCGAGCACGGTGAGCAACACCAGCGCGATGCCGAGCTCGAAATAGCCCGCCAGCAAGAGCGGCGCGACGATCGCCACCAGCACCGCGCCGAGCGCACCGCCGAGCGACATCATCAGGTAGAAGCGCGTGAGATGCGCCGGGTCGGGCTTGGCGCGCGCGAGCTCTCCGTGGCAGAACATGCAGGCCGCGAACAGGCCGACGAGGTAGAGCGGCGCCGCCACCTGCAGGTCGAGCGAGGGCACGTAGAAAGCCATGACCGGCACCAGCAGCGCAAGCGCCACCGCGAACACCGGCCGCCGGTACCAGCGCGGGTGATCGAAGGCGAGGATGAAGGTGACGAGATAGAGCCCCAGCGGCAGCACCCAGAGGAAGGGCACGCTCGAGATGTTCTGGGTGATGTGGTTGGTGACGGCGAGCAGCATCACCGAGCCCATGGCGGACAGCGCCAGCCACAGAAGCTGGACTGAAAATGACGGGGAAGCGCTTTTTGTCACCTGACGAATCTCTTTTGCCCCGTTGATCGACATCAGGCCAACCGCCCCGCAAAGAACGACAAATCCGCCGTACAGGAAGGACCAGCCCCAGGCCAGCTGCTTCAGCTCAAACGTCGGCTCGAACAGCACCGGGAAGCCGAGCAGCGCGAGGAGCGACGCGAAATTGGACAGCGCGAACAACCGATACGGCACCTGGCTCTGAAAGCGCCGCCAGTACCAGGCCTGCAGCAGCGGCGTGGTGGTGGAGAGCAGGAAGTACGGCAGGCCGATGGTGGCGACGAGCAGCAGCAGGATTCGCGTGATCGGCTCTTCGACGCCCTGCGGCTTCCAGCCGCTCGAGGCGATGATCGGCAGGCAGGCGAGCGAGGCGGCGAGCAGCACCACGTGCAGCGTCGCCTGGCGGCGCGCGCCCAGGCGCATGGTCCAGTCGGCGTAGGCGTAGCCGGCGAGCAGGACGCTCTGAAAGAACACCAGGCAGGTCGTCCAGACGCCGGCCGAGCCGCCGAACCACGGCAGGATCTGCTTGGCGATGATCGGCTGCACCAGGAACAGCAGGAACGAGGACAGGAAGATCGTCCCCGCGTAGGGCAGCGTCGCCGCCAGCGGCAGGCGCGCTACTTCTTCAGTACGGATTTGAGCAGCCTGCCCATCTCGGCGGGATTCTTGGTGACCTTGATCCCGCACGCGTCCATCACCGCCAGCTTCTCCTGCGCCGTGCCCTTGCCGCCGGAGATGATGGCGCCCGCGTGACCCATGCGCTTGCCCGGCGGCGCCGTCACTCCGGCGATGAAGCCCACCACCGGCTTCTTCATGTTCTTCTTCACCCACTGCGCCGCCGTTTCCTCGTCGGAACCGCCGATCTCGCCGATCATGATCACGGCGTCGGTGTCCGGGTCGTCGTTGAACAGCTTCAGAACGTCGACGTGCTTCATGCCGTTGACCGGGTCGCCGCCGATGCCGACCGCGCTCGACTGGCCGATGCCGAGCTCGGTAAGCTGGCCGACCGCCTCGTAGGTGAGCGTGCCGGAGCGCGACACCACGCCAACGCGCCCCTTCTTGTGGATGTGGCCCGGCATGATGCCGATCTTCAGCTCGCCCGGCGTGATGACGCCGGGACAGTTGGGGCCGACCAGCAGCGCGCGGCGCTTTTCCTTCCGCATGCGGTCGCGCAGCTTGACCATGTCGCGCACCGGGATGCCCTCGGTGATGCAGATCACGAGGTCGAGGTCGGCCTCGACCGCTTCCCAGATCGCCGCGGCGGCGAAGGGTGGCGGCACGTAAATCACCGAGACGTTCACTCCAGTTTGTTTTTTTGCTTCAGAAACATTCTGAAAGATAGGAATGCCTTCGAAGTTCTCCCCCGCCTTCCTGGGGTTGACGCCAGCCACATAGCAGTCTTTGCCGTTGGCATAGGCGCGGCTGGTCTGCGTGTGGAACATGCCGGTCTTGCCGGTGATGCCCTGCGTGACGACGCGGCTCGCCTTGTTGATCAGGATGCTCATTTCTTTTTCTTTCGGGCGGGCGACTTTTTCTTCTTTTTCCTGGCAATGGAAGCGACCACCTTTTTCGCCGCGTCGGCCATGTTGTCGGCCGAGATGATCGGCAGCCCGGAATCCTTGAGGATCTTGCGGCCGAGCTCTTCGTTGGTGCCTTTCATGCGAACCACCAGCGGCACCGAAAGCTTCACTTCGCGCGCCGCCGCCACCACGCCGGTGGCGATGGTGTCGCACTTCATGATGCCGCCGAAGATGTTGACCATGATCGCCTTCACCTTCGGGTTGGAGAGCATGATCTTGAACGCCGCGGTCACCTTCTCCGCGGTGGCGCCGCCGCCGACGTCGAGGAAGTTGGCCGGCGAGCCGCCGAACAGCTTGATGGTGTCCATGGTCGCCATCGCCAGCCCGGCGCCGTTGACCATGCAGCCGATCTTGCCGTCGAGCGAGATGTAGTTGAGGTCGTACTTCGAGGCCTCGATCTCGAGCGGGTCCTCCTCGTCGAGGTCGCGCAGCGCCACGATTTCGGGGTGGCGAAACAACGCGTTGTCGTCGAAGTTGAGCTTCGCATCCAGCGCCACCACCTTGTCGCCCTTGGTGACGATCAGCGGATTGATCTCCGCGAGGGAGGCATCCGTCTCGTCGAAGCACTTATAGAGCGCCTTTAACAAATCAATGCTTTCCCGGGTCGCGGAAGACGGAATGCCAATCTTCCGGGAAACACCTTCTGCCTCGGCGTCGGTCAACCCGTTCTGGGGATCGATGAAGACCTTGTGGATTTTCTCCGGCGTCTTGGCGGCGACTTCCTCGATGTCCATGCCGCCCTCGGAAGACGCCATTAGCACGACTTTCTGCGTGCCGCGGTCGACCACCATGCCGATGTAGAGCTCTTTCTTGATGTCGGCGCCCTCCTCGATCAGCAGGCGCCGCACCTTCTGCCCGCCCGGGCCGGTCTGGTGCGTGATCAGCTGCATTCCCAGTATTTGTTTTGCCTTTTGAGTCACTTCACTTATGGATTTGGCGACTTTGACGCCCCCGCCCTTGCCGCGGCCGCCGGCGTGGACCTGCGCCTTCACCACCCACACGCCGCCGCCGAGCTTTTCCGCGGCCTGCGTCGCCTCCTCCACGGAGAAGCAGGCGAAACCCTTGGGCGTGGGGACGCCGAATTTCCGCAGTATTTCCTTGCCCTGGTATTCGTGGATTTTCACGCCGCCTTGCCTTTATGCCATTTGGGATACCACTTCTTTACGGTCTCGGTGCTGGTCTCGAGCGCGTGGCACTGGTCGAGCTGAAACGGCTTGCTGCCGTCGTCGCGCTCTTCCGGCACGTCACCGGCGAAAGTCTGGATCGCCGCCGTCGGCATGCCGCTCAGCATCTCGGTGAGATGCGTGCAGCCGCGCACGCCGCCGAATGATTCCCTGACCCGCTTGCGGAAGTCCTTGATCAAGCTCAAGCCGACCAGCCCGGCATAGGCCGGCGCGATGGTCTCGCAGCCGCCGGGATAGGGCACGGCATCCGACGACGCCGCCGCGGCGACGACCTGCATGCGCCGGTCGATGGTGAGGCGGATCCACATGCTGTGCACCGGCAGGCCGGCGCGGCGCACGCCGGTCTTCAGCGTAAAATCCTGGTTTTTGATGTCGGTGAGGTGCGCCTCGATGTCCCACAATCCGTCGGCGCGCTTGTAGCCTTCGTAGCGCACGCGGCGGGTGTGTCGCAGCTCGCGCTGGACCGCGGAATCCGGCAGGGGCATAAGGCGCGGATTCTAGCATTCGCCCCCTGCTAGAATTTTTTGGTGAAGCACGTTCTCGCCCTCGACCAGGGCACTACCAGCTCGCGCGCCATCCTGTTCGGCGAGCGCGGCATGCCGGTGCGCGTCGCGCAGCGCGAATTCCGCCAGTACTACCCGCAGCCCGGCTGGGTCGAGCACGATGCGAAGGAAATTCTCGCCACGCAGCGCGCCACCGCGCGCGCGGTGCTGCGCGATACCGGCATTCCCCTCAAAGACCTGATGGGCGTCGGCATCACCAATCAACGCGAGACCACCATCCTGTGGGACCGCCAGACCGGCGAGCCGATCGCCAACGCCATCGTCTGGCAGGACCGGCGCACCGCGGCGATGTGCCAGGAATTGCGCGAAGTCGGCGCGGAGAGCCTGGTGCGCGAGCGAACCGGCCTGGTGCTCGACCCCTACTTCAGCGGCACCAAGATCGCCTGGCTGCTCGACCAGATTCCCGGCGCGCGCCTGCGCGCCGAGCGCGGCGAGCTCGCCTTCGGCACGGTGGATACCTGGCTCACCTGGCACCTGACGGGCAACCGCACGCACGTCACCGATCCGTCGAATGCCTCGCGCACCCTGCTCTTCAACATCCACACCGGCGACTGGGACCCGGAGCTGCTGTCGCTCTTCAGGGTGCCGCGCGCGCTGCTGCCCGAGGTGCATCCCTCGGCGCACGCCTTCGGCATGATCCCGGCGGCCGAGCTGGGCGAGCCGCTGGTGATCGGCGGCATCGCCGGTGACCAGCAGGCGGCGCTGTTCGGCCAGGGCTGCCACCGCGCCGGCATGGCGAAGAACACCTACGGCACCGGCTGCTTCATGCTGCTGCACACCGGAAACAAGGCTGTTTCCTCACAAAACAAATTACTTACTACAGCGTGTGCCCAATACCGCGACCCGGAGTACGCGCTAGAGGGCAGCGTGTTCGTCGGCGGCGCGGTGGTGCAATGGCTGCGCGACGAATTGAAATTCTTCAGCTCTTCCGCGGAAGTCGAAGCACTGGCTAACTCGGTGCTCGACAGCGGCGACGTGTTTCTGGTGCCCGCCTTCACCGGCCTTGGCGCGCCGCACTGGGATCCGCACGCGCGCGGCATCATCGTCGGGCTGACGCGCGGCACCTCGCGCGCCCATATCGCGCGCGCCGCGCTCGAATCCATCGCCTTCCAGAGCGCCGAGCTGCTCGAGGCGATGCAAAAGGATGCCGGGGAAAAGCTCACCGAGCTGCGCGTCGACGGCGGCGCCGCGGCCAACGACCTGCTGATGCAGATTCAAGCAGACTTGCTGGGAGTTCCCGTCCTCAGGCCCAAAGTCCTGGAAACCACGGCGCTCGGCGCCGCCTACCTCGCGGGGCTTACCGTGGATCTGTGGAAATCACGCGAGGAAGTCGCCGGCCACTGGCAACTGGAAAGGCGCTTTGAGCCCAATATGGATTCTTCAAAAAGAAAAACCCTCATGGAACGCTGGCGCGACGCGGTCAGCCGCGCCAAGGGCTGGGCGGCCTAGACGATGCCGCGGAAGGCGTCCGAGCCCGGGTCGTAGGTCATGTTGCTGATCCCGTGGTTGCGGTTCACCAGCGGCCGGCCGAACAGGCGGTGCTTCATGCTGCGCGTCTCGTGCTCGATCTGGAACAGCTTGCGGCCGTCCTTCGGGTCGACGATCCACTGGAAGCGCCACTCGTTGGCGTCGGTTTCCATGCTGATCAGGTCGCGGTCCTTGAGCCACTCGTAGGGCGTGCCGAAGTCGGCGATGTAGATCTGGATATGGTGGTTGTCGTACGCCGCCTGCTCGGCGTCGGTCTCGGTGAAGATCAGCCGCTGGTCGCGCCCGACCTTGACCACTGCGCGGCCCTTGGCTGCGCTCGCCGGCGCTTTCATCACCTCGTTGTAGAAGCGCGCGATGCCTTCGGTGGTGCCGCGCGGCACGTCGAATTCGACGTAAACCAGGCCGAGCTCGGTGCGGCCGAATTCGGGCGACGGCGCGTGGCAGCGCACGCGGTTGCCCCAGGGGCAGGTGGCCTCGACGGTGTCGCCGTGCCGCTTGAAGGTAAATTTATTGGGCAGCTCAGGAACCACGCGCTTCATTTCCTTGCCGGCATGCTCGAGCCGCTTCATCAGCTCATCGAGGCTCGGCATCACGAAGCCGGCGGTGCCGCGCAGCACTTCGGCGCGCGGCTTGGGGTCGCGGCTCGGCAGGTGCACCTGGGTGCGGCCGAAGTTCACCCACATGTTCTCCAGGCCCATGAAGAGATAGGGGTCGCGCGTGCCGCCGAGGCCGACGACGTAGAACAGCGTCGCCAGGCGCTGGTCGGGGATGACCACGTTGAAGTGCTCGAGGTGGACGATGTTGCCGACCACCTGGGCGGCGCGGTCGTACTGCTTGAGTGGGGCGTTCATCCGCTTAGTTTAATCCCCCAGACGCGCGCGGCGAAATCCGGGTAGTCCGCGGAGATCGCCTTCGCGACAGGCCCCCGCAGGAGGCTCAGTTCCTCGGGGGTGGGAATCGGCGTGACGGGGACATGGGGTGGGGTGTCGTACTCGAATCCCGTTTGCTCACGGAGATCTTCTTTTTCATGAGTGCTTTCCAGCCGGAAACGGCGACGGTCCTTCTGCCAGGAAAACAGCGCCTTGCCGGTGAGCAGCGCCGCCGGCGCGCCGCGCGCCGAGACGAATTCGACCTTTGGCACCAGCGTGCGGCGCGAATGCTCCTCGCGGAACAGGATCGTCTTCGGCACCGCGGCATACATATAAGCCGAGCCGAATGAGCCTGGGAAGCGCTTGCCCTCGGCGCGCACCAGATTGATGCTGCCTTCGCCGTCGATCTGCGCCCCGCCGAGGAAAAAGACGTCGATGCGACCCTGCCCGGCGAGATCAAATAGCTCGCGCGAGCCCTCGGTGAACGGATTGCCGATGCGGCGGTGGAGAAACGACACCTTGAAGCCGGGATTCTTCTGCTGATAAAGCAATACTCCCGTGGCCGGGATCGGCGAGGCGGCGCCGACCGCGGCGTGCCGCGCACCGCCGATCAGGCGGGCGATGGCGCAGGCGAGGAGTTCTTCGCGGGCGTGCAAACGAATTCGTCGAGGTAGCGCTGGAAGCCTTCGCGCGTTTTTGCCAGGCGCGCATAGTGCGCGAGGTGCAGATCGTCGATGCCGTAGAGGCCGGCGACGCCGAGCGGCCAGGCGCCGCGCGGCGCGGGCGCAGTTGCGGTGACATAGAGGGACGAGATGACGCCGGGCGCGAGCAGCTCGTCTTCCAGCATGTCTCCTTCTTTTTTTTCCTCAAAAGTCACGTAGGTGGCGCGAGAAGCATGGGCAATGGTGGCGAGCTCGCGGCGGCGCCCCACCCACACGTTGCCCGCCTCGTCGGCCCAGCGCGCATGGAACAGCGCGACGTCGGGTTGGATGGCGGGAACCAGAAGAATCGGGTCGTCGGTTTTTGAAAAAGGATTCTGTGAAACCGACCAGTCCTCTCTGCTTTTGATCAGATCGGAACCCAATACTCCTCGCAACGGCATGAACGGCACGCCCTTCTCGGCCGCCTGCAGCGCAGTATGGACCGCCGGGCAAGTAGCGTCCTTGATTTGAATCAGATTTTTTTCAACTGCATCGGTGAAGCGCGGCGCAAGGCCGGCTTCGCCCAGCGACACGGCGCTCGTCTCGACCTCGGCGACGCAGCCGGCGCCGATCAGCAGATCCGCGCACAAACCAAGCACCGGCACGCCCAGCAGACGCAGGCCTCGAGATTTCTTCATGATTAAAAATCTGACCACTTCCATCGCCGGCATCGAATAGTCCGGCGGCAGCGCAACGCGCGCGCCGTCTTCGATCAGCGCGGCGAGATCCTCAGGCCGTGCCGCCAACCGTCAGTCCCTCGATCTTGAGCGTGGGCTGGCCGACGCCGACCGGCACGCTCTGCCCTTCCTTGCCGCAAGTGCCGATGCCGGAGTCGAGCTGCAGGTCGTTGCCGATCATGCTGACGCGCGTGAGCGCGTCGGGCCCGTTGCCGATGAGCGTCGCGCCCTTCACCGGCTGGGTGACCTTGCCGTCCTCGATCAGGTAGGCCTCGGCGGCCGAGAACACGAACTTGCCGTTGGTGATGTCCACCTGCCCGCCGCCGAAGTTGCTGGCGTAGACGCCCTTTTTCACGCTGGCGATGATCTCGGCCGGGTCGCGCTGGCCGGCGAGCATGTAGGTATTGGTCATGCGCGGCATGGTCATGTGCGCGAACGACTCGCGCCGCGCGTTGCCGGTCACCGGCATCTTCATCAGTCGCGCGTTCAGGCTGTCCTGCATGTAGCCGCGCAGCACGCCGTCCTCGATCAGGACGTTGCGCTGCGTCGGGTTGCCCTCGTCATCGACGGTGAGCGAGCCACGCCGCCCGGGCAGCGTGCCGTCGTCGACCACGGTGACGCCGGGCGCGGCAACGCGCTGGCCGAGGCGCCCGGCGAACGCCGAGCTGCCCTTGCGGTTGAAGTCGCCCTCGAGACCATGGCCCACCGCCTCGTGCAGCAGCACGCCCGGCCAGCCCGGGCCGAGCACCACGGTCATGGTGCCCGCCGGCGCCGGCCGCGCCTCCAGGTTGACCAGCGCCTGCGACACGGCGCGGCGCGCGTAGTCATCGAGCGTTTCCTCGGTGAAATGCGCGTAGCCGGTGCGCCCGCCGCCGCCCGAGCTGCCGCTCTCGCGCCGGCCGTTGGCCTCGGCGATCACCTGCACCGACAGGCGCACCAGCGGACGCACGTCGGCGGCGACATGGCCGTCGGCGCGCGCCACCAGCACCACTTCGTATTCGCCGCCGAGGCTCGCCATCACCTGCACGATGCGCGCGTCGAGCGCGCGGCATTTCTTTTCCAACCGCTCGAGCAGCGCGACCTTGTCCTTGGAATCGAGGGACGCAATCGGGTCGATGGCGCCGTACAGGGGCACCGGCAGGCCTCTTTTTCCTACCCGCGTTTTTCTCGCCTGCCCCGCGGCCGCGATGGCGCGCGTCGCCCGGGCGGCGTCCTGCAGCGCGTGGAAGCTGATCTCGTCGGAATAGGCGAAGGCGGTCTTCTCGCCTGACACCGCGCGCACGCCGACGCCCTGCTCGATGTTGAAGCTGCCGGACTTGACGATGCCTTCCTCCAGGCTCCAGCCCTCGCTGCGCGTGTACTGGAAGTAGAGGTCGGCGTAGTCGATGCGGCGCGTGCCGAGCGCGGAAAAAATGCGCTCCAGCTTGCCGGTCTCGAGGTCGAAAGGCGCCAGCAGCGTCGACTTGGCGGTTTCCAGAATCATTGAAAGCTCTTTCTGACTTCGCGAATGCGCTCGGCGTCGATCTCGGCGAGCACCACGCCCTCGCCTTCCGGCTGCACGCCGAGCACCTCGCCCCAGGGGTCGACGATCATGCTGTGGCCGTAGGTGCGGCGCCCGCCGGGATGCAGCCCGCCCTGCGCCGGCGCGACGACATAGGCCTGGTTTTCGATGGCGCGCGCGCGCAGCAGCGTGTCCCAGTGGGCACGGCCGGTCGGCACGGTGAAGGCGGAAGGCACGAACATGATGTCGAAGTCGCCTAGCGAGCGGTAAAGCTCGGGGAAGCGCACATCGTAGCAAACCGAGAGCGCCAGGCGGCCGAAAGGGCTGTCGAGCGCCACGGCGCCGCTGCCCGGCTCGAGCGTGCGCGCTTCGTCGTAACGCTCCTCGCCGCGCTCGAAGCGGAACAGGTGCATCTTGTCGTAGCGCGCCACGCGCCGCCCCGCGTCGTCGTAGACCAGGCAGGCGCTGCGAATGCGGGATTCATCCGGACAGGATATGGGGACGGTGCCGGCAACAATCCAGAGGTGATGCTTTTTCGCAAGCCCGGAAAGAAATTCCTGGATCGGGCCTTTGCCGTCGGGCTCGCGCAGCGCCACCTTGTCGCGCTCGGTGCGCCCGATACAGTAGAAATTCTCCGGCAGCGCGGCCAGGCGCGCGCCGGCGGCCGCCGCGGCGGCGACCAGCCGCCCCGCCGCCTCCAGGTTCGGCGCCAGCTCCGGCGTCGACACCATCTGTATCGCGGCTATGCGCGTGCTGCTCATGGCGAGACCCGTTCCACCGGCGGCGGCGGCGCGTTCAGGCGCTCGAGTTTCGGCTCGGCCCAGCCGCCGGTGACCGCGTATTCGTAGGCGAAGATCTGGCCGAGCGGATTCTTCAGCGCCCATTGCGCGATGGCCGCGGTAATGCCGACGATAGGATTGACCAGCGTGACGACGGCGGAGGTGCTGCCGCCCAGGCTCGGCACCACGCGCAGCCTGAGGTTCTGGGTCTCGCGCGCGAGATCGACGTCGCCGGTCATCTCGACCGCGGCTGCCGAGCCGCGCATGCGGAACTCCTCGACGTTCATCACGCCGCGCTCGACCTGCGCGGCGGCGTTCACCAGGTCGAAGGCGAACCCCTTGGAAAAGACGTCGCGGAAATCGAGCGTCGCCCGGCGCGGCAGCGCCTGCAGGTTCATCAGCGAAATCAGCTTGCCGATGCCGGGGTCGATCTCGAGGAACTGGCCGTCCTTGGCTTCGAGCTCGAGCTTGCCGGACAGGCTGGCATAGTCGAGCGCCGCCGCCTCGCCGCGCCAGGAAACGTCGCCGCGCAGCGTCGAGTTGCCGCCCTTCACCATGCCGGGATAGCCAACGCGCTCGAGGAACTTGCCGGTATCGCTCGCGGCGAGGGTGAAGTCGATGGCGGTGAGCGGCGCCGGGCCGCGCCGCCACAACGCACTCGCCTCCAGCGTCGAATCCGCGTTCTTCATCGCCAGCTTTTCCACTTTCCAATCGGCACCCGACGGCCTGGCGAGGATTTCGACGTGGCCGAAATCCTTGCCGCGGAATCCGAAGCGCTCGGCGACGAAGTCGATGGACGGCAGCGCACGCTCCTTCTCCCGCGGTCGGCTGGCGGTGCGCGCCACGGCGCCGGGCGCTTCCGCGGGCGCGGTGAAGCGCGCCAGTCGCGCGATCAGCCGGCCGCCCTGCTCGGCCCGGTAGGTGAGATCGCCCGCCAGCTCGTTCGCCGACACCGCCGCATTCCAGCCGTCGGCGTCGACCGCGCCATTCAGCGCGGCGCCGTTGATCCGCCAGCCGTAGGCGTCGAGCACGCGCAGGCGCAGGTCGAACGACAGCGCACTCGTCGCTCCAATGTTGCGGGCGTCTTTGACCAGAGCGAGCCAGCTGTCGAGGTCGAGCGTCGGCAGCGCGCCGTAGACCAGCACGCCCGGACGCTCGGGCAGGCGCATCGACTGTCCCGGCTCGGGCGCGAGCCATACCGAAGCGCGCTGCACCGCCATCGGCGCGGCCGGCTCTTCGCCCTGGCGGCGGCGCAGGATCTCCACCTGCGCGCGGCGGCCGAGCACCAGCGACACGCGGTCGCGCGTGCCGCCGTCGGCCGGCAGAAACTCGAGGCGCAGCGGCAGAGCGTCGCCGGCGTTCTTGTCGAGCGGCGCGGGCAGCGCGCTGGCCAGGCCACGTAACGACGACTCGACGCCGACGCGCACCAGGCCGTCGCGTACGTTCACCGTCGCCACGTAGGACGATGCGCCGCTGAGGTAGCGCCGCCAGGGATCGTCGAGCAGCCCGCCGAGGCCGGCGACGGTCGCCTCCCCCCTGGCGACGATTTCCACCGCGCCGCCGGGCCGCGTGCCGCCGGCGACGATCAGCGCGCCGCCGAACAACCGCCCGCGGATATCGTGCAGCGCAAGGCCGGCGCTGGTAAAGCTCAGCCGGCCGCCGGCACGCTCGATCGGCGGCAACTGCGGATGCACCGTGACGCTATTCGCCCCGAATTCGAAGTCGCCGGCAATCTGCGTCGTATTGGGCGCGTCGAGCGGAATGTCGAGCTTCAGGTGCAGCGTACCGCGCCCCACGGCGGCGATCGGCGCCGTCGCGCCGCCGATCATGCGGCGTACCGGGGACTGCTCGATGTAGCCGAGGAAATCCCCGCTCGGGCCTTCGGCCTGGCCGGAGACCACCAGGTGGTGGTCCTTGGCGGTGAGGCTGGCGATCACCGCGCGCACAGCGGCGAGGTGCGCGCCGAAGATGGCGCCGCCGCGCCCGGTGATCTCCATGCGGTCGCGCTCGAAGCGCAATTCGCCTTCGATCGCCTCGATGCGCGGCCAGCCGCTGGCGTAGTCGAGCACGCCATTACGGAAGCGCCCGGTGACCAGGAACTGCCCGGTGGTCGGATCGAGGAACGGGAAGTGCTGCAGGTCGCCGCGCAACCGCAGCTGTACCTCGGAAGCCTGCCCGGCCTGGATGCTCGAGGCGAGCCACTGGCGCGTCTTCGCCCCCATCAGCTCGCCATGCGGCAGGTAGCGCGCAATGCGCCCGGCGTCGGCGCGCGTGAGGCTCGCCGAGAGATCGATCTGGCCGCGGCCGCTGCCGCTCGTGGCATAGGTGCCGGTGGCGGTGCCCGCCGCATCGCGGTTGGCGAAGGCGACCGAGCCGAGGCGCAGGATGAAGCCGCGTTCGCCGCCTTTCTCCCAGTCGACCTCGCCGGTGAGCGTATCGAGCGCCAGCTCGGGATCGGGAAACACCCGCGTCAGCTGAACCACGAGATTCTGCGCGTGCAGCTGCAGGCGGCCGCGGCTCTCGGTTGCCTCGACGCTACCCGACAGCCCGGAGAAACCCGGCAGTGCCTCCCAGGGCCGCATGCCGACGCCGGCGAGGCGTGCGCGCAGGCTGAAATGGTCGGGCGCGGCGGCGGCGCCCTGCCAGTCGAGCTTGACGTCGGTGAGGCTGCCGCGCGGTTCGAGCTCGGCCACCCTCTGGCGCAGGCCCGCAGGCACCGGCAGCGCATCGAGCAGCCGCGCGAGCGGCTCGAATTCGATCAGGCGCGCCGCAATCGAACCCGACTCGGCGGCGGTGCCGCCGGCCGGCTTCCAGTTGACGCGAAAATCGGTCGGTTGCAGCGCCGCGCCGTTGACCGGCGTCGCCGCGAGCTCGTGCGCCGTCAGTTCGTAGCCGTCGCGGCCGGCGCGGCCGTTGAGCCGGCCGCGCAGCGTCGCGAGCTCGAGCGGCGCGAGTTCGGCGCCGAGGCTCGCCACGACGCCGTTCAGCGCGACGTCGGCAGTGGCCTCGCGCAGCTCGCCGTCCTCGATGACGGCCCACAGCCGCAGCGCGCCCTGACCTTGGCGCAGGTCGAGCGGATAGTCGACCCAGGCGCGCCAGGCGGCGAGATCGGTGGAGCCGAGCACGGCATAGAGGCGGCCGACCCAGGCCGACGGATCGGTGATGCTGCGCGCAGCGAGCGTGGCGCGCAGCTCGATGCTTTCGGCGAGCGCCGCCGGCGGGCGCGCGGCGAGGCCGAAGCTCAGCTGGCCGCCCGCATTGCGCAGGCGCAGGTTCACCTCGGCGAGGGCGAGCGGCGGCGCACCGCGCTTCTCGTCGCGCCATTCGATCTCGGCGTTGCGGATTTCGATTTCGTCCTGGCTGAGGACCCATTCGCTGAAGCGCGGGCTGCCGCCGCCTTGGGCGAGCTTGAGGCCGGCGACATAGAGCGCGCCGCCCGCGTCGCGCCGTACCGTGAGGCGCGGGCCGTCGACCACCAGCGAATGCAGCCGCAACTCGCGCGCGAGCAGCGAGCGCCAGGCGATGACGTTGTCCACCGCCGGCAGCGCCAGCAGCTCGCGGCCGTCGGGGCCGTAAATACGCACATCGGTGAAGCTGATGTGCGGGCGCAGGCCGAGCCAGCCGGCCTCGATGCCGCCGATCTTCACCGGCAGGCCCACCGCCTGTGACGCGCGTGCGACTATCTCGGCTCGGTAGCGCTCGATGTCGGGCAGCAGCCAGAAGCGCAGCGCCAGCACCAGGGCGGCAAAGGCGAAGAACGCCGCCCACGCCAGCACTTCGGCCGCCCGCCAGAATCGCCGTCGTTTTGAGGTAACGTTCAGGCGGACATTTTATCCCGCAAATGTCGGAACCGATTCAGAAAATCGCCCTTTCGCGCTATGCCGCGCGCATGCTCGCGGCGCATCCCGAGCTCAGCATCGAGCTCGCTGCGCCGCAGCCCTTCGCGCGCGAAGAAATGGCGCGCGCCCTCGCGTTTGCGCCGGGCGAAAGCGAGCCGGACTTCAAGCGGCGCCTGCGCCGCCTGCGCCACCGCGTGCTGTTGCGCGTGATGGCGCGCGATCTCGCCGGCCGCGGCGGCCTCGACGAAGTCTGCGTGGCGATGAGCGACCTCGCGGAGCTCGCGCTCGAGGCCGGCGTGCGCTATCTCGGCTGCGACGAGCTGGTGGTGGTCGGCATGGGCAAGCTCGGCGGACGCGAGCTGAATGTTTCGTCCGATATCGATCTGGTCTTTCTTGCGCCGGGAAATTCCGAAAAACTTCTTGCTCCGGCGAAAAAACTCATTCAGCTCCTCGCCGATGTCACCGCGGACGGCTTCTGCTTCCGCGTCGACATGCGACTGCGTCCCTACGGCGAGGCGGGGCCGCTGGTGTGCGACTTCGATTTTCTCGATGCCTACTTCGTGACGCAAGGGCGCGAGTGGGAACGCTATGCCTGGATCAAGGCGCGCGCGATCACTGGCGGAGAACCCGGCGGCGCGCAGCACGAGGCGCTCGCGCGCATCGTGCGGCCGTTCGTGTTCCGCAAATACCTCGACTACGCCACCCTCGCCGCCATGCGCGGCCTGCATGCCGAGGTGCGTCGCGACGTCGAGCGCCGCGAGCGCGCCGGCGACGTCAAGCTCGGCCCGGGCGGCATCCGCGAGATCGAATTCGTGGCGCAGGCGTTGCAGCTGATTCGCGGCGGCCGCGATCCGGAGCTGACGGTGCGGCCGACGCTCCAGGTTCTGGATTTGCTGTGCAAAAAAAATCTGCTTCCGGATCAAGCGAAAAAAGACCTGTCTGCCGCCTATGTCTTCCTGCGCAATGTGGAGCATCGCTTGCAGTATCTCGACGACGCGCAGCGCCACGACCTGCCGCAGGACGCCGAGGATCGCGCGCGCATTGCATCCATGGCGGGCTTCCCGTCCTGGGATGCCTTCACGCTGAGACTGCAGGAAGTGCGCGCGGCGGTATCGCGCCACTTCGAGGCGATATTCGCCGAATCGACCACCGCGCCCGAGCCCTGGCCCGCCCACCCGCGTCTGGAGGCGTTGCGCGCAAGCCAGCGCTACGCGCTGCTGCCGACGGAGTCGAAGCGGCGCCTCGACCTGCTGATCCCGGCGCTCGCCCGGGCCGCCGCTGCCACCCCCGACGCGGTGACCACGCTCGCGCGCGGCGTCGACCTGGTGGAGGCGATCGCCAGCCGCGCCGCCTACCTCGCGTTGCTGGCGGAGAACCCGCGCGCGCTGGAGCGCGTGGCGCGCCTCATCGGCGCCTCGAGCTGGGCGGCGGAATTCGTCTCGCGCCACCCGCTGCTGCTCGACGAGCTGCTCGACGACCGCCAGCTGCACGCGCCGTTCGATATCGCGTCGTTCGCCGCGACGCTCAAGGACGCGCTAGCGCGCTTTGGCGACGACACCGAGCGCTGCATGAACCTGATGCGCGAGCTGCACCAGGCGCAGGTGTTCCGCCTGCTGGCGCAGGACCTGGCGGGCCTGCTGACGGTCGAGCGCCTGTCCGATCACCTCTCGGCGCTCGCCGACGTGGTTCTCGAAACGACCCTGGAGCGCGTCTGGACGACGTTTTCCGGGAAACACCGGCAGGGCGCGCCGCACTTTGCCGTCATCGGCTACGGCAAGCTCGGCGGCAAGGAGCTCGGCTACGCCTCCGACCTCGACATCATCTTTCTCTATGACGATGCCGACGAGCGCGCCGCCGAGGTCTATGCGCGCATCGCGCAGCGCATCAACGGCTGGCTGTCGACGCGCACCTCGGCCGGGCTGCTGTTCGAGACCGACCTGCGGCTGCGCCCGAGCGGCGCTTCAGGACTGCTGGTGTCTTCCCTCGAAGGCTTCGAGCGCTACCAGGACAAGGACGCCTGGGTGTGGGAGCACCAGGCGCTGACGCGCGCCCGCTACTGCGCCGGCGACCGGCAGGTTGGAGCAGTATTCGAGGGAATCAGGGACAGGATTCTTCGTCGTTCCAGAGAATCTGAATCCCTGAAAAAAGAAATTCTCGCCATGCGAGAGAAAATGCTGGCCGCCCACCCCAATTCGAGCGGCCTGTTCGACGTCAAGCACGACCGCGGCGGCATGATCGACATCGAGTTCGCGGTGCAATTCCTGATCCTGGCGTTTTCCAGCCAGTTCCCTGCGCTGACGCAAAACCTCGGCAATATCGCGCTGCTGGACAGGGCGGCCGGGCTGGGCCTGATCGAGCGGCCGCTGGCGGAGCAGTGCCGCGAGGCCTATCGCGAATTCCGGCGCGTGCAGCACGCGCTGCGTCTCAACGGCGCGGCCTACGCGCGCGTCGCGCCGCAACAGCTGGCCGCTCAGCGCGGCGCGGTGCTGGAGTTATGGCGGGCCGTGATATCGCCGTAGAAGGCGCGACGGCGCGAGCCATCGTCGCCGACGTCGGTCAGCACGCCGACGGCGACGATGTTGCCGGGCTCCTCGCCGAAGGCTCGGCGATAGTCCTCGAGCACATTGCGCCGCACCGCCACCCACTGGTCGAGCTTTTCCTCGCCGCTTTCGACGACGATCATGCGCACGCGATCGGTGTGCCGGTTCTCTTCCACCGTGTCGACCGGCACGTCGGCGCGCCACACGTACAGCAGCGAAGCGTAGGGCAGCCCGTTCGCCGTCAGCGCCTTCGCCATGCGCAGCTTGATGCGCGCCAGGATGTCGAGCTTCGCGGGATCGCCGTCGAAGCCGAGCGAGAGCAGGATTGGCGGGCTCGCGCTCCAGGCCGCTCCCGTCGCCGGGCGCGGCAGGCGCCAGCGCCATTCGAGGATCGGGTGGGTGCGTGGATCGATGCGGATCTTTCGGTACATGCCGGAGCCGCCCTCGGGCGCGTCGGCTTCGAGCGCGACCGCCCCGTCGACGTTGGCGAGGTGATAGTCGGTGCGCGCATTTGCCGGCATCACAACGTAGGGCTCCCACGCGCCGAAATGCCGCGCCCCCGCGCTGAGGCGCGAGAAGCGCGCCACCTCGACCACCTCGCCTGACTCGACCGACAGCGATCGCGCGAGCGAGCGCGACCAGACCAGCTCCTCGTCGCTCGCGCTACCGGCGCAGCCGGCGAGCAGCAACAGCCACGCAGCAAGGGTCCTCCCCATGTCAAAAGCCTACCACTACAGGGCCTCCCGTGGCACGCGCGCCGCCTGCGCCTCGCGCCGCAGGGGTCCGTCCACCGCGGAGGCAAATCGCGCCAGGGCGTCGAGCAGCACATCGCGATTGAGCCGGTAGAGCACGCGCTGTCCCTGGCGCTCGCCAGATACCAGCCCGGCGCCGGCCAGCACGGCAAGGTGGCGCGACATGGCCGGCGCGCTCATGGTGAAGCGCGCCGCCAGGTCGGTGGTCGAGAGCGCGGTCTGCGACAGGAAGGTGAGGATCTGCCGCCGCGGCGCCGAGGCCAGCGAATCGAACACGCGGTCGGCGTCGTTGCTCATGAATTAATCATTAGCAAATATTCTAATGGTGTAGCCAGCGTCATTCTGCTCTGGTTAGAATGCGCTGTCACTTCCGGGGAGATGCAAGCGATGGCGAAAGGCAAGAGCGCGGCGCCACTGTCGATGGCCGATCGCGATGGCTGGATCTGGTACGACGGCAAGCTGGTGCCGTGGCGCTCGGCGACCACGCACGTGCTGACGCATTCGCTGCACTACGGCCTGGCGGTGTTCGAGGGCGTGCGCGCCTACAAGACGGCCATCGGCACCGCCGTCTACCGGCTGAAGGAGCACACCGACCGCCTGTTCAATTCGGCGCACATCTACCTGATGAAAATCCCGTACACGCGCGAGCGCCTGATGCAAGCGCAGCTCGAGGTGGTGAAGGCGAACAAGCACGACGCCTGCTACCTGCGGCCGATCGCCTTCTACGGCTCGGAGAAGATGGGCGTGTCGCCGGTCGGCGCCAAGGTGCACGTGGCGATCGCCGCCTGGCCGTGGGGCGCCTACCTGGGACCGGAAGCGCTTTCCAAAGGCATCCGCGTCAAGACCTCGTCCTACGCACGCCACCATGTCAACGTCACGATGGCGCGCGCCAAGATGTCGGGCACCTACCCGAACTCGGTGCTGGCGACGCTCGAAGCGACACAGCACGGCTACGATGAGGGCCTTTTGCTCGACGTCGACGGCTTCGTCGCCGAGGGCGCGGGAGAGAATATCTTCATCGTCAAGGACGGCGTGCTGTGGGAGCCGGAGCTCACCTCCGCGCTGACCGGCATCACGCGCAGCTCGGTGATCGAGCTGGCCGAGGGGCTCGGCTACCGCGTGCGCGCCAAGCGCCTGACGCGCGACGACATCTACATCGCCGACGAGTGCTTCTTCACCGGCACTGCCGCCGAGGTGACGCCGATCCGCGAACTCGATGGCCGTACCATCGGCGCCGGCAAGGCCGGCCCGATCACGAAGAGCATCCAGAAGGCTTTCTTCGACGTCGTCACCGGCAAGGACAAGAAGCATCGCAAATGGCTGACCCCCGTCAAATAGAAGTCTCCGAGAAGGACCTGCCGCTGCACTGCCCGCAGCCGGACGCGCCGCTGTGGTCGCGCCACCCGCGCGTGTTCCTGGACGTGACGCGGACGGGCGAGGCGCTTTGTCCCTACTGCGGGACAAGATTCCGCTTCGCGGGGAAAAAACCTAACGGCCACTAGCCTGCCGCGCATCCTCGTCGTCGCGCCCAACTGGATCGGCGACGCGCTGATGGCGCAGCCCTTGCTCGCGCAGTTGCGCGCGGCCGCGCCCGGCGTCCGCCTCGAGGTGCTGGCAGCCGACTGGGTGGCGCCGGTCGCGCGGCGCATGCCCGAAGTGGACGAGGTGATCGCGGCGCCGTTCCGGCACGGCGCGCTGCAGCTCGGCCTGCGCCGCCGGCTCGGGCGCGAGCTGAAAGCGCGCCACTACGACCGCGCCTACGTTCTTCCCAACACCTGGAAATCGGCGCTGGTGCCTTTTTTCGCCGGTATTCCCGAGCGCATCGGCTACCGGGGAGAATGGCGCTACGGCCTGCTGACCCGCATGGAAGAGCGGGTTGCCGCATCGATGCGCGAGCACTATTTGCGCCTTGCCGGCCCCCCGGTCGGCCCGGCGGTGGCGCCGCGATTGCGCGTCGACGCGGCGGAAATCGAAGCGGCGCGGAACAAATTCGGCATCGCCGGCCCCTATGCCGTGCTCTGCCCGGGCGCGGAATACGGTCCCGCCAAGCGCTGGCCTTACTTTCAGGACCTGGCGTCGAAATTGAACATTCCGGCCTTGATCATCGGCTCTTCCAAGGATGAAAAACCAAGCCAGGGCATTGCCGGAAAGAACCTGGTCGGCAAGACCGCGCTCGACGAGGCGATCGCCCTGATCGCCGGCGCGCAGTTCATGGTGAGCAACGATTCGGGGCTGATGCACGTCGCCGCGGCGCTCGGCCGGCCGCAGGTGGCGCTGTTCGGCTCGTCCAGCCCCGAGCACACGCCGCCGCAATCGCCGGCCGCGCGGATCCTCTGGCTGAAAATCGAGTGCAGCCCCTGCTTTCAACGGGTCTGCCCGCTGGGGCATTTTCGTTGTATGAAAGAGCTCTCGGTGGATCGGGTACTGTCAGAACTGCAGGGCCTGTGAGCAACAAGATTTTTCCGACCGCGCAGGACGCGGAAACCGCCTTCTACGAGGCGCTCGAGCGCTGCGACCTCGAGGGCATGATGGCGGTGTGGGCCGAAGACGAGGATATCGTCTGCGTCCACCCCGCCGGCACGCGCCTCACCGGGCAGGACCAGGTGCGCGCGAGCTGGGCGCAACTGTTCGCCGGCGGCGCGCACGCGCGGGTCCAGGTCACCCAGCTCGCCGCCGTGAGCGGCGTGATGTTCTCGGTGCACAGCGTGCACGAGAATTTCAGGCTCGCAGGCGTGCGCCCGGGCGAGCCGCCGCCGGCGACCATCGTCGCCACCAACGTCTACCTGCGCACCGCCGGCGGCTGGCGCATGATCGTGCACCACGCCTCGCCCGCACCGGGCGAACCGCCGGCGCCGCCCGTCGAATCCACCTCCAAGACCCTGCATTGAGCCCGTACTCGGCTCCGGCCTGGTTGCCCGGCGGGCACCTGCAGACCATCGTGCCTTCGCTCGCGCCGCCGGCGCGTGTACCGCTCGTGCGCGAGCGCTGGGACGCACCCGATGGCGACTTCGTCGATGTCGACTTCGCCGGTGATGCCGCAGCCACGCGCCTGCTGGTGCTGTTCCACGGACTGGAGGGCGGATCCGACAGCCATTACGCGCGCGCGCTCGCCGCTGCCGCGCCAGCGGCCGGCTGGCGGCTGGCGATGCCGCACTTTCGCGGCTGCTCGGGCGAGCCGAATCGCCGGCCGCGGGCCTATCACTCCGGCGACAGCGAGGAAATCGACTGGCTGCTGCGCCGGTTCTCGTCACTTGATAAAAACCTGTTTGCCGCCGGCGTTTCGCTGGGCGGCAATGCGTTGCTCAAATGGCTCGGCGAGCGTGGCGAGGCGGCGGCAAGCGTCGTGCGGCGCGCCGCGGCGGTGTCAGCGCCTGCGGATCTGGGTGCCGGCGGCCGGGCGCTCGATAGCGGCCTGAACCGGCTGTTCTACACGCGCCATTTCCTCGCCACGCTGATTCCCAAGTCCCTCGCCAAGCTCGAGCGCTTTCCGGGGATCTACGACGGCGCGCGCGTGCGCACGGCAACGACCTTCTACGATTTCGACGGCCTGGTGACCGCGCCGCTGCACGGCTATACCGATACCGACGATTACTGGACGCGCGCCTCCTGCGGCCCGTTCCTCGAGCGCATCCGCGTGCCGACGCTGATGATCAACGCGCGCAACGATCCCTTCCTGCCGGAGGCGGCGCTGGTCGCCGCGACGCGCCGGGCGTCGCCGAGCGTGGTGCTAGAATTTCCGCGCACCGGAGGCCACGCCGGCTTTCTCGCCGGCCGCTTTCCGGGCGCCCATGCCTGGCTGCCGCAGCGCCTGCTCGCCTTCTTCTCCGAGTGAACGTTCCCGCCGAGATCTTCCGCACCTATGACATCCGTGGCGTCGTCGGCCGCAGCCTCACGCCCGCGATCGTGCGCGCCGTCGGCCGCGCGCTCGGCACGCTCGGCCGGCAACGCGGCGCCGCGACCTTCGCGGTGGGACGCGACGGCCGCGCCTCTGGACCGTCTCTCATCGCGGCGCTGACGGAAGGCCTGACGGCTGCAGGGGCGGAGGTGATCGACATCGGCATGGCGCCGACGCCGGTGATCTACTTTGCCGCGCACCACCTCGGCTGCGGCTCCTGCGTCGCCGTCACCGGCAGCCACAACCCGCCCGACTACAACGGCCTGAAAATCGTCGTCGCCGGCGACACGCTCTACGGTGATGAGATTCTGGGTTTAAAAAAATCTATCGAAAAAGAAGCTTTCAGCAGCGGAAAAGGCCAGCGTCGCGAGGCCAGCGTCCTCGACGCCTATGTCGAACGCATCGCGGGCGACGTCAGGCTGGCGCGGCCGATGCGCATCGCGGTGGATTGCGGCAACGGCGTCGCCGGCATGCTCGCGCCGCACCTCTACCGCCGCCTGGGCTGCGAAGTGGAGGAGCTCTATTGCGAAGTCGACGGCAGGTTTCCCCATCATCATCCCGATCCCTCCGACCCCGCGAATCTCGAAGACTTGAAAAGAAAATTAAAGTCGGGGAACAGCGAGCTGGGCTTCGCGTTCGACGGCGACGGCGATCGCCTGGGGCTGGTCGCCAAGGACGGCGAGATCGTTTTTCCGGATCGCCAGCTGATGCTGTTCGCCAAGGACGTGCTGTCGCGCCAGCCGGGCGCCGCGATCATCTACGACGTGAAGAGCACGCGGCTGCTGGCGCCGTGGATCGAGCGCCACGGCGGGCGGCCGCTGCTGTGGAAGACCGGCCACTCGCTGATCAAGGCGAAGCTCAAGGAAACCGGCGCGCCGCTCGCCGGCGAGATGTCGGGCCACACGTTCTTCAAGGAGCGCTGGTACGGCTTCGACGACGCGCTGTACGGCGGCGCGCGGCTGCTCGAGATCCTGTCCCGCGAGAAGGACCCGAGCGCGGTGCTGAAAGCCCTACCCAACGCCCCCTCCACGCCGGAGCTCCACTGGGCGCTCGCCGAAGGCGAGCCGCATGCCCTGGTCGAGAAACTTCAGGCCGCCAGGCCCTTCCCAGGCGCCGAGCGGGTGCTTACGATTGACGGCGTGCGAGTGGAATACGCCGACGGCTTCGGCCTCGCCCGGGCCTCGAACACCACCCCGGTGATCGTGATCCGCTTTGAAGCCGACAACCACGCGGCGCTCGAGCGCATCAAGAAGCAGTTCCGTGCCGCACTGCAACCGCTAAAGCCCGATGCGCCTCTTCCTTATTAGCTTTCTTCTCTGGGTGCCGACCTCCGCCATGACTGCCTGCCCATCGCTCCTCGATCGCAACGTGCAGACGCTGGACGAGCACAACCAGTCGCTGTGCCAATACGCCGGCAAAGTCTTGCTGGTGGTGAACACGGCAAGCCAATGCGGCTACACGCCGCAGTACGACGGGCTGGAAGCGCTCTACCGCAAGTACAAGGCGAAGGGGCTGGTGGTGCTCGGCTTCCCGATGAACGATTTCGGCGGCCAGGAACCGGGCTCGAACAAGGAGATCTCGACGTTCTGCGTCAACGAATACGCGATCGACTTTCCGATGTTCGCCAAGTCCGAGCTGAAAAAAAATCCGCTATACGCCGACCTGGTCAAGTCCACCGGCGAGGCGCCCAAGTGGAACTTCCACAAGTACCTCGTCGACCGCAGCGGGCGGCGAGTGCAGAGCTTCGGCACCAAGGTCGAGCCGAACGATCCCAAGTTCGTCACCGCCATCGAACGTCTCCTGGAGGAAGCGCAATGAAAATCGCCATCGCCACGCTGTGCCTGGTATTCGCCGCCTCCAATGCATGGGCGCAGGACAAGAAGGAGGCCACGCCGGCTCAGAAGAAGCAGCAGTCGCGCATGAAGGACTGCAACGAGAAGGCCGGCGACAAGAAAGGCGATGCGCGCAAGGGCTTCATGAGCTCGTGCCTCAAAGGCGAGTCGGGCGACGCGCCGAGCGCGGCGCAGAAAGC
>DASWEU010000001.1:0-2756 GCA_036394595.1 Burkholderiales bacterium | reverse complement strand
CGAGCCGGCCCTGCTCTCGGAGATCCTGCAGGACATCATCGTCGCCGACAAACGCGCGGGCGATGTCATCAACGGGCTGCGCGCGCTGTTCAAGCGCGGCGAGGTCCTGCTCGAGTCGGTCGACTTGAATCCGCTGGTGCGCGAGGTCGTCACCTTCGTGCAGGGCGACTTCACCACGCGCGGCATCCAGCTCCAGCTGCGGCTGGCCGAGCGCCTGCCGGAAGTGCGCGGCGATCGCATCCAGCTGCAGCAGCTCCTGCTCAACCTCATGATGAACGCCGCCGAGGCCATGAAGGCCTGCGCGCCCGAGGAGCGCATCCTCACTGTGCAGACCCTCGCGACTGCGGGGCGGGTACACGTCAATGTGGTGGACCGCGGTCCGGGCTTCAAGGTGCCGCCGGAAACGCTGTTCCAGGCCTTCTACACCACGAAGGCGCAGGGCCTCGGTCTCGGCCTGTCCATCTCGAAATCGATTGTCGCCGCCCACGGCGGCCGTCTCGGCGCGACGACGCGGCGCGGCGGCGGCGCCGCCTTCCTCGTCACCCTGCCCGCCCTCGCGCGGCAGGTCTGACAAGTTCGATCACAGCCGCTTCTCCGCTCGACTGAGAACCGAGGGCGGTATGGGACCTTGGTCCAATTCCTACCCGCCCCCTGACCTGCTCCAATCGCAGGCAAGGTGCCGTACATCGCGATCGTCGATGATGAGGAGCCCGTCCGCAAGGCGCTGAAACGGCTCCTGCGCGCATCGGGGCTGCAGGCTGAAAGCTACGCCAGCGGCAAGGAGTTCCTCGAGGCGACCGCGCTGCGGCCGCCGGATTGCCTCGTGCTCGATTTGCACATGCCGGGCATGAGCGGCCTGCAGCTGCTGCAGGAGCTGCGGAGCGCGAAAACGATGGTACCCACGGTAGTAATCACCGCGTACGACGAGCCCGCCACGCGCGCGCAATGCCTCGCCGCCGGCGCGAGCGCCTATCTGCGCAAGCCGCTCGACGAGCGGCTTCTGCTCAACGCCATTTCTGCAACCGTCAACCGCACTCCGAAGGAGACTGATCGATGAAGCTAAAACACCTTGCGCTGCTTGCCCTGCTCGTCGGCGCGGGGCCAGCCCTGGCGCAGTCGTCTTCGCGCGCGGGCACCTATGAGTTCTACCTCTCGCCGATCTTCACCGACAGCAAGAGCCTTTCCTTCGAGGGCGGCACGACGGCGCGGACCGACAGCGGCTACGGCTTTGGCGTCGGCTTCGCCCGTAACTTCACTTCCAACCTGAATGCCGGCGTCGACCTCGCGTGGAGCGAGATCTATTACCGGACCACCTTGCAGCCGGCCAACGGCAACGGCGCCGCCTCGATCAACTCGAGCGGCCTGATCGACACCGGCACCATCCGCTTCCACGGCACGTGGAACATGCTTTCCGGGCCGCTCACGCCGCTCGTCACGGCCGGCGCGGGCTGGACGCACATCTACACCGACATCCCGGTCGGGCCGCCGCAGAACTCCTGCTGGTACTACCCGTGGTGGGGCCCGGTGTGCACGTCGTACATCCCGACGCAGAACACGACGAAGTTCAGCTGGAACGTCGGCGCCGGCGTGCGCTGGGACATGGGCCCGTATCTCGTGCGCGCCATCGTCAACTCGCAATACGCCGACAGCGGCGGCGCGCAGGGTTCGGCCAACTTTACGCAGTGGCGCCTCGATTTCGGCTGGCGCTTCCGCTAGGAGATGGCCATGAAACAGACCTTGGCTCTTCTGGCTTGCACGCTGGCCTTCGCCGCGCCGGCGAGCGCGCAATCGCTAAAGGATGGCGCGGTCGCTGCCGAGCAGACCGAGGCAGTGGTGACCGTCATGGGGGTCAACCAGGACAAGCGTACCGTCACCGTGCGCGGCCCGAAGGGCAACGTCGCCGTCCTCAATGTGCCGCCCGAGGCGCAGAACCTCGACAAGGTGAAAGCGGGCGACCGCTTCAAGATGAAATACATCGAGGCGGTCGCGGTCGCCATCGGCAAAGGCGGCGAGCCCGCGCAGTCCGAGACGCGCGACGTCACCGCTTCGCCGAAGGGCGGAACGCCGGGCGGCACGATCATGAAGACCGAGCGGCGCTCGGTGGTGATCGACGCGGTGGACTACAAGAACCGCTATATCGCGGTGCGCGGCACGAGCGGCGTCACGCTGGCGCTCAAGGTTGCCGACGGCGTGCCGCTCGAGCAAATCTCGGCCGGCGACCGCATCTCGGTGGCCTATACGCAAGCGGTCATCGTCGAGATGGAGCCGCAGCCAAAGCCGGCGCCGAAGCCCGCCGCCAAGAAGTCGGCCAAGAAGTCCGCGCCTAAGCAGTAGCCGTGAGGCGGCTCGCCGCCGCGGTATTGTGGATCGCGTGGGCGGCGCATGCGGCCGATCCGGCGCAGCTCGCCAGGGAAATCGGTGTCGACCCCTCGAAGGAGATCGCGCAAACGCGCCTTTTCGAGGACATCGTGGTCGCGCCGATCCCGATCTCGAATCCGACGGTCGGCACGGGGCTCGCCGTGGTGGTCATGCCCTTCTACCATCTCGGCGACCAATCGCCGCTCTCGAATACGGCAGTGGCGGCCGGCTACACCTCGAGCGGCAGCTGGGCCGTGGGCGCGGCGCAGACCACGCGGCTGCGCGGCGACGATCTGCGCATCGACGGCATGCTCGCCTTCATCGACCTGCGCTACCGCTTCTTCGGCAAGGGCTCGAACGCCGGCAGCGCCGGCAATTCGGTGCCGATCGAGCAGAAG